>JBBSOT010000659.1:0-1500 GCA_038259455.1 Hyphomicrobiales bacterium | reverse complement strand
GCTCTCGCCGCGCGCCAGCTTGCGCTGGATAAGGTTCATGGCGCTCAGGATTACCGCCAGCATGTTGTTGAAATCGTGCGCGATGCCGCCGGTCAACTGGCCGACCGCCTCCATCTTCTGCATCTGGCGGACTTGCGATTCCGCAGCCTCACGACTGGCAATCTCATGACGCAGCGAAGCGTTGGTAGAGGCAAGGCTGTCTTGCGTCACGATGACGTCACGCAGGCGCCGCCTGGCATCAAACAGCCCGTAAAGCCCAAGAGCGAATACACCGATCAGGCTCGCGATCGAGGCCCATCGCACCCATGAATCCGTGCGTTCGGAGGCGCCCAGTTGCCTTTCCAATTCGGCATTCTCGCCAGCATGCATGTCGCCGATCACATCCCGGATCTGGTCCATCAGACGCTGGCCACGGTCGCTGCGCATAATCGCGAGGGCGCCGGCCGCGTCGCCGTTCTTTCTGAGCGAGACGGTCTGGTCGAGTTCGGCCAGCTTTTCTTCGATCAACACACGCAATGTTTCGAACTGCTTCAGCCGCTGCGGACTGTCAGCCACAGCACTGCCAATCGCCGTCATTTCGGCGGGAAGCGCTTCCAAGGCCGAGTAATAGGGATCGAGATACGCCTCTTCACCGGTCAGGAGGTATCCACGCTGGCCGGTCTCGGCATCCTTGATCCGCGACAGCGTCATCACGATATGGCTATCGAGCTCGAACTTGGCGCGAACCACGTCATTGCGCTCGAGCTGCGTCTCGCCAAGCCATGATCGGGCGCCCACGGTCGCCGCCAGGAGAACAAAACCAAGAGCAAGCGGCATCAACTGTAATCGAAGCGCTTTGCGCAGACGCGCGACCATCAGCCTGAACCTGCCCACAAGGAATCGAAACTCTTGGTAGCAAACAATTTCGCAAACACAAGCTACCTCGTGCGGCCCTGAAATACCCGATTGCAAATGCGATCGGGCAAAGGGTTTGAAATTCGCTCCGTCACCCGGCAGGATGGGGCCGAAACAGTCGGGAGGCCCATGTCCCAGATCGCCACAATCGCTGCCACCATCTTCAAACGCGCCGCCAGCGCCAGGCGCTTCGTCGTGGCGATCGCCGGGCCGCCCGGATCGGGCAAATCGACGCTGGCCGAAAGCCTTCTCGAATTGCTGCCCGAAGGGGCATCAGCGGTCGTGCCCATGGACGGTTTCCATTTCGACGATGCAGTGCTCGGTCAGCGCGGCCTGCGCCAACGCAAAGGCGCGCCGGAGACTTTCGACTTCGCCGGTTTCGATGCCCTGCTGACACGCATTCGTGCCGGCGAAGCTGAAATTGCCATTCCGGTTTTTGACCGCTCGATGGAATTGTCGCGGGCCGGCGCCGCAGTCATCGGCCCGGAGGTCAAGTTCATACTCGTCGAGGGCAACTATCTGCTGCTCGACGAGGCGCCCTGGTCCGGCCTTGGCGACCGGTTCGACTTCAGCATCTTCATCGACGTCGCGCGTGGCGAACTGGAG
>JBBSOT010000658.1:0-1620 GCA_038259455.1 Hyphomicrobiales bacterium | reverse complement strand
TAGGCCGCAAAGAGCGTTCCATATTGCGCCCATTCTGCCTTGCGCTTCACCGCCATGAGCCGTGTCAGGACACCGGCCATGCGCGTGACTTCCGCCTTGGCGTAGCTGTTGAGATCCATCGCTTCCTTGGCCGAGGCCGAGAGCGAGATACGCCGCAAAATCTCTTGCAGCCGCGAGAGCGACTGGATCAGAATTTCCTGGCTGTAACCGGCGTAGGACATGGCCGCGTCCGATATGTTCGACATTTCAGAAATCGACATATCGGCCAGCGCCAGTGTCCCGGTCTGGTCCGCGCCGCTGATCCGGGCGGCATAGACATTGTAGAAACCGCTGATTTTTTTGACGTAATCCTGCGTTTCTGTGTAGGGCGGGATGCCATCGTATTTCAGCACGGCTCCGGGGCCAGCGTTGTAGGCCGCGAGAGCCAGCGGCATGGATCTGAACTTCCGGACTTGCTGCATCAGGTAGCGGGCGCCGCCGTCCAGTTGCAGATACGGGTCCTCATAATAGGCCGGGTAAATGCCGAGGTCTTTGGCCGTGCCGGGAATGATCTGCGTCAGGCCGAAGGCCGCCTTTGGCGACCGCGCTCCGATCTGGAACCGGCTTTCCTGTTTGACGAGAGCCTGAAACCAGCACCGAAACTCAACCGCGTTGATCCCGATAGCCGCCAGCGCCGGGTCATTGCCGAACTTCACCGCTGTCTGGGCGATCATCGACTCGATAGTTTCGCGGGCGTCACCGAACAGCCGCCCCGCGTAGGGGTTGTTGTCCTCGATCGAATAGACCGCACTGGCGACCATGCCGTCCAAGCCTTCAAGGTCCGTCGTCATGGCCGACGATCCGCGCAGCATATTGATGGTATCCTGCAAGGCGGCGATCTGGTCCGCCCGCGATCCGAGGTTTTGGGTCAGCGTGGCGCTGATCTGGGCTTGCTCAACCATCTGGGCTTGTTCGCCCGCGTTGATCGACTGCATCTGCACGATTGCAGACACATCGACTTCCGGCACGCCTTGCGCCACCGCCGCGGAGGCGGTCAGCGCAAGCGCCATGGCAGACAAGCGCACAATCTTACCCACCGATTTCGACCCAATCGCAGCCCGTTACCGGGGCGTCAGACGCGGCAAATGAAAGCGTGTTCGCGGACCAACAATTTGTCTGGCGGCCCTGATTTTCCGCGCAGGCCGACAGGCCAGCCAGAAGGGTGAGAAGCAAAAGTGCCTTAGACATGCGCGAGCCTTTCCAGGGAGGTTTCAAGATCATCGGAGGCGGTCTGGTCACGCCAGAAGTCAGGCCGGTCGCGGTAGTCGTCGCCAAACCGGGCAGACCCCGACCGTCCACCACCCAGCACGGTCAGCAGCGGGCCGAGCCGCCCCAGGTCCACATCGAGGATGGTCGAGCCGGCATCCGTGCGATGCAGTGCCTTGCGGCCCTGCATCGACTTGGAGACGATGAAGGACAGCTCGCCGTCCGACATGGACATGCCGTCATAGTGGCCGGGTTCGGCGCGATGGTTCGGAAAGATCAGTTGGTTCGGCAGACCTTCGAGGATCGACTTCGCAGCCGATTGCTGAATCTGTGACGGGAACTGCGTCAGCATCACTACGACCACGTTCATTTTCC
>JBBSOT010000657.1:0-1695 GCA_038259455.1 Hyphomicrobiales bacterium | reverse complement strand
TATCGCCCCTTCGCTGCCCCATGGGGACTTCCAAACCGCAAGGCAGCTGTGTTGGAAACTATTGTCCTGGGGGTCCCTTGAGTTGCACCATTATCCTGACGCTGCTGCAGTAGTCCGCGCCCTGGCGCCGGACGAACCGGTAATCCTCAACCGCCCGCTTGCTGCTGCGCGCGCTGCCCGATTCTTCGTCGAGAAGTTTCTGGGTAAGTCGCTCTATGCAGTCAAGGCGAACCCATCACCCGACCTGCTGCAAATCCTGTGGGACAACGGCATCACGCATTACGACGTGGCGTCGATCGGCGAAGTGCGGATGGCGCGGGCTGCGCTGCCCGGCGCGACCCTGTGCTTCATGCACCCGGTCAAGACCGGCCGCGCCATTGCCGAGGCCTATCACCAGCACGGCGTACGCACTTTCAGCCTCGACACGATCGAAGAGCTGGAGAAGATTGTCTCTGCGACCGCTAGTGAAAATGGCGAGCCAGCGGCCGACCTGCGGCTATGCGTCCGGCTTCGCGTGTCGTCGGAATATGCCGAACTGAGCCTTGCGTCGAAGTTCGGCGTCGATCTGGTCGATGCTGCACCACTGCTCCAGGCGAGTCGCCAGGTAGCCGACTGGCTCGGCCTGTGCTTCCACGTTGGCAGCCAGGCGATGACGCCGTTCGCCTATGTCCAGGCGCTGGAACGGGTGCGCGCGGCGATTGCCGATTCTAGCGTGGTGATCGACATGATCGATGTCGGCGGCGGATTTCCGTCCATCTATCCCGGCATGGAACCGCCACCGCTGGAAGATTACTTCCACATCATCCATCGCCATTTCGAAGCGCTGCCAATCGCCTACAACGCCGAATTGTGGTGCGAACCCGGCCGGGCACTGTGCGCCGAATACAGCAGCCTGATCGTGCGAGTCGAAAAGCGCCGCGGGGACGAGTTGTATATCAATGACGGTGCCTATGGCGCCCTGTTCGATGCCGCTCATGTTGCGTGGCGGTTCCCGGTTCTGGCGCTCGAAGACGATCTAATCGAGGGTCTTGAAGAGTTTTCGTTCTACGGCCCTACCTGCGACGACGCTGATTTCATGAAGGGGCCCTTCATGCTGCCAGCAGACATTCAGGCCGGCGATTTCATCGAAATCGGGATGTTGGGTGCCTATGGCGCGGCCATGAAGACCGGGTTCAACGGCTTCGGCGCTGCCGAGGTCGTATTGGTTCAGGACGAACCGATGGAGAGCCTCTATCGAGGTGACCGGATCGATCCGCGCGAAAGCGACAACGTGGTCAGCCTCCGCTAAAGACGTTCAAATCAGGCACAAAAAAGCCGCCGCGAGCTGGTGGGTTGCTCGCGGCGGCACATGCGGGACGGAGGATCCCACTTGGGTGGTTCAGCCGATAACTCTAATCTGCGCCACGCCAACAGCGTCAGATGAATTTTTCGGCAGCAATCCAGAGCCCCAGTGTCATTGGTCTAGGCTTGAGCACCGCAGAACAAAATACGGACTTTAGGCGGTGGTACCGAGGGGCACCCACTGGTTAGATGCCTGCTTCGACGGCCAGACGGATGAGATCGGCGCTGGGTCTCAGTCCCAGCTTCTCCATCACCAGCCCGCGGTGCATCTTGATAGTCTTTTCGGCCAAGCCCAGTTGATAGGCGATTTCCTTGTTGCGGAGGCCTTCCGCTACCAAGCGGGTCACTTCCAGC
>JBBSOT010000656.1:0-1790 GCA_038259455.1 Hyphomicrobiales bacterium | reverse complement strand
GCCACCCGAGCTTCGTCATGTCGAACTCGTTCTCGAACCAGACCCTCGCGCAGATCGACCTGTGGGCGAACAAGGACAGCTACGAGCCGAAGGTCTACATCCTGCCGAAGAAGCTCGATGAAGAAGTCGCGCGCCTGCACCTCGAGAAAATCGGCGTCAAGCTGACCACGCTGACCAAGTCGCAGGCCGACTACCTGGGCGTCAACATCGACGGCCCGTACAAGCCGGAGCATTACCGCTACTGATTGGCCCAGCGATCATTGCTGGAGACGAAACGGGCGCCGAGAGGCGCCCGTTTTTTGTTTTCAGGCGACCGCGGAGCGCCAATCGGGACCCCATCAATTCGCCTCGTATTCGGATGCGGAAGCAGGCACATCGGTGTCCGCTTCGAAGAAGCGTGGCCTCGCGTCGTGGAGTCTCGTTTCCGGCACACCGTGTGGTCTGGGCTTCCCTCGAGTCCAGGAGACCGAACTGCCAGGTAGGTACTGGCGAAACGGCAACATGGCGCGTGCGGGTGGCCTGCTCGGGCAGAGCGTAGGGAATTTCGCCATCTGCAGGATAGACTTCCGGAATGGATCCTGTCCCGCTACCCCTCACCTGCTTTTCCGGCGCCTCGAAGCGGTGCGCCAGTTCATGAGTCGATCCTCTTCGGCTATTCGCTGCGGTTGGTGGATCGCCATGCTGTGTTGGTCGGTGACTTGCGGGGCAGAAACCCTGAGCGTCCGTGTCGTCGATGCCTCTGGGCAACCTCTTGGCGACGCCGTGGTCAGTGTCGATGGCCTGTCCCAGGGCCTCGCAAAGCCGGCGACTACGCTCGACCAGCGCGATCTGAGTTTCGTGCCCAGAGTGCTCGCGGTTCGCAAGGGCGGATCGGTCCGATTCATCAATGGCGACGAAGTGAACCACCACGTCTATTCGTTCTCCCCCGTGCAACGATTTGACCTGCGATTGCGACGCGGCGGCGACGGCGAGTCCATAAACTTCGAGAAAGCGGGTACCGTGGCGATCGGTTGCAATATCCACGACTGGATGTTGGGGTTCATCCGAGTGGTCGACAGCGACTATTTTGCCGTGACGGATGCTGATGGCGAGTCGATGCTCGACATACCGAGGCCTTGGCCGGAGGGAGCGGTCGTTCGTGTCTGGCATCCTCAGATCGCCGAGACCGATGGCGAAGTCGTCACCCGCCTGGCTGCCGAGGTAGTGATCACGCTGACGAAAGAACTCAAGCCGAATCCCTGGGCAGAGACTCCGGACTATCGCTGACACATGCACAGGCTCGCGCCAAAACTCTTCCTGTTCATGGTTGGCTTGCTGCTTGTCACGTTGCTTGTGGTTTTGGTCCTGGCAGACCGGGCGAGCCGGAATCAGGCGCTGACCGAGGCCAATGATCGGCTGCAGTCTGCGCATGGAGTGTTTCGCGAACAGTTGAACCAGCGACGCCTCGCGCAGCGGCAACTGACCGACGCCGTAAGCAGCGACTTCGGGCTCAAGGAAGAAATCGCCGTTGCGCAACCGGGCAGCGTGTCGCTGGAAGTTACCCTGCGCAACTTCCAGCGTCGAGGCGGCGCAGCCTGGTCGGTGGTCACCGATCCCGAAGGTCGCATCTTCGCATCGACGCTCGACGGACTTGCTGCCGGTGCGGTCGTGCCATTGCCTGATTTGCGCGCAGAAGGTGATGGCGACGCCGAGCTGCGCCGCATTGATTCATTGCTGCACCAGGTCATTGCAACGCCGATCTACGCACCGCGGCCGCTGACGGTTGGCTGGCTGATCTTCGGCTTTCCGCT
>JBBSOT010000655.1:0-1820 GCA_038259455.1 Hyphomicrobiales bacterium | reverse complement strand
CGTAGCCTGTCGAGTATAATTATGTCCAGTAAGTTTGCCTTATCGGACACAAAGTGTTACGCTACAAAGAAGGCCCTTTGTCGTTTTAGTTTCATGGGTGGATTCGGCCGAAATCGTCCCTCTCGTCGAGGAAGTTTCCATTTAATCGGCGGACCGGCCTCTTGCTCAATCTGTGGACTTGCCCTCCACCGGCATCATCATGCTCTTCTATTTGTCTGGCCTTGTTGCCCGGTTCTGAGCGCGCTTTGCCATCGGCGCTGCACGCCTGAACAGGGTGAGAGCTGCCTCTGGCAGGACATCATCGGGCACGAGGTCTGGCCCGAAGAGATCCTGCAGGATCACCAGTGTCAGGGCCCTCCAGCGAACCGGTAGGTGCTGAAGCGGCGCTGCCCTGCCAACGGCTGCCCTGGCATCAAAGTCACAATTCCACCCCGGTTCATCGAACCAGAGCGCCAGGACCGGTCTGGCCGCCCCGTCTCGATCGAGCGGCGCCCAGAGGGTACGAATTGCTCGCTCGAGTCGATCGAGACGGCCAGGGTTACCTCTGACGATCCAGCTGATCTGGCGTTGGAGGTCGAGGACACCTGCGGCGAAATCCACCTTCGATGGGTCCGGCTCCTCCCCTCCCCTGCTGGTCAGAACGGCGTCGCACTTGCGGCAAAAGGGGCGCAGCAAGCCGTTAAGCATGCGAAAGGAAAGCCGCAGTCGGCCACGACAAGCAGGGCAAAAATCAAGGAGCGTGTTGCGGTGAGTCCGGCAAACCACCTGCTCCGCCAATCGCCAATTTGCCCGCAGATAGGCATCGCGACCGGCAGCGACATCCGCATCGAAGCAGGCAAGACAGGCCGGCACCGTCTCGTCCAGAAACCAGTTCCGAGACCGGTCCGAATATCGGGAAACCAGAGACCTACGTCGGAGCCGCGCCGGATCGATCCTGCAAGCCTTCGCCCATAGCCTGAGCAACTCCATATCCGGCACCACATCGTCAACCTGCCGCAGGCTTGCTCCACTACCCCCCTGCCCCGCCAGATACATCATGAGTTCAAGCGGCTCAGACCCATAGCGTGCCGACACCCGCGCCATCCAAGACAAAAGCAGTTCGTCCGCGAACGGACGTGGCACGACGGGCAGTCGGACCGAAGCCGTCATGCCCCGACCCTTTGCGGCACGCGCTTTCCCCGCCGCCGAACTGTCTGGGTCATAGAGACCAGCGGCAGCACAAGATTGTCGCCGAAGCTACTCGCGTCGAGGCGTTCCTTGCCCGATTGGACGGCATCTTCCGCTGCCGTTTCGATCAGGCGGAAGATGCGCGCCGTCACGCCGGAGGTCAGCTTGTGAATCCGCTCTCTGGTCTCTCCGCTGATCAGATCGGAGAATTCGCGCAAGGGTAGGATGCGCTCGAAGCTTTTCAGGAGCCCGACGAAGGCGGCATCGTTCTGCCAAGGCTTGAGATGGAATGCCTCGAAGCGGTCGGCCAGTTGTGCATCGGTCAGCAGGGCCTGCCGAGCCAGGTCCGTTCCGGCACAAACCAGTGGAATCCGAAGGTCATTGGCCAGAAACCGGATCGCGTTGAGAAAAATCCGCTGTTGCCGGAAGTTGCCGGCCAGCATGCCGTTCACCTCGTCGAGAATGATCATCTTCGCCCCCACGGTCCGCAGCAGCGATCGGCAGATATCCTTTTCGCGAGCGAGCGTGCCGCCGGTCATCGCCGGTGCGCCCATGCTGGCCAGATAGTGCCCCTGAGCGTGGTGTAATTCCGACGGTAGCGCGGGCTGAGTGGAGCCACGCGTAGCTCAGGCGAAGCCCGCGCGGGCTGCTGG
>JBBSOT010000654.1:0-1840 GCA_038259455.1 Hyphomicrobiales bacterium | reverse complement strand
TGCGCCGGCCGCAACCAGATAGCGTTCGCCGTCGGTGGGCGATCCGGGAGGTGCAGCCAGGTCGCGGTCCGTGATCGATAGCTGCACCAGCGCATCGAGCGCCCTGATCGCCTCATTGTGCGTGACATGTTTTTGCGCCTGGGAAGGCAGGATGTAGGGAAGGTGGAGGTTTGGTGTCTCTTGCATAGCGAATGTCCTCGGTTCAGATCCGGCCGCCATTTTAGGCCGTGGGCCGGGGGCGTGGACAAAGTCGGGAAAGGCCGACCTGATGGCCGGTCGACTGACCGAAGACAGCGCCGCTGCGATTGCACGGCAATAGGCGACTACCGGCGGTAGTTGCCGGACGGCAGAACCGGGAAGGACGCGATCAGCGACGCAGCCGAAACCTGTAATGGGCGGTTGCGAAATTTGATTGTTCGCGTGTGGACAATTCAATTGTACTCAAGGTTGGGATTGTCCTATCGGTAAATAAAATGATTGCGGAAATATAGATGGTTCAAGGGCAGTCCGGCTGGAATCTGGTTGCGTGGCCCCGCAGCGCGAAGAGGCTGGTTTTCGTTTGTTTTGACATCATTGCCTTGACGTTTTTGCTGTGGCTCAGCTTCTCCATCAGACTGAACATATTGTTCGTGCCGAATCTCAAGCAGGCTTTGCTTATGCTCGCAGCGCCGCTCGTCGCACTGCCGGTATTCGTGAGAATGGGCCTGTACCGTTCCGTCCTGCGGTATCTCTCCGAACGCGCGATCTGGGCGATTTTGCGCGCCGTGACGATCGCGACACTCGGATGGGTGGCGCTGGTCTTTCTGACAAGCATGGCCGGCCAGGGAGGATCCGGCGTTCCCCGATCGGTCCCGGTGATCTACTGGGCATTGAGCGTCGTTGTCATCGTCGGATCACGCTTCGGTGCGAAATGGCTGGTCGCGGCACAGCGCCCGTCGATGGGGCAACCAAGCCGCACTCTGATCTACGGTACGGGCAGCCCGGCAGTACAACTGTCAAATGCGCTGACATCAAACCAGGAACGCAGTGTCGTTGGTTTCATAAGCGAGGATGCCAGTCTGCAAGGCATGGACATTCATGGCATCCGGGTCCACCCGATGAACGGACTTGCTGGACTGGTGGCGGATTTCGGCGTCAACGAAGTGATCATCACCACCCCCGTCGCCAACGGCGATGCCCAACGGGACCTGCTGGGCCGATTTGCCGGCTTGCCGGTCAAGGTGCGCATACTGCCGGCCATCGCAGATATCGCGGCAGGCAGATACTCGCTGAGCGATGTCCGCGACATCGATATTGACGATCTGCTTCGCCGTTCGCCGGTGGCTGCCGATCAGGAGTTGATGCGCAGCGTGATCGAGGACCGCGTCATATTGATCACGGGCGCCGCGGGCTCAATCGGGTCTTCGCTCAGCAGGACAGTCGCCAAGCTTAACCCGCAGAAACTCATCCTGATGGACTTCAATGAGTTCGGACTCTACGAGATCGGTCGCGAGATTGCCAAGGATGCAGGGTTTCCCGTCATTCGCATATTGGGGTCGGTCACGAGCGCTGAGTTGGCCAGGCGCCTTTTCTGCGAACACAAGGTTGAGACGGTCTATCATTGCGCTGCCTTCAAACATGTTTCGATCGTCGAAACGAATTGCATCGAGGGCGTGCGCAACAATGTGCTGGGAACATGGACGATGGCCGCCGCCGCCAATGAGTGCGGCGTCAAGACGTTCATTCTGATTTCATCGGACAAGGCGGTGCGTCCCGCGAGCGTCATGGGGGCTACCAAGCGCTGGTCCGAACTGATCGTAAACCATTTCGCCACTCACACGATCGAGGCCGGCTCCGACAT
>JBBSOT010000653.1:0-1862 GCA_038259455.1 Hyphomicrobiales bacterium | reverse complement strand
TGGCGGCTACGATCTGAGAACTTTCGGAAGTTTCATTTGGAACGCCTGATAGTGTCTGGCGCCCAACGGACCCCATCCGGTTCTCCACCAGCTGCATGTTCAAGGAAGGTCTCACGTTGAACCATCTGTCCGTAAGGGAATTGTTGAGCGGACGGTCAGCCAACTATGATCGGCGCTCAACGTTCTATTCGAAACCGCTGTCTCACTTAGGTGTTTAGTCCCGGCATCTGGTGGATCGGATTTAGGATGAATCGTTCCGGCTCTGATGTCCAGATTTTGCAGATGTATTCGTAGGGCGTGAGGCCGTTTAGCGTCTTGAGCCTTCGCGCGAAGTTGTAGCCTGCCAGAAGTCGGCGAGGTGGGCACGTCGGCTTTGACTTTCCCGATTTACGCGGCAGGGTTTGCCGCCAGTGCGTGAACAGCTCGGCAACAATCGGAGCCGAGCTCTTCTGCCGTGCGGCGGCGCGGGCTTCGGCCTCGCACCTCTGCCTCAAGCTTCCCGAGATCGGCCATCTGCTCGACCGTGGTGGTGGCCACATGCGCCCGGCGGCATGAAGCTCATATAACCGCCGCCGGGAATGGGTCCAGCATCTCGCCAGGCTCGAGAAAATCTAGCGGAAAACTCCCGAACGAGGACGTTTTCGGGGATCACATCAGGTGGATTGCGGCACCTGACGTCTTCCCCACTGGCGGACGGGGCACAATTGGGCGAACTCAAGGCCCTTCGCCGAGTTCCCGTAGAAGAACGAAATCGCTATGATTTCAGAAGGTCCGTGCCGTCGTCCTCTATCGGTGTCGCCATCTGATCGTCGAGCGTATCCTTTTCGCTCGATAGATCATGTTCGGCGTCGGAAATGTTGGCTTCGTCGGGACCGGGCACGCGCTGCGTGGCTCTCTGCGGCCTGATCTCCGATGGTTTTCCGCTCCCCTGGTAGCCTATTACGGGCACGCCCTCCGGAAATATAACCTCACGCGCCTCGTCTGGCATCGAGATGCCGCTGGATTCGAGCGCCGACTTGACCTGGCGCAACAACATTGAGCGCAATTTCAGTTGTGAAATCGCCCGCCCGTCAAACCAATAATATCCCATCATGTTGACGGTCGAGGCCCCCAGATTGTCGATCAGGGCCATCGGCTCAGGATCGTCGCAAACCGCGTGATGCCGCTTGAGAACGGCAAGGATGATGTCCTGTGCCTTGCCGACACTGGCGTCATAGCCGACCCCCACGGAAAGGCTTCCACGCTGGTTTGGCGCGGCCGTCAGGTTCACGATGATACTTTTGAACACAACCGCATTGGGGATCTGGATGTGGTTGCCCTCCTGTGACACCAGAACCGTGCTGCGGGTGTTCATGCTCTGCACGAAACCCTTGTGGTCAGATACGGTGATCAGGTCCCCACGTTGGAACGGCTTGCGGATGCTCAGAAGAAGGCTTGCGAGAAAGTTCTCTGCGATGTCGCGAAATGCGAAACCGATCACGATCCCAAGAACACCCGCACCGCCCACCAGAGAGAGGGCAAGTTGGGTCAGCCCGGCAACTTGGAGCACGACATACAGGCCGACCAGGAACACCGGGATCGCGATGGCGCGGGCGACGATGTCGCGCAGGAAGGGGGATTGTATACGGTCGGACAGCAGCCAGCGCATGAACCGCGCCATCCACACGGCTGCGAACCAGGCGAGCGGCAGGATCAGAATGGCCAGCAAGACAAGCGGCAGCGCCGCGATGGACCGATCGGCGAGGCGACGCATCTCGGCAAATGCGGGGGCCAGGCTCCACGAAATGTCAGTCATTACCGAGATGCGATTGACCACTGCAACGACGCCGCTCGTGCGCAGCGAAAGGGTGCGAGCCCATTCA
>JBBSOT010000652.1:0-1870 GCA_038259455.1 Hyphomicrobiales bacterium | reverse complement strand
CTTGTGAACCCGGACGCGTTATCGCCGGCTAGGGCAAGACTCAGCCGTTCGTTAGAGGGGCGCGGCATGGGAGCGGCGAGCCTGCGCGCCGTGGTCACCGGCATGTGCCGCAAGCGCGGGTCACGGTTTGCGCCCATGCGCCTTTACCCTCGACAGTCGCCTGTTGGGTTTCCCGGTCCGGATCGATCAATGCACTGCCAAGTGGCGATTTCGAGCTGATGTGCCGGGCTGAAACATGGTTCGAGCCATTGAACCGGGCGCGAGCCGGCGGTTTCCTGCTATCCGCATCGAGCTCTCGGGAAACCCGGCGACGCGAGGCTGGCAGGTCAGGTCGGCTGCGCGGAGGAAACATCGGTTTTTGTGATTGCCAGATAGGACACCAGTCCCAGGATCGTGACCAGGAACAAGGCGCTGGTTCCCACCGTGCCGAGACCGAGGCCACCATTGGCGTGGGGCTGTGACAGATAGTCCCCGATCGACGCCCCCAGAGGGCGGGTCAGGATATACGCGATCCAGAACGCGAGAATTGCGTTCAGCCCGAAGCGCAGGTGCGCAATCGCCACCACTGCAATCATTCCGGCGAATACGAGCGCAGCCACCCAATAACCAAGCTTCAGCTGCTCCGAGACCAGATCCCCTCCAGCCGTGCCCAAGGCGAACGTAAACAGGATGGCGGACCAGTAAAAACCCTCCCTTCTGTTCGTGTAAATCGTATGGACCGATAGTGTCTTCTCGATCGCGTACCAGACCACGAAGGTCGCCGCCAGCGCCACGCTGAACACGATGGTGGTCGTCGTCAGCGCGACCCCGAAATTGTCGGTCAGATTATCGGTGATGAGTGTGCCCACGATGCTGAGCAGGACGACCGCCAGCCAGTAGATGCCGGCAACGTAGGTCCGGGCCCTGAACTGGAAGAACAGCGTGACGATCAGCAAGCCGCCCATCAGGTAAGTCGTGTTGGTCAGACCCAGGTGCAGATTGATGTTCAGAAAGTCGGCGAAGGTCTCGCCGACCGTGGTGCACAAAATCTTGATGATCCAGAAATAGAGGGTGATTTCCGGCACTTTGTTCAATAACTCCCGGCCGGGATCGCGGGACGCTGTTTGCTGCGATAGGTCGCTCATGTAAATCCAGAATGATGGACGATGGAAAACGACGCGCTTGGGTTGAGGCTTGCCCGGTCGATCCCACCTGCCTGGCAATTGCGCCTGGACGGAATCACCAGCGTAAAGCCGGGATTCGAAGCGGCCCGAGACAGGACGGTGCCGCCCACCCGCTGTCGGAACCGGGACCGAAGTCGGCAGCGTCAGCTTTTCGGTTGCTTCATGTCGACGGCCGCCTCGGTCTTCTCCTGCATCGGCGTTTCGTGATTGCGCTCCAGCACCTTGCCCGAGCCGGCATCGACCAGCACTTCGTCCACGCCCGACTGGCCGGGCACGCGGATGTCGAACGAATACACCAGGCACCCGTTTTCTGCTTCCAGCTCGCCTTCGGACACGTTGACCTTCAACTTGCCGTAGGCCGACAGCGCACGCTGTTGCGCGTCGTTGTGCGTCACCTTCGCCATCGCCTGCAGCGCAGCGGCGGATGCGCCGGTTTGCGGGTGGACGCTGCATTGCAGATTGCGCGCGGCCGCAGGCAGGCAGGCGCCGGCGAGCAGCGCGGCCAGCAGTGGAATGGTTTTCATCTTGATGATCTCCAGCACGCGGATTGCGCGCGGACATCACAACGCATCTGGCCGTAGCGGCGCCTCAGGCCCGACTGAGGGCGGCGTTATACGGCTTCCCGGGTTGCTGCCGTCCAGTCCGCGGCTGGCCTCGACGATGGGGGCGTCGACGCGTTGCAGGCGCGGAAAGCTCGCCGAAAGATG
>JBBSOT010000651.1:0-1893 GCA_038259455.1 Hyphomicrobiales bacterium | reverse complement strand
CAGAGGCTGAAGCAGACGAACAATCTCGTCACCCACCGCCGCATCGACCCGCAGACTGCCGAACGAGATGCAGCGCTCTCCTCCGTGATTGAGGAAGCCGCCCTTGCAGTGGTAGCGGCCTGCTTCACCTTTCGCACCGCCATAAGCGACGTGAAGCTTGCGCCCGCAGTGACCGCACCGCAGCAGGCCGGCAAGAAGCGTCTCCCCGCGCCGCACGGAGCCGCGCGTCATCAGACCCTTGCTGTTGGCGTTATCGGCGATCAGGCGCTGATTCCTCTCGAATTCTGTCCAGGAAAGATAGCCGTCGTGATGATCGACAAGCAAGACATCCCATTCCGATCGATCACGCTTGAAGCCACGAACAATACGCTTGCGGCCGTCTTCGATCGTCACCCGCGACCCGGTCCGCCCGAACGCATAGGCACCGGCGTAAATCGGGTTGGTCAAAATGTGGTGGACCGTGTTGTAGACCGGCAGCTTCCAGATGATGCGACGGCCTTCCTCGATCGAATATCTCACCGCCGGCAGTTCGATGCGTTCCTGCCGCAACCACAGATGTACCTGACGGATGCTCTGGAACTGTGCGAATTTCTTGAAGACGAGGGCGATGGCCTCGCCTACGCGCTGATCCGGATCCTTCTCTATCCGGTCATGGCGCGCCTTCACATAGCCGATGGCGACGGTCATGAAGAGTTCGCCGCGCTTTGCCTTCTGCTTCAACGCCTCCAGCGAGCGCTGTCGGAGAATCGACAGTTCCAGTTCGCTCATCGTTCCCTTCATGCCGAGCAGCAGACGGTCGTTGGGCAGACGAGGATCGTAAACGCCGTCCTCGTCCAGAATGATCGCGTTGACCAGGCCGCAGAATTCGATCAGCGTGTGCCAGTCGCGGCCATTGCGCGCCAGTCGCGAGGCTTCGATGGCAAAAACCGCGCCGACCTTTCCTTCGCAAATCGCCGCCAGCAGCTTCTCGAAGCCTGGTCGGCTTGCTCCCGACCCCGATCGGCCGAGATCGTCGTCGATTACCACCACATCCTGCCAGCCATGGCTGCGGGCACGATCGGCAAGCGCATATTGCCGCCGGCGGCTTTCATGATTGTGGAGTACCTGGCCTGCCGTCGACTGACGAACATAGACGAATGCGCTACGGGCCAGGTGGTCAGGCGTGATCTTCGTCATCGCATGCCTCCCCGGTCTTCGCCGTCGCGGCGGCGGTCTCGTTCAGAAGGACTATTACCAGGTCCGTCAGGGCTTTCCGGTTGGACAGCAGTGGCGCAATTGTCGGGGTGGCGTCGTCGAACAGGTCCCGATGCCGGTATTGCAGTTGGCGTTTCATCCGAAGCTTCCTCCATCGGTAAATCCGATTCGAGAAAGTCTACGAGCGAACTGACCTCAATGCGCAGGTCGCGAAGGGTGGCCAGCGACAGCCGGGGATGAAGCTGAACATCCAGATGCGCGGCATCCTCCCGCATCATCCAGCAGGGAATATGAGCAAGCGTTCCGTCGCTTTGCTCGATGACGAATACATCGGTCCGCTGAAAACGCTGACGACGCAATATCGTTACGCATTCACCGAAACGGGGATGAAACCGGTAGCAAATCTGCCCGTCGACAGCTTGATACCCGGCAGTATGACTCTGTTTCGACAGGGAACGGGAAAACCAGTTTGGCACTTT
Source organism: Hyphomicrobiales bacterium (assembly GCA_038259455.1). GTDB lineage: Bacteria > Pseudomonadota > Alphaproteobacteria > Rhizobiales > Rhizobiaceae > CAMYMG01. The sequence continues at coordinate 220 of JBBSOT010000651.1, read as the reverse complement.
GAGCCTGCAAGCTCGAAATTAAGTTTTGGACCCGCTCCGCAGATCACCAGACCGGCCGGCGGCATTTGCAAGCGCCGCAACGAAAGGCATGACAGAAGACCGCACTCGATCACACGTCAAAGAAGGTCAAAACCTCTTGCCAAACGGGCAACCACAGAAGTGCCAAGCCACATTTACGCTCAAATCACCCGAACATGCGCCGCACGGCGCCGGACAAAAT
>JBBSOT010000650.1:0-1971 GCA_038259455.1 Hyphomicrobiales bacterium | reverse complement strand
TGCACGTTCCCGTCCTCCATGGTCGACCGGATCGTGCCGGCCACGACCGGCAAGGACCTGGACCTGCTCGCCGAACGTCTCGGCGTCCGGGACGAAGGCGCGGTTTTCACCGAAGCCTTTAGCCAATGGGTGATCGAAGACGTCTTCGCGGGGGCGCGTCCGAAGTGGGAGAATGGCGGTGCCCAGCTGGTGCAAGACGTCCACCCGTACGAGAAGGCGAAGCTGCGGATGCTGAACGGGGCGCACTCCGCGCTGGCCTATCTTGGGCTGGAGCAGGGGCTGGAATTCGTCCACGAAGCCATGCAGCATGACGCAATCCGGCAGTTGGTCGGCCGGCTGATGCGCGTCGAGGCCGCTTCCAGCCTGTCACCTGCGCCGGGCCAGGATCTCGTCGGTTACGCCGACCGGCTCATGGAACGGTTCGACAATCCTGCGCTCGAGCACCGACTGGTGCAGATCGCAATGGATGGATCGCAGAAGATCCCGCAGCGCTGGTTGGAAACGCTGGCCTTCCACCAACAGGACAGAGGCGATTGTCCGGCCTTGCTCGAGGCGCTCGCGTCCTGGATTGTCCACGTGCGCGGGGTTTCTGCCAACGTCAATGATCCGATGGCCGTCAGATTGGCTCAATTGTGGTCTGAGGAGGGGATGGCCGGAATCGTCCCCGCGCTGGTCGGCCGCGGAGGAATGTTCGCCGCCAGCTATATCGCCGATGAGCCCACAATTTCACGTCTCCAGCGGCTTGTCGCTGCAAGATCCGATTGATCGTGATAGACCGGCGCGGCCTGCTCAAAACTACTGGCACGGCCAGTCTCGCCGCGCTGGCCTCAAGCTGCGGTGTGGGGCCGATGCCGCTGCGCGCTTCAGACAGCCAGCCCGACGGCTATCCCACTGTCGAGGCGCACAAGTTCTTTGCCGCAGATCTGGCTTCGCGAACCAACGGCAGGCTCTAGGTGGAAATCTATCCGTCCGAGCAATTGAGCAGCCAGAACGATACGATGGAGCTGGCGCAGTTCGGCGGCGTGGATTTCGAGCGGATCAACATGGCGCCGCTCAACGTGCTGGTGCCGGAGACCACGATCCCCGCCCTCCCCTTCCTGTTCCGCTCAATCGCCCACATGCGAAGCGCCAGGGCCTGATCGGGCCGGCCCCTTTATGCCGGACGCGGTCCGTCCGCTGTTCAGGCAGGAATCGTACTGGTTACTCGATGCGAATGTGGGCTGGCAAAATATCATGAAATCGAATTTGGACCTGTCCCTTTATGTCAAAAACCTGACCGACACGGAATACAAGGTCGGGGGTTTGCAGCTCTACACCGGGGCAAGCGGTTTCATCAGCGCTGCGTATGAACCCCGCTCATACGGAGCGCAGCTGCGATTTGAGTTCTAAGGTGGTCCTCCGCGACCGCTAAGGCTCCTGCCCCGCGTACGCTCCATTTTTCGGACAGTAATCTCCGCGCCCGGAGTCGTGTCTCCTTGCCATGGGTCGCCATCATCATGGCGGAACGCCTTGATCTTGGCGGTATAAACCTTGCGCAACTGGCTTTCATCGTATGACTGCCCGCAAGTGCCGACGCCATGCTGCGATAGCAGAAAATGGCGGACGCGCTGAATTCGGTGTGGGTTAAGGCAATGGGGGGCCGATCGCACCGGTTAGACCCTTCGCCGACGTAAAGCGTTTTAATTATAGGATAAAGTTACAAAAAACTGGATGCCCCGTGAGGAATCGAACTTGATGATCGCTGATGTTCGCCAAACACGGGCTACCGGAGGCAAACAACCGTAATTGTAGCACTTCTGTCCGGCATTTGTTCGTTGACGTTCTCCATGTACCGCGTCATGGTGTGGGAACGAATAGGGGAGCAGAATGCCGAAGCTTACAGCCTTGGGGGTAAAAAATGCGAAGGCTGGCCGGCATGGTGATGGTGAGGGGCTATATTTGCTCGTAAAGCCGAGCGGGGCGAAATCGTGG
>JBBSOT010000649.1:0-2035 GCA_038259455.1 Hyphomicrobiales bacterium | reverse complement strand
GTTCTTTCTCTTATGTCCATGTATCCATAAGAGAAATTATCCGCACCTTCGATTTATGTGCAGTTCGCCACGCCCAGATCGCAAATACAGAGACTGGGTCACGCTGAGCGCCTCATGCGATACGGTTGATCCTGCGCATAATTCTGATCCCCTGCCTGGACCCTTTCACCGGACAGGAGGCCAGTATGGCCGAAGAGATCATCATCCAGGCGCAACAGCGTGCCTGGCTTCAGCACAGCGTTCTTCAGGGCTATGTCGGCGCCTACAGCGATCATCTTCATCGTGCTCGGTATGCCCGAACTACCCGGCGCATTTACCTTCGCTGCGTCGCGCACTTCGCTCATTGGCTGACAACCGAGCACCATGCCCTGAGCACGGTCAGCGAAGCTGCCGTTAGGGGATTCGTGGCGGAACATCTGCCGCGTTGTGACTGCCCCTATCCGGTGCGACGGAATCCGCACGACCTCAGGGCCGCACTGACCCAGCTATTGGCTGTCTTGCGGGCAGAGGGAGCTATCGCGAACGATGCCGCCCCTGAGACCCATCTCGCGCGCGAGCTTGCCCGCTTCGAGGCCCATATGCGCGATGCTGGCGGACTGGCGTTAAATACGCGACAGCAACGCTGTGGGATCGTGTCGCGTTTTCTGGCTGGTTTGTTTCAGACCGGGCCGATCCTGATCGCGGCTATCGGTCCCACGGCAATCCGGCAGTTCGTTCTCGGGAATGGCGCTGAGTGGAGCGCTGGCACCATCAGGGTGGTTGGCGGCGCGATCGGCGGTTACCTGCGGTTCCGCGCCCTGGCGGGCGAGGCTGGCCAAAGCTCCGACGGCGAAACCGTTGGAATAGCCAGACGGGGGGATCGCGTGAGGGAGTTGTTGGCGGCGATCCCGCGAGCCGCGCACTGGCGCCTCGCATCATTGCCGGAAGTCCTCTCCGATGCCGAGATCGACGAACTGCTTGGGTCATTCGATCCGCCGTTCCGGTCGCATCGGCGCGCCTTCGCGATGCTGCGGTGCCTCACCGACCTTGGCCTAAGATGCAGCGAAGTCGCCAATCTTCGGCTCAAAGATATCAACTGGGACGAGGCGACGCTTCGCCTCGGTGGAACCAAAACCCGACGCGTCGATACCCTCCCGTTGCCTGACGCGACCGGCGCCGCAATTGCTGCCTATCTACGTGAGGAGCGGCCTCAAACATCGAACCGGGCGATATTCGTTCGTCACGTCGCGCCTTACGACACGCCGATCGACAGCAGCGTAGTCCAGCGAGCAGTACGAGCGGCTTATAAGCGATGCGGGTGGAAGCGCTCGCGCGTCCATATTATCCGCCACAGCGTGGCGAGTCGGCTGTTGCGGGCAGGCACGCCCATGAAGGAGATCGCCGATGTTCTCCGCCATCGCAGTCTCGATACGTCAGCGATCTACACGAAGGTGGATTTCAACAGATTGGCTTCGGTGGCGTTGCCCTGGCCCGGGAGTGCGTCATGATCGAGAGCCGTTCAATGGTCGCGCTGGCCAGCGATTACCTCGCCGAACGCCGCCTTCTTGGCTTTGATCTTGGCATTTCCGGCACACAAATCACCGCTTTCGCCCGTTTCGTCGACGCGGCCGGCCACACCGGATCACTGACAACCCGGATCGTACTCGAATGGGTGCAAGGCAAATCGAGACGCGCCACGCCGTTCTCCTGGGCCAGGCGGCTCGAGGTTCTGCGGCCATTCGCCCGATATCTGGCGCGTTTGGATCCTGCCACCGAGTTTCCGGATACCGCGATCTTCGGCAGGTCGCACCGGCGGCTCGCGCCGCACATCTATACCGACCAGGAGATCGACGATCTCCTCGCCGCGGCCCGGAAGTTGCGTAATTGCTCACCTGGGGTCTCGGTAGCACCCTGACGTCGGCGGCGCCCCACTCATCCGTCAGGCGCATGCCACAATTCCTTTGACGCGGTCACGGTGAGCCGATTCTAACCTCCGGGTGACCCCGCCCGACCTCACTCGCCTGAGCCACGAAGAGAAGGACACGCTGATCCTGGC
>JBBSOT010000648.1:0-2117 GCA_038259455.1 Hyphomicrobiales bacterium | reverse complement strand
GTGGCCGCCAAACGAACCCCGCCCATCAACTCCGCCCCAACCTGTGAACCCGCGATGAGACAGGCGCTTCGGACCCATGCGCCCTGCCTGCGGCTACACGACGCCTGCGCTGACCCATCGGCTGAGAAACGCTGCCGGTGAATAGATCAGGCTAGATAGAACGCACCAGAAAGCTGCGACGCTGCACCGGCTAATTCTGCTTTAACATCGGTTCACTTCCAAGGGTGGATCTCACGGCTCAGGGCGAGGCCAAGCGACAACGAGACGACGACGAAACAATCGTCATTGGATAGGCGGCGATCTGCGCTATGCCATGGCACCATGCGCAAGACGCTTCTTTTCCTGCTTCTGGCAGTCTGCATCCTGGGCGGCCTACTTTACGCACGGCGTTATGGCACGACGCCGCCATTCGATGATCCCTCCGGTACGGTCACGGCAGGCAGCATCGCCACAATCGAAAGGATCAACCTCGGCGGTGTTGAGCAGTCGGTCCTTATCCGGGGCCGGAGCACGAAAGCGCCAATCCTGATTTGGCTGCATGGCGGACCGGGCAACGACGAGACGGGGCTCCTACGCTACCATAATGCCGTCCTCGAAGACCATTTCCTGGTCGTCTACTGGACCCAACGTGGCACCGGGCGCTCGTACCATTCGGACATTCCAGCCTCGTCAATGACCCTGGCGCAGTTTGTCGCCGACCTTGATCAGCTGGTCGGCGTTTTGAAGTCGCGCTTCGGCCAGAAAAAGGTGGTGCTCGCCGCGCATAGCTGGGGCACCAACATCGGCGTTGCCTATGCCCAAGCGCATCCGGAGAATGTTGCTGCCTATCTCGGTATCGGCCAGATCGCGAACTCAGCAGACGGCGAGCGACGGGCATATGCGTTCACACTCGCCGAGGCAAAACGTCGGGGCGATAGCGAAGCGCTTGCCGAACTGACCCGGATCGGACCGCCGCCGTACCCGTTCTCAACCATCCTGGAGCAGCGTGTCTGGCTCAATAAGTTCGGCGGCGCATGGCACAAGCCGACGTCGCTGGTCGACCTCATGCGAACCTCGTTCAAAGCCAGTGAAGCAACCTGGTATGATCTGGCGCTGTTCGATCTTGGACAGAATTTTTCCGGCAATGCGCTCGCCGACCAAGTTGCCCGGTTCGACTGGATGCATCAGGCGACGGTGTTCAGGATGCCGGTGTTCATCGTCGCCGGCCGTTTTGATCACAACACCGATGCGGAGCTGGCGCACGCCTATTTCACTGCGATCAAAGCGCCCGAGAAGCGCTTCAAATGGTTTGAGCGGTCTGCTCATTCGCCGCTGTTCGAGGAACCGCAGGCGTTCAACGCCTTCATGATAGACGATGTGCTCCCCGTGGTTCTGCACGGAAGAGCCCGGCCGGTGCAGCCCTGACAAAGGTGTCCGTGTGTGGGCGCCCCTTTGGATGCAAGAGGTTTTTTGAGCGGCATGGTTGCGCGGGTTCAGGTGCTTCCGTGTCTCCGGCCTATTGATGCAGCCATCATCACGGCTGCTGGCCTGTATGGAGATCGCGGATCGGGTCCAGACCGCAAGGGCGCGCTCGAGGCGCCTGGACACTTCACTGGTTTTCCCGACCCCGTCTTCTGACCGTTGCGCCATACCTCTCTGCTGACCTTCCCTGCGTCCCTGACGCCTCGAGCCGTGGCGGTTATGCCGCCACGGCCGGAGCTCTGTAGGATCCGCCGTGGGCCATCAGCGCCCAGACGATCCTCGCCATCTTGTTGGCCAGCGCAACGATGACAAGCATGCGCGGCTTGCGTGCCAGCATGCCAGCCAGCCATGCACTCGCCTTGTCGGGATCGCGCGCCGCGACCTTGGTCGCCGAGCTCGCGCCCAGGATCAGCAGCCGTCGCAGGCTGCGCTCGCCCATCTTGGTCGTGCGCCCGAGCCGTTCCTTGCCACCGCTCGAGTGCTGTCTCGGGACAAGGCCAAGCCAGGCGGCAAAGTCGCGCCCGCGTCGGAAGGTGCTTGCCGCTGGCGCCAGCGCCACCAGTGCAGTCGCAATCACCGGACCAACACCCGGTATCGTCATCAGCCCCTGCGCCACCGGATTGGCCTTGGCCCGAGCCGCAATCTCGCGGTCGAGG
>JBBSOT010000647.1:0-2125 GCA_038259455.1 Hyphomicrobiales bacterium | reverse complement strand
CGACTAGTCCCTATGATTGCTGGGCCTGAGGGCGGCCCGTCATCCGATATGCAACGGTACGAGGGTTAAGCCGGCTGGGCCGGCACAGAGCCTCATGCATAGGAGACGGGCCACATGGAACATACCCGATTTGTCGGTTTGGATATTCACAAAGAACGGATTTCAATCGCGGTGGCGGAGAACGGGCGCTCCGGCTCGGTGGAGTATCTTGGCGAGATTGCGAATGACCCGGATGCCATCAGCAAGCTGTGCGATCGTCTCGTGAAGTCCGGTAAACCGCTGGTGTTTTGCTATGAGGCCGGACCGTGCGGCTATGGCGTTTATCGCCAACTCACGCGCCTCGGCCACCGGTGCGACGTGGTGGCACCGTCACTGATTCCGAAGAAGCCCGGTGATCGCGTGAAGACGAACAGTCGCGATGCGACCATGCTTGCCCGCCTCCACCGGGCCGGAGAGCTGACGCCAGTCTGGGTGCCCGATGCGGATCATGAAGCCATGCGCGACATGATCCGGCTGCGCAGCGTGGTTCGACAAGTCGTGACGCGAGCGCGCCAACATCTTCAAGGATTTCTGCTGCGACACGGACGCAAGCATGAGCGTGGGACCGCCTGGCGAATGGCTTTCCGGCGATGGCTTTCGACTTTGGCTTTCGAACACCCCGCTCAGCAGATCGCATTTCAGGATTACGTCGATGCGGTCATGGATGCGGAACGGCGCCTGCAGCAGGTCGAGGGACAGATTCTCAGCCTTCTCCCGGAATGGAACCAGCGCCCGGTTGTTGACGCCTTGCAGGCAATGCGGGGTATCGCGCTGATCAACGCCGTGGTGCTGGTCGCGGAAGTCGGCGACTTCACGCGCTTCTCGAACCCACGCCAGCTCATGGCCTATTTCGGCTTGGTCCCGGGCGAGCGATCGAGCGGCGAAACCATCCGGCGCGGCGGCATCACCAAGACCGGCAACACCCATGCCCGACGCGCGCTGGTCGAAGGCGCCTGGGCTTACCGGATGAGGCCGCGCATCGGCCGTCACAAGGTCGATCGGATCGAGGCGCTGCCAAAAGTCGTTCGCGACATCGGATGGAAAGCGCAAGTTCGACTGTGCACCCGATATCGTCGGCTAAGCGCGCGCGGCAAGAACGCCAACGTCGTCAATGTCGCCATCGCACGCGAGATGGTGGGCTTCATCTGGTCGATCGCCTGCACGGTGCAATCCATTCCAAAGGCGGCATGACATCAACTTGACAGCCAGCCAGGAAAGGAGATCGCAACACCCAACATCAGCCTCGGCGCGATATGCGGCGCTGGAGGCGGGACAATGCCGGGGAGCCCTCGTTTCCACTATGAGCCCTGACGCTCGCCACCTAGACAGAGGCAGCCCCAAACGAAACAAGGTCATGCGGCTCGACCCGCGGATGAGAGATTGTTGACCGACGTTCAAGTCCCGCCTCTTGCACCTCATACCGGCCGTACAAGTACCTCGGCCGCCGATCCGGATTCGGCGGGCTGCAACCTATGCAAAAGGCTATTGTCAGCAATCATGAGAGTGGTCCGATTTCGACATTTGCGTCCCTTACAGCACTCTCCCGAACAAATGTCGGAATCAAGGGGACCACTAGCAAGCCATTGATTCTAGTTGGACTTCTAATTTTACATTTGAATGCGAACCTTGCTTCAACCGAGACTCAAATGTCAAATTCGTTCCACTAGAGCATTTCCGCTTTTCCCTGAATCGCCGAAATACTCCATCTCTTTGCTTTCGCGCAATTCCGGACGGAAAACCGCTACGCACTTTTCCTGGAATTGCTTTAGCCGGCGATCCTGGAAAAGTCGGCGACATGGCCGGTGGCGTTGCGGATGCGCGCCAGGAGCGCCAGCCGATTGGCCCGGACATCAGCGTCCTCGGCGTTTACGAGAACCGCCTCGAAGAATGAATCAACCGGTTCGCGCAACGCGCTAAGGGCGCGCATGGCGGCGGAAAAGTCCTGTCTTCCAATCGCTTCGCCGGCTTCCTTCTCGCCCCGATTCACCGCCGAGAACAGCGCCTTCTCGGCCGGCTCGACAAAACGCGCCGGGTCGACGACGGCGGCGATCGCCGTGCCCTTCTTTTCCTCGGCGGCCAGGATGTT
>JBBSOT010000646.1:0-2152 GCA_038259455.1 Hyphomicrobiales bacterium | reverse complement strand
GGCCGTTTCGGTGCGATCGACGCCTCCTTAGATCCAGTTCGCGGAAAAAACGCGAATCAGATTCTCGCCTAAGATCTTTCGGATGTCTTCTTCTTTGTAGGCCGCGCGTGTCAGAGCCTCTGCTATCTCATAGGTTGTATCGGGAGTCTCCAGTCCCGCGACATGCTTTAGCGGCGGCGTTGGCCAAGTCTTCGGGTCCCAGGTTCCTGTGCTGACCTGGTGATCGTACACCGCTTGCTGCGCCTCTATTGTCGCATGGGGCGCATGACCCCAATAGTGATCAATACCGAGGGAGATGTGATCTACACCGACCTCGCCCGCAATGTAATCGGCGTGTCGGATGACATCGTCTACCGTGCCGCCGTTATCCGAAACAAAATACTCGACGCCTACTAGGCCCACCGTACCGCCTTTGGCAGCCACCGCCCTAATTTGATCCCGCTTGATGGCTCGAGCGCTGGGATACACGTCGTAAACGCTGGAATGCGAAAAAATCGGCGGTTTACGTGTCGCCTCGATCGCCTCCAGCGTCGTGCGATACGACGTGTGCGAAAGGTCTACTACTATGCCATGATCGTTAAGCGCCTCAATGACCTTTCGGCCATAGCTGGTCAGTCCTGCGTCCTCGGGCTCTGTGCAACCGTCCCCGATGGGATTGCGCCGATTGTACGTAAGCTGCATGACGCGAAGACCAAGTGCGTGCAGAATTCCAAGGCGTTCTGGCTTCAAGCCGACTGGGGCCGAATTCTGAAAATGCATCAGGAGGCCAAGTTTACCTGTCTCCTTGGCACGCCGGAAATCGTCGACGTCGCGGATAACCATGAGGTTCTCGCGGTCGCGATGGATGAATTCGTACATACGGGCGAACAGGCGCAGCGTCTCGTCGAAGTCATGATCGATCGCGACTGTTGGACCGACAACCGTCACTCCTCCTCTGCGATACATTTCGAGGTACTTGGAAATATCCGCTTGCCCTGGATCTAGCAACGGCGCGACGAGGTCGATCACGATGGAGTCGTCATAGACGGCATGCGACATGGAGGGTCTCCTTTCAGGTGGGGGTGCAGCCTGGAGTGGCGATGCGGATGCTCCTAAAAATTGCTGTGTGGTTTAGTCTGCAGTTGCCGACAATGCCGACGTCATGCACGATTGTCTCCGGAACCAAGTGCAATGCCATGCAGTCCCGGCCAAGGCCAAATTGCGGCAAGTACGGAATGCAAGCAACAGTTGCAAAATAGGGATGGTTGAAAAGAATGGTGGACTGCGTTCGGCGAGACGGCCGCCATTCAAGGTGCCGACGCACGTCGGCAGACAAATTATAGTGACTGATGTCGGCGTGAACTGGAACATGCTTCGCACCTTTTACACGATTGTGGAGCAAGGGGGCATCACCCCCGCTGCAAGGTTTCTCGGCATCTCGCAGCCGTCGGTCAGCACCGCGCTTAGTAAACTTGAGTCGCAGCTCGGCTGCCAGCTGGTCTTTCGCAATAGCCGAACGTTCGAACTCACCCTGCGCGGTGACAAGGTTTATGCTGAATGTCGAGAGATGTTCAGCGGTGCCGAGCGCATTAGACATATCGCGCGCGATAGCGTTGATGAGGAGCGTGGAGAAGTCCGCTTCCTCATAATTTCCAATCTCAGTTCCGAGCTTATCGACGAAGCCGTTCGGCTCTATCATCAGAGATATCCGTCTGTTCGATTTTCCGTGGAAGTACGGAACAGTCATGAAATTGTGCAAACCGTATTAAACGGCAGCATCGGTTTTGGGATCTGCCTTTTGGAAAGACCCACGCCCGAGGTCTTGTCCACGCGTCTTTTCAACGAAGAGTTCGCGCTCTTCTGCGGTCATGAACATCACCTCTTCGGTTGCGAAACCATTACCCTTCGGGAATTGCGGCAAGAGCCCTTCATCATGTTCACCTGCGCCGCAGAAGAGCCGGGACTGCAGCCAATGACGATCTTACGAGCCGACATGGATCTTGGCAGGAGGGTCACTGGTACAAGCTCAAATTTGCGCGAAGTGCGCCGGATGATTGTGTCTGGCCTTGGGGTCGGTCTGCTTCCCATTGACTCTGTCCGTTCCGACGTCGTGGACGGAACGCTTTGGCCCATCAAGATCAGTGACCGGCCGCTTGGTGCCGATGTCTATCTG
>JBBSOT010000645.1:0-2162 GCA_038259455.1 Hyphomicrobiales bacterium | reverse complement strand
GAGGTCTGTCCGTGGGTCAGGGTCACAACAACTGGAGGGAATGCGAGGAACAGCACGATACCCGGCGCTTTGAGCCCAAGCTTTGAGAACCATGCCCGGACCGCTGCGAGCCATGCCATGCCGGTCACGAAAAGCCATGCAGCCAGCGCGGGGAAATATGGCAGCAGCCCGAGTGGCCAGACAAAGGGCAGGAAGCTGGGCGGATAAAAGAAGGCGGTGTATTCGCCGGGCTTTGCATAGAATTCGCGTTGGGCGGCAGTATGCGCCGCGACGTCATAGACATTTGAGCCTTCGCCCAGCATCTGTCCGGACGTCCAGAAGCTGATAAAGTCTGTACCGATGAGAAAGCCGTTACGGTCGATACCGTTCCTCGATGTCAGGAGCAGTGCCGCAAGCGTAGCAACATTGACCACTGCAAACAGTATCAGGTAGCGGCGCGCCCGCCCCGGACCCAGCCATTCCGCCTGGCGAATAAAGTCCCACCCCATACCGCTGCGCTCCCGCATTCGCCGGGCTATGTCCATGACGCCGCTCGTTCGCCTAACACCGGATCAAGGGCAAGCACCGCTTCACCCCATGCTCTTCCGGGGACCAAACCCTGCCTACCACACTCCCCGTTCACTTTTGGCGCCACGTCAGCCAGGACGTGGCCGCGTAGTTCCAGACCGAACCGACCGCCGCGCCCGCAAGGCCTGAAACCCACCACGACCACGAATCGGCGAAAAGCAAGGTTCCGATGCCGATATTGGCAATCGCGCCAAGGCTGCAGGCGGCGCAAAAGCTGAGCCAACCGGTAAACCACCTGACACCGCGTAATGTCCGGTCGCGATAGGTCAGGACGTTATTGAGCGTAAAATTGAATGTCATCGCGCCCAACGTCGCGGCGCCTTGGGCGACCGAAAAGTCCAGGCTCGCCGCAATCAGACCAAGCCACAGAAGTGACATGTGCACGAAGGTTCCGAAAAGCCCGATCGTACCAAAAATGATAAGCTTGACCGGAATTATCCGCCCGATCAGCTTGTCCAGAAGAAGCTCGCCATACTCGAGGATCACCGCACCATCGAGCTTGGATTCCCCCGCGACGCGAGACCGGAACGAGTAAGGGATCTCGGTGGTCGAAATCTCACCTGAGTGCGAAGCTACGATATCGAGCAGTATCTTGTACCCTCGCTGCGAAAGGTTTGGTGCAATCTCAAGAAACAGTTCGCGTCGGATCGCAAAAAAACCGCTCATCGGATCGCTGAGGTGGGTCTTCATCACGCATGATGCGGCACGCGTTGCGAACTGGCTGATCCTGATCCTGCCTTCAGTCCATTCATCCACCGATCCGCCCTCGGCATACCGCGTGCCTACCGCAAGATCAGCGTCCCCCCTCGATACGGCCTGCAGGAGCTCTGCCAGAATCGATTCGTCGTGTTGCAAATCGCCGTCGATAACTGCGACCACCGGGGCGACAGTGGCAAGAAAGCCTTCGGTTACCGCCGACGATAATCCGCGTCGCCCGATCCGTCGCACCAACCGGACCGCCGGGTCTGTCAACGCTATCCGTTCGATCAGTTCAGGCGAACCATCGGTTGAACCATCATCCACGAAGATAATTTCGGCGTTGATGTCAATCAGCACAGCACGGATCTTCTGGATCAACGGCTCAATGTTTTCACATTCATTCAGAATGGGGACGATTACAGCCGCCTCAAGCAGCGTTTCCAAGCCGACAAAATCTACCGATCTGAAATTGTACATCGTCAGTGCCCCACCGCTAAGACGCAGTGCGTTGACAAGGTTAATTTTCGTTTAAGCAACGACAGGATGGAAGAGAAAACAATCCGCACAGCCGTGGGACTGGAGCACAGCCTATACAGTGTCGCGGTGTTACTGCGCCGTGCCCGAACGGATTCCCGCCGGGCCTTGGGTCGCGAATGGCCCGGCGGAAAACTGGTTGGCTCGGGTCATAACCCGGCAAAATCGATGTCCCCTCGAAAGAACGCCGGCAGCGACTGCACCGATGTTCGTCGACTGCAGTGATGCCCCCGGCTGGCGCTATTGGTCAATCGTGCCGACCGTCAAAAAAGCGTCAATTCCGCTCTGGTCCATCTTCCCGGTACAAGCGTCGCCACAACAACGCGCCGTTACTGGGTTGCCGAGAACGCTTCGATGTCATT
>JBBSOT010000644.1:0-2227 GCA_038259455.1 Hyphomicrobiales bacterium | reverse complement strand
GCCAAGCCGGAAAACTACGGCAAAGCCGCAATCCCGCTGGAAGCTTTCCGCGAGCATGTGGCTCGTGAGATCGCCGAGCACAATGCTCGGCCAGGCCGCAAGGCGCAGGCCTGCAACGGGCGATCCTTCGACGAGACATTCGAGGCAAGCCTCGCCGATCCAGCGACGATCATTAGCTGGCCGAGCAAGGCGCAGCGCAGTCTGTGGCTTCTGGCAGCTGAGAAGGTGAGCGCACAGAAGGGCTCCGGCGAGATTCATTTTTTCGGCAATCGCTACTGGAGCCGCGAACTCAACGAGCATGCCGGCCAAAAGATGGTGGTGCGTTTCGATCCGGAGCGGCTGCAGGACGCGATCCAGGTCTATTCACTCGACGACCGGCTGATAGCGACCGCCCCATGCGTAGCGGCTACCGGCTTCGACGATGCCGATGCGGCGAGAACGCATGCACGCGACCGGAGCGCCCACCAGAAGGCGCAGGCAGAGCAACTGCGACTCGCCCGCAAGATGAGCGCCGCCGATCTCGCCCGACTTTATGGTTCGGGCGAAAAGGCCGCGGCTCCAGAACCAATGCCGCCGGCCGTCAAGCGCATCGCCAGAGGTGGCGCATCCAGGCCAGTGGCGGAACCTGACGACGATTTCGAGACCAATTTTTCGGCGGGGCTGCGCGCTCTCAAGGCCCAGCGCGACGCCGAGGCCGACATCCTGCCATTCACGCCGAGACGTCATGAGGACGGCTGAAAAAAGAAGGCGGGGATGAACCCCGCCTCGTCAAACGGCCCAAAGGGCCAAGTCATGCAAGGAACCTTATACATGAACGATCAGCTGATTTCAAACTGGCAGCCGCCAATCCAGGAACCGGATGTCTCAGGAAGCCGCAACGGCCGCAGTGAACAGGATCTGGCCGACTGGCGCACGCTGACTGCGCGCGTCAGTGGCATAGCAAGCACCAACGGCTGGACGAAGGCGGAGGCGGCGCGCCGCATCGGCATGCCGGACGGCACATTCTCGCAATGGTATTCGGGCAATTACACCGGCAGGCTCGATGCCCAGAACGTCAAGGTCAGGCAGTGGCTGGACAGCGCCGAAAGCGCAGCGACGATTGCCATGGCCATCCCGGCCGGGCCCGGCTTCGTGATGACCAGGACGGCGGCCGAGATCTTCGGCACGCTTGAGCTGGCCCAGATCGCGCCCGACATGGTCATCATCACGCTCGCCGCAGGAATGGGCAAAACCCACACCTGCCGGCACTATTGCGCGACCAGGCCGCACGCCTTTCGGGTGACGATGCGCCCGCAGACGAAAACCTGTCACGCCATGCTGGTCGAGATAGCGCGCTCGCTTGGGGTGATGGAGAACAATCCGGCCAAGCTTGACAGTGCAATAGGCGCACGGCTGCAGCGCAACGGTCGTCAGACGCTGCTGATCGTGGACGAGGCTCAGAACATCGAGGACCGCGCCATCGATGAGCTGCGCTACTTCCTCGACGAATATGGCTGCGGCATCGCCCTCACCGGCAACACCAGCGTCTATGGGCGCTTCAAGGATCGCCAGGGCGGTCCTGACTACGCCCAGATCAAGCGCCGCACCGGCCGCCGTCTACACCGCGCGCAACCGCACCCGGAAGACATCTCGGCGTTGATCGACGCCTGGGACATCACCGACGTCGACCAGCGCAACCTCCTGACTGGCATCGGGCGCAAGCCGGGCCACCTTGGCACGATCGACAAGACAATCCGGCTGGCATGGCTGCAGGCAGCCGGTGAACGGTCGCCCCTCGACGTGAAGCATATCCGCGCCGCCTACAAAAACCGCGAATGGGAGGACTGACCATGGGAGCGAAGATGTCACTGGAACTGTCCGACGGGCTCGCCGAGCTGGGCAGGCTGTTTAACGACTACACGCATGAGCCACGCATGCTGCGACCGGAGGACGCCCGCGCCTTCATCGCATGCTGCAAGGAGTTGCGCGAGGAGGCGCGCCGGCTCGAAAACGAGATCAGCGCCAAACGCTGGAACGAAGAGGCGGTGCGCGACCGGATTGTAGAGACCGGTCGCATTCTCGATGCGGTGCGGCGACCAGGCTCGAATGTGGCGCTGTTTCCGATGATCCCTCGGCCGTTTTCGGACGGGCATCCGGTCGGTGGAGCGTGACCATGCACATCAACCCCGAACGCCAGCAAAAGCGCGCAGAGGCTCTCGCGCGGGTGCTGACGCCGATGATCGAGGCG
>JBBSOT010000643.1:0-2228 GCA_038259455.1 Hyphomicrobiales bacterium | reverse complement strand
TCGAACCTGTGACCTCTGCCTTCGGAGCAGGTACAGAACGAGTACGCCAAGCTACGAAATTCTACTCTAAGCTACTGGTATACAGTGATTTAGTTTGAATCGAATCTACGCTGGCATAACCGCGTTTACGCCCCGACTTTCCGCCGCGTGCTTCCGTCACGCTTACGCGAAATTGGGGGTTTCGGTACGGAGATCGCCATGGTCAAATTGACCAAACGCACTGTCGAAGCAGCCAGTCCTAAAGGGCAGGATTACATCCTGTGGGACGACGGTTTACCCGGTTTCGGGCTGCGTGTCTTCCCCTCTGGCAAGCGCAGCTACCTCGTACAGTATCGCCAGTGCGGTAGATCGCGACGGATGTCGATCGGACTCCACGGTGTGTGGACGGCCGAGAATGCCCGGCGCGAAGCGAAGGCCCAGCTTGGTCGGGTCGCTGCAGGCGATGATCCTGCAGAAGAGCGGCTTGAAGATCTTCGAGCGATGACGGTGAAGCAACTCTGCGAGCGCTACATCCAGGACCTTGAGGAGGGTCTGATCCTTGGCAAAGGGGGGCGCCCGAAAAAACAGTCTACGATCGACACCGACATCGGTCGGATCAGAAGGCATGTCATTCCCTTGATCGGGACGCGGAGGGTGAAGGACCTCACGCGAGCCGACATGGTCAAAATCATGCGCGACATTATGGCGGGACGATCACGTATCGTTGTCAAAACCAAGAAGCTGCGCGGCAAGTCAATTGTGAAGGGTGGTCCCGGGACTGCCACACGCACCCTGGGTCTCATTGGAGGAATTCTCACCTACGCAATCGATCTGGGAGTTATTGATCGCAATCCAGCCCATGGGATTAAGAAGCCCAAATATCAGCTGCGGGAGCGGAGGCTTACTGAAGCCGAGTATGGCATTCTCGGGAGGCTACTCGTCGAAGCCAAAGCGAGCGATCAGTTCTGGCCGTCGACCGACATCATTCGTCAGATCGCACTGACCGGTTGCAGGCGTAGCGAGATCATCAATCTCAAATGGTGTGATGTTGATCTAGATGGCAGCTGCCTCCGCCTTTCAGATAGCAAGGAGGGAAAGTCGATACGGCCCATCGGGTTGCCGGTAGTCGAATTTCTCGAGGCCGAGCGCGAGTCCGCGTCAGGCAGCTATGTGTTTCCCGGCTATGGTGCAGATACCGCCTTCGGCGGCTTCCCCCGCCAATGGAACACGCTATTCGCGGGTACGCCACTTGAAGGTCTCACCGCCCATGTGCTTCGGCACAGCTTCGCCAGCATCGGCAATGATCTGGGCTTCACCGAGATTACGATTGCCGCGCTTCTGGGCCACGCCAAAGGGTCCATCACAAGCAAATATATCCACGTCCTCGACGCCACCCTGGTCACGGCAGCCGACTTGATCGCAGGATATGTCGCCGCGCTCCTCGACGGGACGCGGTTTCTACAGGGAGCCTATGCGCTCGATCGTACAACCCGGAAGAACGCCTTGAGCGAATTCCTTGCGGGCCGTGAGGGGGACAAAGCAAGATGCCGTGCATGAGTTTCAAACTGGCGCAGTCGTCCAGATTCGCCACTAAAGGCGATCAGATCCAAGCCCCATCCTCAGAAATGGGGATAGCTGGGTCTGTGGATAAAGCTGTGTACCATTCGGTCTATCGGGAACCGCATGACTCGGTCGATCAGGAACCCAAAGTTCGGTCTATCGGGAACCAAAACAGGGCTCAAACCCGCAGGAGCTGCGGGATAGCGGAGCCCTTAACTATCCTAACAACAATCCTAATTGGATTGTTGCTAACGCTGCATGCCAGCGCGCGCCTCCGCAGCGCTATGGGCCGCGCCGTCGCCGCGCGCTTTGTTACTCCGCAGGTGCACGCCTCCCAACTGCTTGCTAGAGATTGAGCAATGAAGACCGACCTCGATCATCTGCCCCCGCAAAAGCAGCGCGAACTTGAGCGTGTAGTGCAGCTGGTGTTCGAGGAATTCGACGACGCTTTCGCACTTGCAAAGCACGAGTGGAAGAAAGCCGGGCGCATCCTGAAGGTCGTTCTCTACGGCAGCTATGCGCGCGGAACCTGGGTCGACGAGCCGCACACGGCGAAGGGCTATCAGTCGGACTACGATTTGCTGATCATCGTCAACGACAAGCGGCTCACCGACCGGGTCAAATATTGGGCCAAACTCGATGACCGGCTGATGCGCGAATACGGGGTGACCGGCACGCTTAAGACACCG
>JBBSOT010000642.1:0-2257 GCA_038259455.1 Hyphomicrobiales bacterium | reverse complement strand
CGGACGAAGATCCGAAAGGCGTTTTTTGCCTTGCCGCGCTCGGCTCCCAGCTCGACAGCGGCGTCCACTAAGGTGGACTTGTAACGGTTTTGTGCCGGTCACCTGAGCGTTTAAAGCTCGCAACAGGAGACCGACGAGATGATCAAGCATACAGAAGAGTTCAAGCGCGAGGCTGTGCGCATTGCATTGACCAGTGGGCTACCCCGCGAGCGTGTTGCATCGGATTTGGGGATTGGCAAATCGACGCTGGGTAAGTGGCTGTCGCAGTATCGCCCAACTGATCTGGTATCAGCGCCGCAGGCAGATCTGGTCCGCGAGAACGAACGGCTTCGCCTTGAGAACCGTGTGCTCAAGGAGGAGAGGGATATCCTAAAAAACTGTCCTGGGTTGAGCCCGCCTGTGCGCGGTAGAAACGGGTCGTGGTATAGTGCCGGGAGGAGGGTCGCGGCCGATAGCTTATTGGTGGTGTGATACCCCGTTAAAAAACGTGGCCCGTGGGCAATTGCGTACTTGAGAGTGGTGACGTCGCTTTGCGGCGATCCCGGTTAGGAAGATGACGGTTTGCATCGCCCATACCCTTCTGTCTTGAAGGAGCAATGGAATGACACGAGCAAAATCAGGCGGCATGGATGCCATGTCCATGATCAATCCTGGCGCCGCCGCCATCGACATCGGTTCGACCATGCACATGGCAGCCATCAATCCGAATGCCGACGATAATCCGGTGCGGGCCTTTGGCACGTTTACCGGCGACCTGCACGAGATGGCACGTTGGTTCAAAGAGGGCGGCGTAACGAGCGTGGCTATGGAATCCACCGGTGTGTATTGGATCCCGGCTTACGAAGTGCTGGAGCAGCATGGCTTTCACGTCATTCTGGTCAACGCGCGATATGCCAAGAACGTACCAGGCCGCAAAACCGATGTGAGCGATGCGGCCTGGCTTCAGCGTCTCCACAGTTACGGTTTATTGCGTGGTAGCTTTCGTCCTGAGGCAGGGGTCGCCACCTTGCGCGCCTATTTGCGTCAGCGCGAGCGGCTGATTGAATATTGTGCCTCCCATATCCAGCATATGCAGAAGGCGCTGATGGAGATGAACGTGCAACTCCATCACGTCGTCTCCGACATTACTGGCGTGACAGGCATGCGGATTATCAGAGCAATCGTGAGTGGGGAGCGTTCGCCAAGCACTCTGGCGGTAATGCGCGATGTCCGATGTCATGCATCAGTCGATAAAATTTGCGCAGCGTTGTCGGGGAACTGGCGGGACGAGCATATCTTTGCTCTTTGCCAGTCCCTGGCGCTGTATGATTTTTATCAGACTAAAATCCTTGAGTGTGACCGCAAGCTGGAGGCGGCATTGGAAGGGCTCAGGATCGGCAAAGGCCATGATCCCTGCAGCCTTCCCAAAGTCCGGACCAAAACCCGGCAGGTCAACGCGCCTGACTTCGAGGTCCGTTCCGCGCTTTTCCGCGTGCTGGGCGTGGACCTGACCCAGATCCACGGGATCGGACCGTCCCTTGCGCTGAAGCTCGTCGGGGAATGCGGCACTGATCTTGCTGCATGGCCCAGTTCGAAGCATTTTACCTCGTGGTTGTGCCTGGCACCGGGCAACAAGATATCGGGCGGGAAATTGCTGTCGTCAAAGACGCGGCGGTCATCAAGTCGGACCGCGGCGCTTTTGCGACTGGCTGCGATCACCATTGGCCGGAGCGACACTGCTCTGGGCGCGTTCTACCGCAGGCTGTCTGCTAGAGCAGGAAAGGCAAAAGCGGTTACGGCCACCGCCCGCAAGATCGCCGTGCTGTTCTACAACAGCCTGCGATACGGCATGGCCTATCATGACCCAGGCGCAACGCGGTACGAAGAGCAATACCGCAGCCGGGTGATCGGCAATCTGCAACGCCGCGCAAAGGCCTTCGGCTTCACGTTAAACGAAATGCCAGAAGAGCCTGACATAAGTGTTTCTTAGGAAGGCCACACAGTTCTTCGCGAGCCAGCGACCGTGAGGTTCGCGTTCGTGGAGAGCTGGCGTCATGTGTGGCCGGTCGAGACTGTCCGTCGTCAGAACATTTGGCGCAATGTGCGGCGTAGATTAGCGGAGTGCGGGCCTCGTCTGGGGTTTGGTTTTAGGCGGCGAGCTTGCGGTGTTGCAAGCGCCGAAGTTGGAAGGTCTTTCGCTTGATCCTTACGCGCTGTTTGATGACGGCCGGTGCCCGGCCGAAGTAGGCGTCGGCGGGCGTCACGTTGCACAGCGCTT
>JBBSOT010000641.1:0-2272 GCA_038259455.1 Hyphomicrobiales bacterium | reverse complement strand
CATGCACTTACGAACCAGTACGGTCTACCGATCCGGTTCGAGCTAACACCCGGGCAGGCCCATGCCGCACGGCCCAGCAGGCAGCTTTTGGATGCACTGCAACGGGGCCAATATGTATTGAATGATAAGGCTTACGATGCCGACTGGGTCTGGGAAATGATCTGGGAACAGGGCGCAATCTAAGTGATCCCTTCCAAGGCAAACCGCAAGTTATCCAAAGATTTCGATACCGACCTCTACAAAGAATGCAACAAAATCGAGCGCTTCTTTGGGCGTCTCAAGGCGTCGTTCCGTCGGATCGCGACCCACTACGAGAAACTTCACGCAACTTCATGGCCAAGATCAAATTGGCGTTCTCAGGCTGTGGATCGAATTTTATGAGGCGCCTGCCTAGAACAGATCCCGGAAGACCGGGACAGAAGACTAATACTACAGTTGCATTTAATTCCGCTTTCTACGATGCGCTCTTGCTGCAGATGCTTGATGTTGTCGTCTCCATAGGGACCAGGCGATAATGAATTCGATCGGCGGAGCGCGGGCGAGGATGAGGCGTGCGATCAGTCGCAGGGTTTCGGCCGTCGTGAGATATACGGGTGTCGTGTAAAGCTCGGCCCGGACAAAAGTCACGCGGCGCTGTGGTGGAGCGCCGGACTCGTTTTGTTCGGTTTACCGAAGGCGGTAGAGCGTTGATTTGCGGTTAAGCCGGACAGGAATGCCGCCGTGGCCATCACCAGGCTCATATGCCGGTGCCAGCCATGCCAGGAGCGGGCCTCACAATGATCGAGGCCGAGATCGTCCTTGGCTCGCAAGAAGCATTCCTCGATTGTCCAACGCAGGCCGGCTGCTGCTGCGAGTTCAGCAAGCTCGGTCTCTGCTGGAGCGAAAGCAAAGTAATAGGCAATAGCGCCCGGATCGTGGCGGCTCCTGCGCGCCAGCATCCAGCGGCCGAACCCATTCTCCCGGGATGCCCCCAGTGGCAGCCGTGCCCAGTCATAGAGGCGCGGCCCCTTTGCGCCTTCCCCGGCGGCACAGGACCGCCAGGCCGCGTCATCAAGTTCCGCGAAGCGCGTGGCCGGATCGGTCTGGATGAGCATCTGTTCTTCAAAGAAGCGCAGCGTATGCGTGGAGCGCACTGCCAATACATAGGACTGGCCCCGCATCTCCAGCATGCGCCGAAACCGGCGGTCCGATCCATACACGGCGTCAGCCAGGACAAAGCGGCAAGGCGTGCCCTCATCGAGAAGGTCGGCAATCATCTCTCGCGCCATCGCGGGCTTGGTGGCGAAACAGATCTCTTCGGGCACCTGAGTCTTTGCCCGGCGCGCCTCATTCTCGGCCCAGACCTTCGGTAAATACAGACGCCGGTCGACAAGCGCATGACCGTAACGGCTGGCATAGGCGGCAAAGACCCCGATCTGACAGTTCTCGATCCGCCCGGCCGTCCCCGAATACTGACGCGCCACTCCGACCGATTCCGTGCCCTTTTTCAGAAAGCCGGTTTCATCGACAACCAACACACCATCAGCATCGCCCAGAGCGTCAATGGCATAGCGTCTGACCAACCTGCAAAGCTCATCAGCAGACCAGGATGATCGCCCCAAAAGCGACTGGATCCGGTAGGGGCGATCAAGCCCGGCTTCTTCCGCCAACATCCAGCCGGTCTTGCGCTCAGACTGCGAAAGCACGCCATCAATGAAAGCGCTGGCCGATTGGCGTTGCTCACTTCGTCGAAATGCCGGCGCTATGAATTCCTTCAGATTCTCGAGCGCCACCCGCCAGTCGACAAGCGTTCCTGTCCAATCCGCAACAGACATGCTGACCAATCCCTGTACAGTCCTGATCATCTCACGGAATCAGAAATAAACACAATATGCAACTGTAGTATTAACCCACGGCCTTCGTGACGGGTCTGCCGAGTGCGGTATATCCGTTCATGATGGCAATGCGGACCTAGACCTCGGCGACCTGGCGGTCGAAGTCCCGTGCCATGAGGCGCTGTCCCAGCAGCTTCATGCAGTTCATCTTTATCTCGACCCGGCTTCGGCGGTGGTATCCACTCCAGTTTCGCCAGATCGCTCGCCCGAGGTATTTCGACGCTCGCAGGGCTTCATTACGTGCCACCGGACCGGCCGTGGTCGACTTCCAGGGCTTGGCATTTTGCGGGGCGGAATGATGGCGTGGGCGCCTCTATCCGCAATAGCATCGTGGCAATTGCGCGTGTCGTAGGCCCCGTCTGCGGTCACGCTGCCGATCTCCTGCTCAGGTGGGATTT
>JBBSOT010000640.1:0-2272 GCA_038259455.1 Hyphomicrobiales bacterium | reverse complement strand
GGGCTCGCCGCCTCTACTCTGCCGCCGTGCCAAAAAGCAGCGCCGGTTGTAACCAGCGCAAGCGTCAGACCCAATCCAAGGGCGGTTCGCACAAGAACATGAGACGCGGTACTGGACATCACCCATATCGTTTATGGCGAGATGCTATCGCTTCGTTACTATAGGATTTATATGGCTGGCCGCAGCCGTTGAGTTTGATGCACGAGGCTAAGAGCGTCGGCTTGATCTGCTCGCGGGCCGACCGGCGGGACAGCCAATATTTCCGATAAAGCTTTTGGATGATCCTGTTTTGACGACCGATTTCTCAGTTCTCTCGCTTGGCGCCATCCTGCTGGTCGCTTCGGTCGTGGCAATCCTGTCGAGGCGGTTGCAGCTGCCGTACAGCGTCGGTCTGGTCGTCGCCGGCGTCATTCTGGCGCTGCTCCCGCAAGGCATCACCCTGCCGCTGACTCGCGAGCTTATCTTCACAATCTTCCTGCCGCCGCTCGTCTTTGAGGCTGCGCTGCACCTGAAATGGCCGGCGTTCAGGGTCAATCTTCCGGTAACGCTCTTGCTCGCGTTTCCAGGCGTTGTAATCGCGACAGCTGTGGTGGCAGCTGGCGCGCATTACTGGCTGGGATGGAGCTGGATCGGGGCCGGGCTCTTCGGCGTACTGACCGCCTCGACCGATCCCGTCGCGGTCATTGCTGCCTTTAAAGAAATGAAGGTCGAGCCGCGCCTCAGCTTGCTCGTCGAGTCCGAAAGCCTGCTCAACGATGGCGCTGCTGCTGTCGGCTTCAGCCTGCTCGTGGCGGTCGCTGCCGGCACCGCTGGATCTCCACTGGCAATCGCCGGCTCACTGGTCTGGACCATTGTAGGAGGTGTGCTGGCGGGCGGCGCCGTAGCCGGCGCCCCGCTGCTGATCGCCGGGCGAACCGAGGATCATCTGGTTGAAATCACGCTGACCACGGTTGCGGCCTATGGTTCGTTCATGCTCGCTGAACATTTTGTAGCGTCGGGCGTGCTGGCATCACTCACAGCCGGCCTCGTCGTCGGCAACATCGGATGGCGGGGGGCCATTTCGAGCGCAGGCCGTGGTCACGTCATTGCCTTTTGGGAGTATGCCGCCTTCCTTGCCAACTCGGTCGTCTTCATCGCGATCGGGGGACACGAAGCGCATCAGCCGCTAGCACTGTTTACCACGGCAGCCGCGATTGCCATCGGGCTGATGCTTGTCGGGCGCGCCTTTGCTGTCTACCCCTTGTGCGCGCTAATCATGGGCACGCGGCTAAGGGTCGATCTGCGCTACCAGCATGTTCTGTTCTGGGGAGGCTTGCGCGGTGCCTTGGCCTTGGCGCTGGCCCTGGCACTACCGGAGACAGTCCCGGAGCGTGGAGAAATCATCGTTGTGGCTTTTGCGGTGGTGGCCTTCTCAATTTTT
The DNA here is from genome assembly GCA_038259455.1 of Hyphomicrobiales bacterium. Taxonomy (GTDB): domain Bacteria; phylum Pseudomonadota; class Alphaproteobacteria; order Rhizobiales; family Rhizobiaceae; genus CAMYMG01. The sequence continues at coordinate 852 of JBBSOT010000640.1, read as the reverse complement.
GTCCAGGGACTATCGATGCCTTGGATGATCCGCAAACTTGGCCTGACGCGCGGTTGAGCCAACTCTACGCTGTGCGAGCCAGTCTAGAGCGATCCGTCGACCGGAAGCGTCCAAACACGATTTTAGCGCTCGCTGCATGCTCCGGCGCCACTGCAACGTCGCCCGCTCAATTCTGTCGAGCAAAAGTGAGGCGATCGCAATGCGAGCCGGTGCAGCCACCCGGCGCCAATCCCCAAGCGCCTCGACCCCAGGAGTGGTCTGCCTGTATGATATCGCACGCTTTGGCATCGAGATAGAAGCGAAATATGCCACTCCGCGTCTGTGATGGGTTACCTGGCGTCCCTAGTGTCGGCGAGAAGAGACTGCCAGCCAGGTTGTGGCTGCCATCGCCGAGCGTCCCCGAGCAATTCGTGCTGATCGCGTGGTTAGCATACCTGACTTGAATATCTCAGGTGTGCGAAGGCAGCTGTTCGCTCCCAACATGACGAAGGGTGGCTGGAATATCCTTTTCGATTGTATCGGCGAGACTGTCGGACCGTCTTTCATGCTATGTTCCCACGGGGACGTCGCATTAATTAATATGTCCATCCGTAATGCTCGGGTGGCGAGAAGCAATATTAGTGCCAATCTAGCTTGACCTTGATGGCAGCGATCAGTTCAGCGGCACTATAGGGCTTGGGCAGGAATGTCCCGTGGTCCGGCAGGGCTTCATTTGCGAAACACTGCCTGCCAAATGTAATCAGGATCAAAATCGTTGGTCGGCGACGGTGGACCTCGGCCGCAAGTTCTAGGCCATCCATCGGTCCTGGCATGTTGACGTCGGAAAACAGCAGCTCGATTTCCGGGTGGGCT
>JBBSOT010000639.1:0-2308 GCA_038259455.1 Hyphomicrobiales bacterium | reverse complement strand
CCGTTTGCGCCGCGCCCCATCCGGTGGCGGATGATTTCAGGACCAAAATGGTGGAATTCGGAATTACTTGGCGAATCGAAGCTGGCAATTTCCACGGCCACGCCGCGGGCCTGCCAGTGGGCTGCAATCTGCGAAATTACCCGTTCCGCGCCGCCTGCACCGAGCCCCGAAATAACAAACATTGCTTTTGCGATTGGCTGGGGCTGCTGGTTCCTTCTCGTGTTCACGGCGCGCAGAACCCCCGATGGGCTAACAGGCCCGATAATTGATATTGATGGGTGCGTTTGCATGAGCCAGGCACCGAGCCGCCAGCGATCACGGCAACCCCGACATCGTCAGATGCACCTGAGCGCTGAAAGATCGCGCCTTTCGACATTCCCGACGAGTGCTTGAAGTTCGCCTGATAAAGATATTGCGTTGCCGCTTCAGACTCTCGCTTCAAGCTTCGGAGCGCTTTTGTCTGCCAGCATGAAGGAGCTCGCGCCGCCGCTATCGCATGTTTCCAGATGTGCCCTCGCTTCGTCGGCTTTCGCGCTCGGCGCGCGCAGGCTGACCATGGGCAAGGTGGCTTGCATACCGTGGCTGACGGCACAGATGGCGGCTTGAGTGCGGTTCTGGGCATTCAGTTTGCGCAGGATGGCTTTCACGTGCACCTTCACCGTCGCTTCGCCGATATCGAGGCGGCGTGCGATGATCTTGTTCGGATAGCCCATGACGAGACAGCGAAGGGTGTCGATCTCACGATCGGAAAGTAGCGCCATAAGCTCGCCCTCGGACTTGGCTTGGTCGACAGTGGCATGGGCGAAATGCGGCAATCGCTTCACAAGTTCGCCCGGAACAACTTTTTCGCCGCGCGATACGAGCTGCAGGAGATTGACCAGCGATTCACAGGAAATTTGTTTGAGAATATAGCCATCTATGCCCGCTTCGAAGGCATCGACCATCAATTCCAAATTCAGATCCTCGTACAGGACCACAACTCGCGAGTCGGGAAAAGCGTCCCGGATCTCAACCACCTCATTCGCGACGTTGCACGAGGCGTCGGAATCGATGATGATCATCCCGACGTCTGTCGCGGCCTTTTCCTTGGCGGCGATCAGAGCTCGGCAATTCTGATGCTGTCCGACAACATAAAATTCTCTATCAAGCAAAATGGACTTTAGTCCTTCACCGACGATAGAATTAGAACAGATAATTGAAACACTGGTTATAGCCGTACACATCGAATGTGCCCCCCGGTTGTCTAAACTGTGCTTCCCGTTTTATTTTTTTTTGGACGAAATTCACTTTGCAGTGGCGTTACTAGCTGTTCTGGCAATCAGCAGACCCCCGATTGTTCGTCCTTGCCATTCGAATCGCTAGCCTCCGTGCGAATCGTTAACGGTTTCTAACCCAATTCTTTTTTTTTGGCTAGTATATTTGCGACATTACGGCGGCCATGTCCCAAATTGGGATCGAATTGTCCCGGAGCTCTCGGAGGCTCCAACTTCTTGCAGTGAAACGTGCGGGACGGGTAACACCTTGGGCATATCCGCCAGCAACCGCTCTGCCATTGCACACACTTCGGCCCACATGTCGCTGCGTTCGAGCGCCAGGGCCAAGGTCGCCTCGACGAAGCCCAGCTTGCTGCCGCAGTCGAACCTCCTCCCTGCAAATGTCACTGCGTTGAACGGTGGAATGCCGATCATCCGGGCCATCGCATCGGTCAGCTGGATTTCACCGCCGGCGCCTTTGCCCTGCGTTTCCAAGACGCGCATCACTTCGGGCTGGAAGATGTAGCGGCCAGACACGATCTTGTTCGACGCCGCCGTCAACTGTGCTGTCGAAACACCGCTGCGCGTGAAATAACGTAAAAGACTGCGGCATAGGTGCAAATGGCGGCGGCCTGCAGGAAGGGGTTCTCCGGATAACCGGCCATCCGCCCGGCAGTGACCACGCCTACGTTGAAGCCGTAACTTACCAGGAACGCAGCCAGATAGCGCACGCCTTCAGAGACGGACGCGGTACGCCGTGTCCGGAATGTCCAGTTGCGATGCAGGATATAGGAAACCGGCAGCCCGAGGCAGAACCCGATGGCATTGGCGAGGTAATCGCCGGCACCTGCCCACAATCCCAGCAGGATAAAGGAATAACCGATCGCGGTATTAAGAATCCCGACCAGGATGAAGCGGCGGCTGGTCTGCAACTCTGTTCGCATGGTCCGCCACCCGACGCCTCGACATCGAATCGCTTCGATAACCCTGAACTAATTCGCGGTCACCTGTCAGCCAATAGCCGCTCCGCCATCGCACGCACGTCGGCCCCCATG
>JBBSOT010000638.1:0-2308 GCA_038259455.1 Hyphomicrobiales bacterium | reverse complement strand
GGTGTCCAGTTCCACGCGACCATCGGCAAGGAACAGGATCAACCCCGGCCAGTGGTTGAGCGCATAGCGGATCGCCTGGGCCAGGGTGGAACGGCCGGAGATACGATCCAGCACATCGGCCAGCCATGCGTGCATCGCCTCGACCAGAGGCTGGCTGTGTTGCTGACGCACCCGGCGACGTTCGTCGGCCGGTTTGCCGCGGATGGCCGCCTCGATCTCATACAGCGCGGCGATCCGCCGCAGCGCTTCCCCGGCCAGCGGCGACGGATTGGCGATGTGGATGTCATAGAATTTGCGCCGCGCATGGACCATCCGAACACAATCGGAGGTCTGCGTTTTGTGGTATCCGTTCCGTTCGCCTCCCGTGTTGCGGCTTCGCGTCAGCGAAAATCGCTGCTGGCAGGCTGATACCCGAGCTTTGAGGTTTTTGGGGCAGTTCCATCGAAGGATCTGCCCCATGCCTCGTCATCCCCCCGACGCGAACCCCCTCTGGATGATCCGCTCTGTTGCGGTCCGCACACGTGATGGTCCGGAGCGGCTCGACCAAGCCTATCGCTGCCTTATGGGTTCCCCTTCTTGTAACGACCCGCCACCCGCGCCCGCTTGCAGGCCCGAGCGCGCCAGCGTGACGCATACCCCTGAACCGAGGAAATGAAACATGCGCGCCGCCATTTATGCTCGCGTCTCGACTGAACGCCAGGAGCGTCAACAAACCATTGGCAGCCAAGTCTCGGGCCTGCGGGACTGGGCATCCACCCAGGGCCACGTGCTGATCGAGGCCCACGTGTTCCGTGACGAGGGCTTCAGCGGCTCGCGCTTAGACCGTCCCGCACTGGACGCGCTCAGGGATGCCATCCGTGACGCGGCCATCGATATAGTCGCGGTATTGAGCCCCGACCGGCTTGCACGGAAATATGCCTATCAGGTCCTGCTCATAGAGGAGTTCCGCCGCGCAGGTTGCGAGATCGTGTTTCTGCAGCGTCCCATCTCGGACGATCCGAATGACCAACTGCTTCTGCAGATCCAGGGAGCCATCGCCGAATATGAGCGCGCCGTGCTGGCGGAAAGGTTCCGGCGTGGCAAGCTGCAGAAGGCGCGTGACGGCAACATCATCAGTTCCAAGGCCCCCTACGGCTATCGCTACGAGGGCCGAAGCGGCGCCATACCCGCCCGTCTCGTTATCGACGAAGCGGAGGCCGCGATGGTCCGCCAACTCTACAGCTGGATGCTCAGGGACGGGCTCACCATTCGCCAGTGCATGAAGCGTCTGAACGCCGGTCCCTGGATTACCCGATCGGGCCGCACGAAGTGGTCGTCCTCCGTCGTGCACCACATCCTGACAGACCCAGTCTACACTGGCACAGCCTACGCGAACCGCTTCGACTACGCCGTTCCCAGTAAGCCGCGCCGCCGGTCGCACCGGGGAGCGGAGCGCACCTCCCGCCGGCCTCGTCCGCGAGAGCAGTGGATCGCCATACCGGCGCCGCCCCTGGTCGATCAACAGATCTGGGATGGCGTCGCCGCTGCGCTTGCACGCAACGCGACACTTTCGTTCCGCCGTAACAAAAAGAACGACTACTTACTGCGCTGCCTGCTGAAGTGTGGCAACTGCGGCCTTGGCATTCATGGTTGCGTCTTTCCGGGACACGGCGGTCGGGCCGGGTGGCGCTACTACCGATGCGCCGGAACGGATCCACTCAACACCGCACGTGATACGAAATGTCCGAGAGCGCGTATCGGGGCAGACGCGCTCGAGCAGGCGGTCTGGGATCACGTTGTTGACCTGCTCGGCAACCCTGCCCAGCTGCGGGCACAATTCGAGCGCTTTCTCGCCGGAGCAGGCGATGCCGCGGATAGCGCCGCTGACCATCTGCGCTCCCGTCTCGAGCGGCTGGGCCGAGCCAACCGTCGGCTCCTTGATGCCTACCAAGCCGAGGTGATCACCCTCGATGAACTGTCCAGCCAGCGAAGAGCACTCTTCGAGCAGCGCCAGCTGGCGGAGCAACAATATGACCGGCAGCGCCGCCTTGACGAGCAGCGGCTCCAGGCACACGAAGCACTCACCAACTTGGCCACGTTCAGCGAGCGTGTCGGTTGCCGACTGCAATCCGCTGATCTTAGCGAGCGCCAGACTATCTTGAGGCTGGTTATCGAGCGCATCATCGTCCACGACGACACCCTGGAGATCCAGCATGTTATCCCGCTGCGTGGTCATACGCCTGGGAACGAATTGGAGGCACCTGCAAACATTGGATTGCGTTCGGATGGTGTGGCTCCAGCAGAACGCCAGCGTGACGACCGGATCGGT
>JBBSOT010000637.1:0-2322 GCA_038259455.1 Hyphomicrobiales bacterium | reverse complement strand
GGTAAGTGCTCTGAGCGGGCACCTGCGTCGAGAGGCCAAGTGCGTTCGCTGCCCGCGCGCCGGCAATCTGTACGTGCGAACCGGTTTCCCGGGCGAGCGCTTGGGCGACATCATCGGATGCTGGTGAGAGGGGGCCAAGTTTCGGATGCACTTTGGGGAAGTCGTATAACCCCCGCGCAAGGCGGCGAAGCTGGCCCGCCTTTACGAGCCGAGAGAGAGCCTGGTCGACGGACGAACGGGCGCCAACGGTCAGAAAGTCGCTTGGCGTGAAGACGCTGCCGCGTCCGCTTGCGCGAACACGGTTCATAACCCGATCAGGAACTGATGCAGTAGAAGCTTTCATGTGTCAGAAAATAGGCTATCTTTTTATGACATTCAAGTGGGCACCCAAGAGAGTAGTGTGGCTCTGTTGATGGCGTGGATGTCGAACCCCGACGGCATCAAAAGGCTCTTCCCCACCCCACCAAATCAATGACAGCAATCTATTCTGAAAGGTTTTTCAGCGCAGCATAGAGAGCGGATTTACTGATCTTGATGCGTGCTGCCGTTTCGCGTGCATTGAGTCCTGACGCCATGAGCTGGCGGGCTCGGATGATCTTCTCGGGGGTGACTACGATTGGCCGACCGCCCTTCCTTCCTCTCGCTGCCGCCGCCGCCAGCCCGGCGTTCGTCCTTTCGCGGATCAGATCGCGCTCAAACTGGCCAAGAGCCCCGAAGATATGGAAGACAAGCCGTCCGGTTGGCGTGGTGGTGTCGATATTTTCCGTCAGCGACCTGAAGCCAACACCGCGATCCTCAAGCTCGGCAACGGTCTGCAGCAGATGCGTCATCGACCGACCAAGGCGGTCAAGCTTCCAGACAATCATTGTATCGCCCTCTCGCAGAAACGAAAGTGCGGCGGTGAGCCCGGGTCGCTCGGTCTTGGCACCAGAGATACCGCGGTCTTCGAAGATGCGGGACGTTCCAGCGGCGTTCAAAGCGTCGAGCTGAAGGGCAAGATCTTGTTCAGCGGTCGAGACCCGGGCGTATCCAATGAGCGGCATGACAATCCTCTGGGTATGAGGGCGCTATGAGCCACCTCTCCAGACCCATCTGTCCGCAAACTCGTCCGAAAATCAAGTTGTCCAATTACCCGTTGCCCCTGTATTTAAGGACTGCCTCCACATTGGTCCATCAAACGCACCTATGACGGAACAGTTTTCCTCTGACGATCCTCATTGCGATCTAAATTCTATTTATTTTGTTGATAATAACGCCGTCAAAGGCAGAGATTCATTTATCCAAATTCACTACGATTGCCTTAACTGACACGACAGACCTCGACGCGCGATGGAGCTGTTTGAGTCACCGGCAGGATAGATTTCGTCAGCTTAGTCAGAATTAAGTCTCGTTCACCGAAACGTTAGCAGCAGCTTCGGCTGCTGTACCGTAGGTTGGCAGGTGGGCTTCGGTCTTTCTGTGGGCCGTCATCAGCGTATCGCGGACATAGGCGATATGGGCAGTTTCTTCGATAATCTCGGCCAGATATTGTGCCGCCGTCAGGGTACGGCCGACGCCGATAGTGCCGTGGTTGGCCAGCACGGCGGCGCGGATTGATGTGTCTTGGAAGACCGGCGAAATCTCCACCTCGGTCTGGGGTCCGCCGTTTGCGGACAGCGGGATCAGCGGCATGCGCCCGATCTTTTCGATGGTCTGCACGGTCAGGCAGGGAATTTCCAGGCCAGCACTGGCGTATCCCGTGGCCCACGGGCTGTGGCAATGCACTATGGCGTTGATGTCGGGACGGATCCGATACAGGTCAAGGTGGAAATCCAGATCCTTGCTCGGCTTGAACGCCGACGGCTGAAGTGTTCCGTCCAGATGCACCACCTGAAGGTTGTCGCGTGAACATTCATTGAACCCCACGCCGGACGGCTTGATGACGATCCCGGTTCCCGAAGACAGGCGGACCGACAGATTACCGCCGGCGTTGGTTTGCAAGCGAAGGTCGAAACAGCGGCGCGCGGACCAGATCAGCGCGTCCTTCTTCGCCTCGATATCGCTGAGGTCAAATGTCATGCGGTGTCCTTTGTGATCTGTTGCAGGGTGTCAGCCGCCGCCTGCGCGGTTGCGGCGTCGTTGATGTGGCCGTCCAGCCGAGTCAACGGAACGTAGCCTTCCAGCGTGTCGGCAAAGACAGCGCGCAGGTCCGCGTCCTCGATCGCACCGCCGGGCCGGTCTTCGGAACTGAAACCCCCCATCGGAATCAGAACGTGCAAGGGGGCGGTCGCCTGCTGCAACGCGGTGCCCAGCACGCGGGCGCAATAGGCGATTTCGCGCGGG
>JBBSOT010000636.1:0-2358 GCA_038259455.1 Hyphomicrobiales bacterium | reverse complement strand
GAATTTTAGCGGTTCGCGCACCTCGGGAATGGCCAGGATGCCGCACTGCTCGGCCGCCTCGACAGCATTGGCCGCAAGCCGCTCAATACCGAATTTCGCTACCTGCGTGTGTTGCGTGATGACCGGCTGCAACACGCCGGCGCCCATCTCGACCGCCTTCTGCACAAGGTAGTCCAGCCGACCCTGCTTCAGCGGTGCGAAGCAGTAGAGGAGATCGGGCGACTGCGGTTGCGGTCGCGTCTGCTCGGTGGTTTCGAGCCGCGCCGCTTTCTTGGTCCTCCCGGCAAGGCGCGCCAGCCATTCGCCATCGCGGCCATTGAACAGCAGGAGTTCCGCGCCGTCGCTCATGCGCAGCACATGCATCAGGTAGTGGTTTTGTTCCGGGCTCGCCTCGAAAGCCGCATCCGGCCCGAGGTCGTGCGGCACGTAAAGCCGCTGCATCTTGTAGTTTGCGCGCATCGTCGAGGAATGGGGCAGGGCGGGGTCTCGGTCAAGCCGCCGATCGGCCGCCACCGCTCAACAAGGTCTCGGCGCTCGGATGCCACACCGGCACGAAACCCTGGCTGAGCACGGCAATCGTCGCCGCCGGTGTCACCACGCACATTTCGTGCGGCCCGAAATCGTCAAAGTTCTGAACGTCGTCGTAGCCGTCGAACGTCCAGCGCAACGCCTTGCCATCGCGGATCGCATAATCGTGGCGGCCGTCGAAGATCACCGCTCCGTCGGGCAGCTTACCGATGCCTAGACGATCAAGCTCAACCATCCGCCCCCCCGACGCAAGGCGTTCGCGGTGCAAGCGCTCGTCGATTTCGCGCGCCCGTGGCCGGGCAATGCCAGATGCCGCGCCGAAATGCCGGGTAAACTCCTTTGCCCTTTGCCGCTGACAGTGGAAACAGGGCCGGTGCCCGGCGGCGAGCGCCGTCACCTCGTCGAGAAAGAACAGTTCCGTCCAGCCCGCTTTGCCGCCGTCGCCGTTGCGTCCCATCGGCACGCGCCGCCGGCCCTGGAAATCGCAGACGCAGATGATCCACGCCTTCGTCGACCAGCGCTTTTTCAGCAACGTCCTTGTTGCCGGATCGTGGATGATGCCGCGATTGCCGGTAAACATGCCGCGCGCTGCGACCGGGTGGATGTCGCCGAACGGATCGACCCGGTTCTGCAGTGGCATATATCTTACTCTCTTTTTGGCGCTCGCCCGGCATGATAACCGTCACGGCATTCTTGTCACGCAAGGGGTCTGCATGCACGTTCTTGTCATCCAGAATGTCGAAGGTGAAGGTACGGGCCAGTTGGGCGCAGCCCTTGCCGAGGCAAATGCCAGGATCGATCATCGCCACCCCTATGCCGGCCAGACATTGCCATCGGACAGTTCGGAGCATGACGCGATCATCGTGCTAGGCGGTCCGCAGAATGCGCTGGACGACGAGGCCTGTCCCTATTTTGCTCAGCTTCTCGACCTGATCCGGGATTTCGAGGCGAAGGATCGCGCGATCCTTGGCGTCTGCCTTGGCAGCCAGCTGATGGCCCGCGCCTTCGGAGGCCGCAACCAGGTCGGTGGCGCCTCGGAATTCGGCTGGCAGCCGGTCACCTTGACCGAGGCGGCCCGCGCCGACCCGGTGCTCGGCGGATTGCCGCAACAGTTCCCGTCCTTCGAATGGCACGACGACACCTTTTCGCTTCCCGAAGCGGCCGTGCATCTGGCTGGCAACGACACGGTTCCCAACCAGGCGTTCCGCATCGGTCGTGCCGCCTACGCCATCCAGTTTCACTTTGAAGCGGACACTTCGGTCGTCAGGCGCTGGAACGAGGTGTTCGCTCCCCTCATCGCACAGAACCACCCTGATTGGCCGCAACGCTATGCACAGCAGGCGGCGCTCCACGCACCCACGGCCGACGCGACTGGCATGGCGCTCGCCCGGGCCTGGGTCGCCGTCATCTGAGGGCCAACGGCCAGCCGTTGCATTTTTGGCACGCACAGTTTCTTTCGCAGGGTCAAGCGCTTTTCGCGCTGGCTTCATGGAACGTCGCTGCGTAGATGGTTCCCGTCTCCGGGGGGAGATTTGATTCTTTTTTGAAGCAGCTTTCACTCCCCGCGACATGGAGAGGATACAGGGCTTGCCTATCAATGAGTGCACCGGCGCTCAGACGACGCAGTCTGGATCGAAACCGAATAGTAACTCAATTGATGCCAGATATGGCGAGAGCAAGAACCTGAGATGAATCCCGTGAAAGCTGCGATCTTTTCTTTCATCATGCTGTCGGCAGTCGCTCTTGGCGGCGTCGGGATCTACACGGCCGATGCATCCAGCGGGCATGCCCCGATTGACGGCTACGGCGTCACCGCTTCCCGCTAACTCT
>JBBSOT010000635.1:0-2369 GCA_038259455.1 Hyphomicrobiales bacterium | reverse complement strand
CATTGTTCGTCTCGTTGGCGCGCTTCTGCTCGAGCAGAACGATGAATGGGCCGTCCAGCGCGCCCGCTATATGACACTGGAAAGCGTCGGCCAATTGAGTGATGATCCCCTTATCAGCCTGCCAGCAGTGGCGCGCTGACCAGCCCGGCTTTGCCGGAAAAGCGTCCGAGGCTCAGCCTCAGCTACACCACGCCGTGGGACACGATCACGCATAAACCTGCTCGATAATTTCAAGCACTTCGCAGGCCACCGAGACGGGTGTTTCGAAGTCTCTACCCATCGCGATGTCTGCGACGAATCTTGCGATGGTCGCGGAATAGCTGTCCTGATAGGCTACTGCGGCGTCCCATGTGCGAACCGTTCGGCCAGGCACATGTAGCGACCAACCTTGCAAGACTGCGATCTGGTTTCCGGAAAGATGTAGCGCATCCTCTGGCATGGTTGGAGCGCCAGGTACACAGAAATCAGCGACCAGCCGTCCGGGGATATCGCCTGCTGTCAGCTGGATTTCCGCCCGATCCTCACCAATGACGGCTGGGCACCGGCGCGAAAGGGTCGCGCCTTGTACCCTCAAGTCTCCAAACAAATAGGACAACGTGTCCAAATGATGCACCAGAAGTTCGTGAACCAGGAGGCGCGGCATGGTTGCAAAGTAGGGTTGCCGGACTAGGGCAGGATAACGGGTGTCAGCGTCAAGCAAAAGGCCGGAGCTTTCGACACGAAGCTCGAAGTTTTCTGGCCGAGCGATTTCACCAGTATCGAGGAGAACACGAAGCGCTCGGTAGGGTGCCCGCCAACGCCAGTTCTCGTGAACCATTACCCGGGTTTTGGTGCTCAGGGCTGCTTCGATGGCGCGCCCTTGCTGCGCATCTGGAGCAATCGGCTTCTGACAAATAACGTGCAGCCCGGCCGTCTGCGCTTCAGCGATCAATGCTGCATGTGTGATCGCAGGGGTGACGATGTCGACTGCATCAAGATCGCAACCAGCGATCATTTCGGCAAGAGAGGAGAAAACCAATGCACCGGGAACAGCCGTCGCACGGTCCTTCGCCTTGATTTGATCGGTATCGGCAATCGCGATCAGTTCCGCCTCGGAGCAGCTTTGCCAGCCAGCGACGTGGTACTGTGAAACCATGCCGGCGCCGACAAGGCCCACGCGTAAAAGGGTACTCATTCCATGTCCCAGAACAGCGCCGCAGCGTTCGCCGCTAGGTCTGCGTCGGTGAGCGCCCGCGCCCAGGTCAGACAGTCCCGGTATACCGGCTTAACGCCGGCCAGGTTGATGAAAGGCCAATCGGACCCCCAGATCAGCTTGCTCCTTGGAAAGAGTGCCACGGTTTCGCGCATTGCAACGGTCGGCTGCGGCCAATCTTCTGTGGCAACGCGGAAACCACCCGATAGCTTCAGCCAAGTGTTCGGGCGCCTGGCAAGTTCCTGCAAGTCCGAGAGTCCTCCAGTTAGGTCCGGTCGCCCGATATGATCGAGAACCACAATTGCGTCGCCAGCATTTTGCAGTGCCACGCGGGCAGTTGCCGGTGGTGCTTGAATTGTGACAATCAGGCCGGTGTCGCAGGCAGCCGACAAGAGTCTGTCTATTCGCGCCGCGTCATACATGCGCCGGTCGTCCGTCAGATTAATCCTGATCCCAACGACCCCGGGAATATCGGCGAGATCCGCCAAAAGCTGGGGCATCGCGGGATCGACACCGGCAACGACGCGAAACCTGTTGGGATGGTCCGCTAGTGTCTCTAATACACTTTCGTTCCGCGCCCCGTAAACACTCGCAGCAACCAAGACCGCACGGTCAATGCCATTCACTTTCATGACATCCAACAGAGCCGTGCCGGTTCCGGTTTCGTCTGGTTGTGGACGATAGCCCTCGGAATTAGCTGGATATGGGTACGCCTTTGGGTCGAGAAGGTGCACGTGGCAATCGATCATGCTCGCACCAGCACGACTTCGTTCTTCAACGGTTCACCGGCCTGAAACCGCGAGAGATTCGCAAACAGGGCTGTCATTTTGTGCCCCATCGCGTCCCGGGTTCCTGCCGAAATATGAGGCGTCAGCATTACGTTTGGCAGACCGCAGAAAGGGTTGTCCGCGCTAATGGGTTCGTCTTCAAAGACATCGAGACCTGCTGCCAGCAGGTGACCAGAGGCCAGCGCCTTGGCTAAAGCGACATCGTCTACAATCCCACCGCGCGCTGTGTTGATAAGAATTGCGCCCGGTTTCATCCTTGCGAGCACCCGGTCAGAGATGAGATGTCGAGTCCCTTTCGTCAGAGGGAGGTGCAAACTTAAGATGTCTGACGTCTCGACCAGTTCGTCGAACGTGACGCTTGTTGCCGGCAGGTCGGGCGATAACGAAAT
>JBBSOT010000634.1:0-2373 GCA_038259455.1 Hyphomicrobiales bacterium | reverse complement strand
GTTCAAGCTCGCCTGCTGTGCTGAGAAAAGCTGGCGTCGGCTCCGCGGCTTCGCACACCTCGCCGACGTCATCCAAGGCTTCGATTTTGTAAACGGCATCATGCCATCAAAGCCAGATCAGGCCGCCGCATGAAAATCCTCGAACACCAGACTCGACAATAGCTCGTATGGGACATCGGCATTCATGATCGGCAACGCACATCGGCAAAAGCTTGGACTTGATATTGAAAAATGGTAACAAGCGCTCAAAATTCTGGACACTCAAGATCGGCAAGAAATGATAGAGACACCCGGCAGGATCGAACCGTGCTTCTTCGAAGAGCACATACCTGCCAGCTTGGCGGACCTATTGGTCGAGATCCAGTGCGAGGCGGCAGGGCTGGGACAGGGCCTGCACCCGGACAGCGCGGCCGAACTGGCTGACCTGGTCAGGGTTATGAACTGCTACTACTCGAACTTGATCGAGGGGCACAACACGCGCCCGCGTGACATCGAACGCGCCCTCGCCGGAGCCGAGCTCGAGGCCGAGACGCGACCTCTTGCGCTGGAAGCCCGCGCCCATGTCATCGTCCAGCGGTCGATCGACAAGATGCACCGGGACGGCACCCTTCCCCGGCCAACGTCCGTCGCCTTCCTCACCTGGGTGCACAGTGTCTTCTACGACGAGATGCCGGACGAGTTCCGGCGGATCGAACACCCGGATGGAACGAGCGAGCCGATCATTCCGGGCCGCATGCGGCAAGACGGCGACAGCGAAGTTGCCGTCGGTCGCCATCTGCCCCCGTCTTCGGGTCGGGTCGCGGCCTTCATGGATCACTTCGACAAGCGATTTCAGATCGCGGCTCGCTCGGCGAGCGGACGGATCATTGCCATCGCCTCGGCGCACCACCGGCTCAACTTCATCCACCCGTTTCCCGACGGGAACGGGCGGGTCAGCCGCCTGATGTCACATGCGATGGCGCTCGAGGCCGGTATCGGAGGTCAGGGGCTTTGGTCCGTCTCGCGCGGTCTGGCGCGCGGATTGGCGGATCGGGGCGAATACAAGCGCATGATGGACATGGCCGATTTCCCTCGCCGCGGGGATCGAGACGGGCGGGGCAATCTGTCTGAGGCCGCTCTGAAGACCTATTGCGAATGGTTCCTGAAGGTGACGCTGGATCAGATCGTCTTCTCGACCAAGCTATTCGACCTTGGCGGTCTGGAAAAGCGCTACCGGCGATTGGTCGAAGACACGATCGACGACAAGCGTGCGCCCGACCTCATCTCGGCGGTCCTTCGCTATGGCACGCTGGAACGCGGTGAAGCACAGATCGTGCTCAAGACATCAGAGCGCACGGCGCGCAACACGCTGAGCAAGCTGACTGCCGCCGGTTATCTGTCATCTGCCTCACCGAAGACGCCCGTGCGACTTGCGTTTCCTCTCGACTACCGGGAGCGACTTTTCCCCAACCTGTTCGCTGACGCGGATCTGCCTGAATAATAGAAGACGATCTGCTTCAGGCCGTATATATTGCTGCGGTCTTCAGTTAGTGGCGCACCACATCCGATACCGCCCCTGCCCGGTCACCACGCGGATCAGGCCTTGCGTTTCCATCCAGGCGAGGTTGCGCTGGATGGCGGCGCGGCTGGCACCGGTCAGGGTCTCGGCCATTGGGGCGGAAACGACGGGCTATTCGGTCAGCACCGCGCGCAATGCTGGTAGTGTCTTGCTAGAGAGAGGGGCCATCATGGTTTCCGCCCGCGCTGACCATGCCTGGATATCGTCGAGGTGCCGCATCGCGGTCAAGCATGCTGTCTCCATTCCCTCGAGCCAACGCTCCAAGCGCTCAGCTGGTGGGCCACTGGCGCGCAGCCCAAATGCACGCCGGGCATTGGCCCAGACCAATCTGCATCAGTTTGGAAGAATACGACGTCAATATCCTCGCAAAAATCAGACATGACTTCAGCCATTCTGGTTATTTACTGAGAGTTTTCCTTTCGCTTCACAAATAGGCATAGTATGCGAAAAGTGCCCGCGCATTGAGCAAAAATGCGCCTGGGTAGCTTCAGAGCAAGGATGCCAGATCATGTCGATCCTCCTCCATCTTAGCCCCGCCATGGCCGGATTTCGCGCGGGTGAATCGCTGCGCGCCGGTCTTGGTGCACTGATTGGCATAATGATCTGCGCCGCTGTCGTAAGCCTTGATCGCTTTGTTCCGTCTGCACCGCTGATGTTGGTTGCACCACTTGGGGCGACGGCCGTACTGGTGTTCTGCGTCCCCAACAGTCCACTCGCGCAACCTTGGTCTGCTGTCATCGGCAATATTGTCTCAACTCTTGTCGCAATTTTGGCGCTGCAGTTCATACCAGCTCCCTGGAACGCAGGCGGCGCCG
>JBBSOT010000633.1:0-2380 GCA_038259455.1 Hyphomicrobiales bacterium | reverse complement strand
GCGCGGAGCGGTTGGCGCGGTGCCGGGGGTTCAGGCCATTTTCGGACAGCCCATTGGCCACCGGATCGACCACATCCTTTCGGGCGCTCGCGCGAATATCGCGATCAAGGTGTTCGCGCCTGATACAGATACGTTGCAGACCATCTCCACTCAGGTCGAAAGCGCGGTGTCCGACATTCCCGGCGCCGTCGACGTGCAGAAGGATACGCAAAGCCGCGTGCCCTATCTGCGGGTGCGGCTGCGCCGCGCGGACTTGGCCAATTACGGACTGGCGGTTGAAGATGTGACCGGCGCGATCCAGGCGGCTGTAGCGGGTGCAGAGGTCGGCCAACTGGTCGAACGGCCAGTAATCACCGACGTAGTAGTGCGCTATGATCCTGCGCAATTCGCTGACCCGGGACAGATCGAAAACATGGTGATCGCGGCTCCCGGCGGCCAGCTCCTGCCGCTCGCCGCAGTGGCCGATATCGTGCGCGATCAGGGTCCGAATGCCATCACCCGCGAAAGCGTGGAGCGCATGCAACTGGTTATGGCCAATGTCTCGGGCCGTGATCTGGGCGCAGTTGTAGCCGATGTGGAAACCGTGCTGGAAAGCATCGACCTCCCGCAGGGTTCACATATCGAGCTAGGAGGTCAGTTTGAAAGCGCTGCCAGCGCAACCCGCACTCTGCTTGCGCTCGGCCTGATTGTTTTGGTCGGCATGTTCCTGCTGCTGCGACAGGCTTTCCGTTCTTCCAATGATGCAGTTCTGGTCATGGTCAATCTGCCGCTCGCGCTTGTAGGCGGCGTGGTCGGCTTGTGGCTGACAGGCGGTGTGCTCTCGGTCGCGACGATTGTCGGCTTCATCACGCTGTTCGGGATCGCCACGCGAAATGGCGTGATGATGGTAACGCATATCAAGCACCTGCAGCTGGTCGAAGGCGTGACGGATTTGGCCGAAGCGGTGCGGCGCGGTGCGGAAGAGCGGCTGGTGCCCATCTTAATGACCGCAATCTCGGCCGGTCTGGCGCTTGTCCCGCTGGCAATTGCGATGGGCGAACCGGGCAGCGAGATCCAGGCGCCGATGGCGATTGTCATTTTGTGCGGCCTGACGAGCTCGACCGTGCTGAACATGCTCGTGCTGCCGGCAATCTACCTCAAGGTGAGCCGGGACGGGTGGGGCTTCGAACGATTGCGGGAGCGCTTGCGGAAGCCGGACGAAGACATCGACGCAGAGCCGCAACCTACGACCTGACTGGAGATACGAGAATGGGGTATTTTCTCCTCAAAGCTGCTCTTTCGGGTCTCATCATCGCCATTGTCAGCGAGGTGGCGCGCCGTGCTCCGGGCCTGGGCGCTTTGATAGCTTCGCTGCCGCTGATCTCGGTTCTCGGCATGATCTGGCTATGGCGTGACACCGAAGACACGGCGCGCATGGCAGATCACGCATTTGCAACCTTTTGGTTCGTACTTCCGAGCCTGCCGATGTTCCTTATCATACCAGTCTTGCTCAACCGTGGTATGCCGTTCTGGCCCGCCTTAGCGATTGGATGTTTTATGACGATCACGCTCTATTTCGTGATGAGCTGGGCACTCGGCCAGTTCGGGGTGAAACTGTAAAATTAGCGCCGGCTTACGCTGGTCTAGCGACCAAACCGGAATATCTGCAACCAGACCAATTGCGGCCATTAACAATCGCTCGAAGGCCAACAACATGCGGGCTTATTGGCGGGCCGTGGACACAGGCGCTCTCGCCTTATGTATTACGATTCAAGCCTTTAATGTTGATTTCCGCTGAGAACTGACCCGGGATTTTCATCGAGATTTGACCCGGGTTAGTTTATGTCCCGCGATGCGGGGGTTTCGTCAAGCTGGTACCTCTTCCTTTCGTGTTTTTGGGGCTGCGGAGCTGGCTCTGAACCGGAAGCTGTCATTGCCGGTTTCCAGGATGTGGCAATGATGGGTCAGCCGATCGAGCAGCGCTGTGGTCATCTTGGCATCGCCGAACACATCCGCCCATTCGCTGAAGCTGAGGTTGGTAGTTATGATGACGCTGGTGCGCTCATAGAGTTTGCTCAGCAGGTGGAACAACAGCGCTCCACCTGACGGGCTGAACGGCAGGTACCCAAGTTCGTCCAGGATGACGAGGTCGAGACGCAGCAGGCGTTCGGCAAGCTGCCCAGCCTTGTTCATCGCCTTTTCCTGTTCGAGTGCATTGACCAGATCGACGGTCGAGAAGAAGCGGGCTTTCCTGCGATGGTGTTCCACGGCCTGGACGCCAAGTGCGGTTGCCATATGGGTCTTGCCGGTTCCAGGGCCGCCGATCAGGACGACATTGTCTGCCCCATCGATAAACTCGCCGCGATGAAGCCCGCGGACCAGAGCCTCGTTTACTTCGCTG
>JBBSOT010000632.1:0-2410 GCA_038259455.1 Hyphomicrobiales bacterium | reverse complement strand
TCATTCCGATTATCGATCAGATTCTCGAAGACGACAAACGGGTTATAAAAAAGCAACGGCACACCGCCAAACGTATCCATGCCCGGCTTCGGGACGAGCACGGTTTCTCCGGCGGCATCACCATCGTCACGGATTACGTTCGCGAGAAGCAGCGGCGGACGCGTGAAGTGTTTGTCCCACTTGCTCACCTGCCGGGCCATGCTCAGGTGGATTTTGGCGAGACGCTTGGTGTGATTGCCGGGGTCGAGTGCAAGCTGCACTATTTTGCAATGGCGCTGCCGCATTCGGACGCGTTCTTCATCAAAGCGTATCCTGCAGAGACGACGGAAGCGTTCTGCGACGGGCATGTCTCAGCCTTTGCATTCTTCGGCGGGGTGCCTTTGTCGATCCTGTATGACAACACGACGATCGCGGTGGCGAAGATCTGCGGCGACGGAAAGCGGGAACGCACAAGGATCTTTGCCGAGCTTCAGTCGCATTACCTGTTCGAGGACAAGTTCGGTCGGCCGGGAAAGGGCAACGATAAAGGCAACGTTGAAGGCGTGATCGGCTATGGTCGGCGGAATTTCCTCGTGCCCGCGCCCAGGTTCAACAGCTTCGATGCGCTGAATGCCCGGCTCGAAGAGCAATGCATGAGGCGCCAGGACGATATCGTGCGTGGTCATTCAGAGCCGATCGGCGAGCGCCTGATGCGCGACCTGGATGCGCTGATGGCACTGCCACCCACGCCCTATGATGCGTGCGAGAAGGTCAGCACGCGGGCGACGTCGATCTCGATGGTCCGCTTTCGCAACAATGATTATTCCGTCCCGGTCGCCTACGCACACCACGAGGTTCAGATCCGGGGCTACGTCCATGAGGTCGTCATCGGGTGTTGCGCAGAGATAATCGCCCGCCACCGTCGGTCCTACGACAAGGCAGACATGGTGTTCGATCCGATGCACTACCTGCCTCTGCTGGAGCAAAAGGTTGGGGCCCTGGATCAGGCCGCCCCACTCAAAGGCTGGGACCTGCCAGATGAGTTCGCCACCCTGCACCGGTTGCTGGAAGCGCGGATGGGCAAGAAGGGCAAACGCGAGTACGTGCAGGTTCTGCGCCTGCTGGAGACCTTCGAGATGGCCCATGTCCATGGCGCCATCAAGTACGCCCTCGGCCACGGCACCATTGGCTACGACGCGGTCAAGCATCTCGTGCTGTGCCGGATCGAGAAGCGCCCGCCGCGGCTTGATCTCGACATCTATCCCTATCTGCCCAAGGCACAGGTCGAGACGACGGACCCGGCCAGCTACAAGGTGCTGATGTCGGGAACAGCGGCATGACCGATACCCCTCAGGTCCTGCTGCAGCATCATCTCAAGAAGCTGCGCCTGCCGACCTTCAACAGCGAGTACGATAAGCAGGCCCGGCAATGCGCGGCGGAGAACAAGGACCATGTTCACTACCTGCTGCGGCTCTGTGAACTGGAACAGATCGAGCGCGAACGCCGGATGATCGAACGCCGGATCAAGGACGCCAAGTTCCCGGCGACCAAGAGCCTGGACAGCTTCGACTTCAAGGTCATCGCCTCTCTCAACAAGACCCTGACCATGGAACTGGCCCGCTGCGCCTTCGTGGACCGGCGCGAGAACGTCATCGCCTTGGGCCCGAGCGGCACCGGCAAGACCCACGTCGCCCTGGGGCTCGGACTGGCGGCCTGCCAAAAGGGTCTGAAAGTCCGCTTCACGACCGCTGCCGCCCTGGTTCACGAACTGATCGAGGCTGCCGATGAACGGCGCCTGCAGCGTCTGCAAAAGCTGCTGGTCAGCCAGGACCTGCTGATCATCGATGAACTCGGCTTCGTTCCTCTCAGCAAGACCGGCGCCGAGTTGCTGTTCGAGGTCATTTCCCAACGCTACGAGCGCGGCTCCATCGTCATCACCTCCAACCTGCCGTTCGATGAATGGACCGAGGTCTTCGGCTCAGAGCGCCTCACGGGCGCAATTCTGGACCGCCTGACCCATCACGTACATATCCTCGAAATGAACGGCGAAAGCTTCCGGTTGCGCGAAAGCCGTAAAGCCCAAATCTGAAATCCATAAACCCTGGATCAAAAGGGCTCGCCTGCGGCCAGCGCGCCTTGGCACGCGTCAGCTATCTGGAGAGCACGCGCGCCAAGGCGCGGCTAACTCCCAACCAAACTGTCCAATTTTACACCGGGAACTTGGCCGATTTTGCTCCGGGATTGACAAACCCGTCGACGGTCGCTACCCGCAGCTCTGCACGCTTTTGTATGTCTGGCGGAAACGCGGCATTCGCCGCCTCTTGGAGGGCCAGAACCTGAGATCGGAAAGGGGCAATAACTCCGACTGATCCTGCATAACCCTGTGTATTCAATAACTCAGACAAATGTGCGATGATTGCGTCAATTTCGG
>JBBSOT010000631.1:0-2423 GCA_038259455.1 Hyphomicrobiales bacterium | reverse complement strand
CAGCTCGCCCAGCTCGCCAAGCTCGAGCGCCAACAGTTCGTCGTCCCAGCCCGCGTTCAGCGCCAGCTTGTTGTCGGTCAGGATGTACGCGCGCTTCTGCGCCTCCGAGAGATGTGCCAACTCGATCACCGGCACCGTCGCGAGCCCGAGCTTGCGGGCAGCGAGCACCCGGCCGTGGCCGGCGATGATGCCGTTCTTGCCGTCGGCCAGGATCGGGTTCGTGAAGCCGAACTCCCGTATAGAACCGGCGATCTGGGCCACCTGGGCTTCCGAGTGAGTTCGGGCATTCCGGGCGTAGGGAATAAGCGCGTCCAAGGAACGGTGCTCGATCGCGAGGTTCAGCCCGATCGCGTGGGCATTCGCGTCGGGTGATTGCGCCCTGGTGAAAACCGCATTTGCCATTGTCGTGCCGACAACCTCCGGTCTGTTCCAGAAGCCAGGTATCGCTTCCAATCAGTAATATATCATCTTTGTTGGCTGACTGAAACATGACCGTAAATGACACTCAGCGCCATTTCCGGACATTTGACCTACGCGCTCCGGCAAATAGCCTTCTTCGGAAATCATCCGCATGGAAATGGAAGCACTCTCTGGCCCAAGGCGACCATGCTTGCAGCCCCCGAACCGGAGTGGCCGAACCGCATCGGTGGCCCGGTACCTTTCGAGCCCGGTTTGACAGCAGCGTGACGGCGGGTTGAGGAGCTATGGCTGAATCTGGGTGACGCGGCGTGATCAGGCGGCGCGGCTCTGGTTGGCGTCGGTTGCGGCGACGCCGTCGGTGAATGTGACGCCTTCGATGACGCGCGGCAACTGGTTCGTGCCGTTGAGCTTGCGCCATGTCTTCGATGCCGCCGAGACCGGAGTGAAGACCATGAGCTTGGCGGTCTTCTGCGACAGAGCGCCCTTGGTCCTGACGGTGCGGTGACGGACGGTTGCGAAGACGCTCTCGATCGGGTTTGAGGTCCGCAGATGGTCCGTACCCCTCCGGTGAGAGAGGTGGCTCGGGAAATCTGAACGGGGGCGCTAAGTGGTGGAGCGGCTCGAAATCGGCAAGAAGATTGCTGAGAACCGAGGAGCGACCATGACGAAACGACCGCGCCGGAACCACAGCCCGGCTTTCAAGGCGAAGGTGGCGATAGCGGCCATCAAGGGTGAGAAGACGCTGGCCGAGCTGGCCCAACAGTTCGATGTGCATCCGAACCAGATCACGCAATGGCGCGGCCAGCTGCTGGAGGGCGCGACGGCGGTCTTCGGCGAGAGCGCCAAGGCCAATGCTGCTCCGGCGATTGACGTCAAGGTTCTGCATGCGAAGCTCGGCGAGCTGACGCTGGCCAATGATTTTTTAGAGGGCGCGCTCGGCAAGGCCGGACTGCTGGCGAGCGCAAGACGATGATCGACAGGTCCCATGAACTGCCGCTCACCGGGCAGGCGAAGGTGCTCGGGATCAGCCGGGGCAGCATCTACTATCTGGCGCGGCCGGCCTCGGAGGCCGACCTCGCGCTGATGCGCCGGATCGACGAGCTGCACCTCGAGCATCCGTTCGCGGGCTGCCGGATGCTGCGGGACATGCTGAAGGCGGAAGGCCGCGACGTCGGCCGCCGTCACGTTGCGACGCTGATGAGAAAGATGGGCGTCGAGGCGATCTACCGGCGGCCGAGCACGTCGAAACCGGGCCCGGGGCACAAGATCTACCCCTACCTGCTCCGCAACCTGGCGGTGACGCGGCCCAACCAGGTCTGGGCGAGCGACATCACCTACGTGCCGATGGCGCGGGGGTTCGTCTATCTCGTCGCCATCGTCGACTGGTTCAGCCGCAAGGTCCTGGCCTGGCGGCTCTCGATCACCCTGTCGGCGGATTTCTGCATCGACGTCCTGGAGGAGGCGCTCGGGCGGCACGGCAAGCCCGAGATCTTCAATACGGATCAGGGAAGTCAGTTCACCTCGACCGACTTCATCAAGGTGTTGAAGGACGCCGGGATCGAGATCAGCATGGATGGCAAGGGCGCCTGGCGCGACAACGTCCTTGTGGAGCGGCTCTGGCGGACCATCAAATACGAGGAGGTCTATCTCAGGGCCTACGTCGGCGTCGCGCAGGCCCGCGCCTCGATCGACCGGTATCTGGGCTTTTACAACGGCAAGAGGCCGCATTCGTCGCTTGGCGGGAAGACCCCCGATCAGGCATACATCAACCTGGCGGCGCCAATCCAGGCGGCCGCCTGAAATGAGCGGCGAAGCCACTTAGAAACACCCCGTGAGGTGTTCAGACAATCCAAGCCACCTCATTTGTCGCCGTAATGGCCGATACGCGATTTGCCCTCGAAGTCCTTTGACGGCAGGTTGGGACCGTGTCCGACCGAGAAGGGCAGGTACAGGAAGAATGGCTTTTCCGCCGCGCTTTGTTCCTTGATGAAGGCGACCGATTT
>JBBSOT010000630.1:0-2426 GCA_038259455.1 Hyphomicrobiales bacterium | reverse complement strand
TCCAAGCTGTTCATGGATGAAACCCGCGCTCCGGTGCTCGATCCCGGTGCCCGAAAAACCAAGACCGGTTACTTCTGGGCCCTGGCTCGCGATGATCGGCCTTGGAGTGGCACCGCACCACCAGGCGTTGCCTTCACCTATGCACCCGGCCGAGGTGGACTCCATGCCGAACGGATATTGCAGGGCTTTGGCGGTATCCTGCAAGTGGACGGCTATGCCGGATACAATCGGCTGATTGCACCCGACCGGGTCGGCCCCGGCATTCAACTGGCCTATTGCTGGGCCCACGCCCGCCGTAAACTGATCGAGATCACGCGAACCGGCCCCGCGCCCATTGCTGAGGAAGGTGTGACCCTCATTCGTGAGCTCTACGCTATCGAGGCCGCAATCAAGGGCAACGATGCCGCGACCCGTCTTGTCGCACGGCAAGAACGCGCCGCACCGATCCTCACCCGCCTTGATGATTGGCTGCGCCACCATCGCGCACGCGCTTCCGCCAAATCGCCCCTCGGCGAAGCGCTGGCCTATATCGCGAAATACCGTGACGGCTTGGGCCGAGGCTGTGTGGAAACGCTCGCGCCAGGAGCAGCTTGCGATGTGATGGGTTCGCAGTAGGCCTTTTGGCTTGTTTGGGTTCATGCAACCCGCCGGTGGCGGGGATATCGCGCTGATGGGGGCAGTTTGACTGGTTTTGGGGAGTGATTTCCCCTCTTTCAGGCGGGCATCGCCGCCATGAGCCCCTTGATCCCGACCAGTGCGACCATGCGCTTGATGTTGTAGGCCAGCACGTTCAGCGCCATCTCGGTGCGCACGTTTTTCAGGCGGCGCATTAGGAAATGGGTCGTGCCCATCCAGGCCTTGATCGTCCCGAAAGGATGCTCGACCGTGCTGCGGCGCAGGGTCATCGGATCATCGGCGCTGCGCAGACGGTCGCGCATCTCGTCCACCAGATGCTCGTATTCCCAGCGGGTGACCCGGCGCTCCGTGCCCGTGGTGCAGCGTGATTTCACGGGGCAGTTCTGGCATTCGTTGGTCCAGTATCGTCGGACCTGAAGCCCGTCTTCTTCGCGGGTGTAGCGGTAGGTCAGCTCATCGCCTGTCGGGCAAACATAGACGTCGCGCGCGGCGTCATATTTGAAGTCAGCCTTCACATACATGCCTTTCTTGCGATTGCCCGAGGTCTCGGGGCGCGGCATGGTCACGGTGATGCCCGCCTTGTCGCAGGCGGCAATCTCGACACCGCTGTAATAGCCCTTGTCGGCCAAGGCATGCAGCGTGTCGCGCCCAAGCGCTTCCTTGGCCGCAAGCGCCATCGAGCTGAGCTGGTCACGGTCGAACCCCTTGTTGGTGACCTCATGGGTGACGATGATGTGGGTTTCAGTGTCCACGGCGCATTGTGTATTATAGCCCACCAGCCCGCTGTTGCGCGCGCTGGTGGCCATCGCTCGGGCATCGGGATCGGTCAGGGAAATCTGACCGTCCGGCGCATCGGCCAAAGCGTTGTCCATGGCCTTCAGTTTCTCGATTTCCTGCTTGAGCCGCCCGTATCGCTGCGCCAGATGCGCGACCTTCTCGGCCCGTGCCTCGCCTGTTTCCTGGCGGTCGATGCGCACCATCTCGGTGATGTAGCGGTCGACATCGGCCTCCAGATGCGCAAGGCGGCTGGCGATCTTGCCTTTGGTGAAGTTCTTGTCGCGGTTATTCACCGCCTTGAACTTGCTCCCGTCGATGGCCACGCACTCACCCTTTAGCGTGCCGATCCGGCGGCAGAGTTCCACGAACTGCACGCAGGTCTTGCGGATTGCCCCTCCGTTATCACGCCGGAAATCCGCAATCGTCTTGTGGTCCGGCACCAACCGCCCGAGCAGCCACATCAACTCAACATTGCGCCCGGCCTCACGCTCCAACCTGCGGCTGGACGGGATCCGGTTCAGATAACCATAGATGAATAGCTTCAGAAGAATGGATGGATGATAACCCGGCCGCCCTGTGCGCGCATGCGCCGCGCGCGTGAACCCAAGGCCCGCCAGATCGAGCTGGTCGACAAACAAATCCACCACCCGGACCAGATGATCCTCATCGATCCAGTCCTCCAGACGGTCTGGAAACAGCGTCACCTGATCCCGATCAACACCTTCAATGAAACCTGACATAAATGCACTCCCATGTCTCAGGAAGCATACCATATCTGGGGGTTTTCACACAGCCTCAGCCCTAAGTCGCCCTTGGCATGGCGGCGATCTTGCGGATGTTCATGGGCCAGTTCGCACTGTTCCACTTACCTGCGCCCCTGTCTTGGAGGCGTGGCGGGATAATCCGTAAACGCGCTGTCGCTGGTCTTCCTCGGGACTGGCCTCATGGGTGTTGTCGGATCGTGGGTCGTCAGCAAGCTGCTGGCCCAATATTCGTATACCGCCAACATCGCC
>JBBSOT010000629.1:0-2435 GCA_038259455.1 Hyphomicrobiales bacterium | reverse complement strand
TGAAGCCGGTCTATGCCTGCACGGCCAGGACATCACGCCTGAGATCGACCCCGCAGCAGCCGGTCTGATGTGGGCCATTCCAAAGGGTCTTCGCGCCGGGGGCGGGTTTGTCGGCGCCGATGCATTGCGAGCGATTCTGGCAAACGGCGCTTCTGACAGACGCGTCGGCCTGATGCCGCAGGGTCGTCAGCCGGTACGCGCCGGCACGCCGCTTTTCGATGCCGACGGCAATAGCGCTGGCAGGGTCACCTCGGGCGGCTTCGGCCCGTCAGCCGGGCACCCCATCGCCATGGGTTATGTGACGGCCGATATCGCCAGGTCCGGCGCACCCCTTTTTGCCGATGTACGAGGGACGAAACTTCCCGTCAGCATCCATCCCCGTCCCTTCACGCCTCACCGCTACTGCAAAGGATAAGCTCTTATGGCAACAACCTATTTTACCGAAGACCACGAATGGATCCGCGTTGAAGGTGGTGTCGCGACCGTGGGCATCACTGACTACGCGCAGGAACAGCTCGGTGACCTCGTCTTCGTCGAACTTCCTGAGGCCGGCAAAACGATGAAAAAGGGCGATGTCGCCGTGGTCGTCGAATCCGTCAAAGCGGCATCGGACGTCTATGCGCCGGCGGATGGCGAAGTGACCGAAACGAATGGCGCACTCTCCGGCGAGCCGGCGCTCGTCAATTCTTCGGCCGCCGGCGACGGCTGGCTGTGGAAGATGACACTTTCCGATGAGAGCCAGCTTTCAGGCCTGATGGATGAAGCTGGCTACAAAGCGCATATCGCCTGAATTCCGGAGCATGCACATGACAACGTCCACCTATAGTTTCGCCAACCGCCATATCGGCCCCGGTCTTGCTGATACGCGCGCAATGCTGGCCGTTGTCGGCGTGCCCTCGATTGAAACGCTGATTTCGCAGGCCGTGCCCAAGTCGATCCGCCTTGAGAGGCAGCTTGCGCTACCAGAGACTGCCAGCGAAGCCGAGGCATTGGCCGAACTCGCATCGAAGATGAACCAGAACGTCGTCCTGAAGAGTTTCATCGGCTGCGGCTACCATGGCTGCATCGTGCCACCGGTCGTCCAGCGCAACATGTTTGAAAACCCCGCCTGGTATACAGCGTATACACCCTATCAGGCCGAGATCAGCCAGGGACGGCTGGAGATGCTGTTCAATTTCCAGACACTGGTTACCGAACTGACAGGCTTGCCAGTGGCGTCGGCTTCGCTGCTTGACGAGGCGACTGCGGTTGCCGAAGCAGTCGGCATTGCATGGCGTCACCATCGTGAGAAGAAGTGCCGCGTAGCGCTGGCCGGTCCGCTGCATCCGCAGATCCTCGATGTCGTTCGCACGCGCGCCGAGCCGCTGGGTATCGTGGTCGACGGCGATACGATCGACGACAACACTGCCGCGCTTCTTGTTCCGTGGCCCGACACACACGGCGTCTATGCCGATCATGGCGCCACAATCGAGAAAGCAAAATCTGTCGGCGCGCTGGTCGTGTTCGTCGCCGATCCGCTGGCCCTTACCTTGACCCAGCCACCGGCAGAGCTTGGCGCCGACATCGCTGTCGGCTCAATGCAGCGCTTTGGCGTGCCGATGGGATTTGGTGGACCGCATGCCGCTTATTGCGCTGTATCCGACAGACTGACGCGGCTGATGCCCGGCCGGCTCGTCGGCCAGTCGAGCGACGCACACGGCCGGCCCGGCTATCGCCTGGCCCTGCAGACGCGCGAGCAGCACATCAGGCGTGACAAGGCGACGTCCAACATCTGCACAGCCCAGGCGCTGCTTGCCAACATGGCCGCCGCCTACGCTATCTGGCATGGCCCCGAAGGATTACAGGAAATTGCCGGACGGATTCACGGCCTGGCGGCCAGCCTCGCAGCGGGGCTTCGCGCAGCCGGCGTGTCCGTGCTCGGCGATCAGCGCTTCGACACCGTTACCGCGCACCTGCCGGGCCGTGCCCGGGCGCTTGTCGAGGCCGCCGAAGCCGACGGACGGCTGTTGCGCGCGATTGATAACGACCACATCGGGATCAGCTTCGACGAGACGTCGACCGCGGAGGATCTTGCCGCCATTGCATCCCTGTTCGGGGCATCGGCGCCACAGTCAGCGGATCAGACCCTGCCCGGTTCGAAACGTGCACCGGCATTGCTCTCCCAGCCGGTCTTCCATGAGAACCGATCCGAGACCGAGATGATGCGCCTGCTGCGCCGCCTTGCCGACAAGGATCTGGCGCTCGACCGGACGATGATCCCGCTCGGTTCGTGCACGATGAAGCTGAATGCGGCTGCCGAGATGATGCCGGTGAGCTGGTCCTCAGTGGCCGGTATGCACCCTTTTGCCCCGACAGCGCACTCCGCCGGCTACCAGCGTATGTTTGACGATCTGGAAAGCTGGCTTGCCGAGATCACCGGCTTTGACGCCGTCTCC
>JBBSOT010000628.1:0-2449 GCA_038259455.1 Hyphomicrobiales bacterium | reverse complement strand
TCGTTCATTGCCGTCGTCCC
Organism: Hyphomicrobiales bacterium; assembly: GCA_038259455.1. Classification (GTDB taxonomy): domain Bacteria; phylum Pseudomonadota; class Alphaproteobacteria; order Rhizobiales; family Rhizobiaceae; genus CAMYMG01. Next base: position 2,429 of record JBBSOT010000628.1, on the reverse strand, counting down.
GTCGACGATGTCGACAGCAGTCTGGGCCAGAATTGATCGGATCGATTGCGGCGACAACTGCTTGGAAATCCCCTTGAGCAGGGCTGCAACCCCTGCCGCCTGAGGGCTGGCAGCCGAGGTTCCGGAAAATATACCCCATCCCAGCCCGTGACGCCCGCTCGGGAAATTGTCGCCGTCAAGCTGGCTGGCCGGCGGCACGGGAAGCATGATGTGGCCGGGCAGGGGCGCCACGCCGCTTCTGCCGACAATGCCACAGACATCGGGCACGCGCCGGTCGGGATAAAGCTTGCTTATAAAGGAACTGGCGTAGTTTGACGCCTTGAGCGAGCCGTCCTCCATGACGCTGGTGCCGCCCACCGCAATGACTTCCTTTATGCATGCCGGAAACGACAGATGCCCGTTGCCGGCTGAAAACAGGACGCATATCCCGCTGTTGATGGCCTCGAGGATCACCGTCTCAACATCGACCAGCTCGTTGAAGAAATTGGGGTCCGCGATCCGCAACCGATCCTTCGTTTGGGTGTCGACCGACCATCCCCACGAGTGCGTCATGATGTGCGGGTTCTGATCGATGCAGGTCTCTAGCGTGCCGGCCGTGCTGTTGCCGTGCTTGACGCCAAACACGGTGCAGTCCGGCGCCATGGCAAAGATGTTGGCGGCCTCGCCAGTGCCGTGGCCGACATCGTCGACCGCCGGATCGCCGGAACCAGGCGAATGAGTGGGCACCAGCGCAAAGCCGTTACGGGTAAACCAGGGATGCGGGAAGAAGCCCGTATCGGCCATCGCCACGCGCACACCGGAGCCGGTCCAGCCGCGGCGATGGCACTGTGCCGCGTTGATGGTCAGCGCCACGTCGGCGAGAGACAGGTGATGAATGTCCTCGATCGGCGGATGGTTTAGAGGCGCATAGAAGTTTACCGGGGTCGGCACATAGGCGAAGTCGATCGTGTCGGCGAGATCGTCGGGAACGGTCAGCTCGGCGGTCGGCGCCATGTATGAAGCCTCCATCGAGTCGATGGTCTCTCCTTTCGGCGTTTCCCGTTCGACCAGCTCCACGCCAAATTGTTCGCGCAATTGCGTCGTCGACACCATCGCTTCGAGCCGGTCGCGCTGGGTCGGCTGTGCCTGGACGCCCATTTCGGACAGACTGTGCATGGCCGTTCCGATACGCCGCTTGTCTGGCGTCAGTTGACTGATGCCGCGGCTTCGGGCTTCGCCGAAATTCACTCTCGGCGCACTTGACCGGTTCTTGGGGACAAACCTTACGATGACTTCCATGGATCACCTCCCACTCTAGGGAAAATAATCAGGCCTCTTTGGGAAGTATATACGAAAACTTATATCATCTAAAACAGTATTATTTGACGCATCAAGTGAAAAAGAAAGCTCATCGCCTTCCCGACTGATCGCCGTATGGAAAAACGCTTCCACAAGGGATGCTTTGCCGCTCAGCATGAAGCCCCGACGTCCATCAGTGGTTACCTGAAAGCCTGCCTCTTCTAGCGAGTGCTGAATATATGTCATGTCGACCGACTTCGGGTCTGATAGTGAAAGGCGAAACGTGACATCGTCGCTGGGCATTGGACTGGTCCTCCGGATGTGCCGACGATCGTAGCACAATCACGGTATCGCTTGCCGCCGCAATTCATAGCCGGTCGGGGTCCACGCCCATCTGCGCCAGGCAAAGCCTCACCGGAAAGGCCCAGATCTCGTTGGTCGACTGAATGCCGCCAAACAGCAGGCCGGCAGCAGTCAGTCCCGTGTTCGACTCGCAGAACACGACCGCTCCGGAGTGGCCGGGCCGGCATTGCCCGATCTCGACGTCAAGCATGTGGAAGCCGGCATAGTTGAGCAGATGCCCGTCGATCCTTATCTGCGTCGCGGCCGGCATCCAGGCGCGCCAGCGCAGCGCGTGCACGAAGCCTTCTGCCACGTAGTAATAACGGCGCGGATCATTGTTGATCATCGCGCCGCAACTCGTCATCCTCACGGGGACGCCCTGGAATTCACCCGGCGCGATGCTGTTTGCAGGCACCTGTACGAGCGCGGCATCGCTGCGGATCAGCGGCGCCGACAGATCGTCGAGCCGCGCCACCGCGCCAAGGAACACGCCGCCGGTCTGGTCCTGCACCCGTATCTTGCCGGGCGGCGCGCCGGGGTCGGTCGCCACATGCGCGTTGGTCAGGAAGAAATCGGCGCCGTCCCGGCGGAACACCAGGCCCACCGTGCCGGTCTCGCCGTCTTCAGCGACCACCAGATTGCCGCCGCGCATTGTAGAGCCGAGCGGCTCGCCCTCACCGATCTCGCAAACGTCGGTGGCGATCAGGCGCTGGCGGGAACCATCACCATAGCTCAGTTCGAGATGGTCCGGCACCGGCTCGGATCGGACATCGTCGCCCTTTCGCTTCACGTAGAATGTGATGCAGGTG
>JBBSOT010000627.1:0-2491 GCA_038259455.1 Hyphomicrobiales bacterium | reverse complement strand
GACGCAATGAATCGGGGCGGCCGCCACAGCGGCAGGTGGGACCTAACAAAGGAATAGCACGTGCCCGCCTGGAGGGGTGCTCCGACTTCGGCGGGTGCGCCGGATTAAGCCGGTCCAGAGCGAGCATAGCGATTTGGTGCGCGCTGCCCGTTCGCGTATCGAGTTTTGGGAGGCACAAATGTCCGTCATGCGACTTGTCGTAGCTTTAAGCGCGATATTCGGTGCTGGGCCGGCACTCGCCGCGGGCCCATATGTTGCTGACGACCCAGATGCTTTCTTGGGTGGACGCCCCGGTTGATGCAAGCGGATTGAGGTGGTTGGGCGATGCGGGCGTTCTTGTTGGCGAGCGCGACGGCGACGACAAGCTTCGGCTTCCTTCCCAGCATGCGCGCAAGCCAGGAGCCTGCCGGTGCTCCCTTGCGTGCGGCCCAACTCACCACGGCGACCGCGCCGCAGATCAGCAGACGCCGCAGATCTCGCTGGCCCATCTTCGTCGTGCCGCCAAGCCGCCCTGCATCCGGCCTTGGTGAGCTGGCGCACCTGGGCGTCAACGCTTTGGCCGTCCGTGGATACCCGTGCGTAGCCGTATTTCATGCCTCGGATTCTGCACCGGAGTTACGCTACAAAAAAGCCCGTTCTTTTCAGCGGCCTGTTCTCGGTGCGTAATTCCTGCCTTTTGCGACCCGCCGCCTCCGACAACCGAGTATGGGTCTTGAAAAGAGAAGTTGTATATTTTGGGGCGTACAGGATAATGGCGAACTCCGATAGGGAGGGTGGGATGCATAAAATCGCGTCCGCGTTGTCTCTTGTGGGCAGTGCATCGGTCTTGGCTCTAAGCGTCTAGGAGTTCAATCAATGTTCAGGTCGGAAAGTGTCTCTACGTCTCGCTGTCACTCAGACACGTTGCACGATAGAGGCGGCATGTTAGCGGTTGTTTTGGGGGTTTTCGTGAGCGTCTTCGCAGCAGGATCAGCGGCTTTTGCATGCGGTGACATTTTTGATGCGGCGTGCAATTTGAGTCATGGCGGGCTGAGTCCAGGTAACATCGCAAGGCAGACACAGCACGCCGGTCAGGACGCAGCAAACACCGTAGCAAAGGCTGGTCAGGATGTGGCCAATGCGCTGAATGAACTCCAAGCAAGTGTCCTAAGTGGGCCAGCCCTAGAGCAAGCAATAATCGCATCGCACAATACGGCGATTAATGGAGCAATGCCAATACCTCCTCTGATCAGGCAACGACTTACACGTTATGCAAGCGAGGACTCGATGAATCGGGTCCGGTACAAGATCGGCGACAACGGTTTTGCCAATCTCGCTCGGCTTATCGAACAGGGAGGCCTCGCCTCAGCTGTTACATTGATCGATGTCATTGTTTTTCGTGATCCAAGTGGAGCAACCGACCCGTCTCTCTGGGCTCACGAGCTGACCCACGTAGATCAGTATCAGGCGTGGGGTGTCCACAGTTTCGCGGTGCAGTATGCACGCAATGCGCGCGGTGTGGAGGACCCGGCCTATGCAAAAGGGGATGGCTTTCGAGCCTGGTCGATTGGAGTCGGGCAAAATCCGGGATTAGGCGTCCCTGTGCCCCCACAGGCTGCGTATGTCACCGACCGCTGCAACACGAGATTTGGAATCTGCCAAATGCCCTACCCAACTCCCCCCGGAACGCCATGTCATTGCGGACCTGATCAGGGCCAGACGCGCTAACCGTTCGTTTCGGCCTCACGAGCCTGAAAGGTGGCTCGTTCATAATCCTTGGATACTGTTGGAAAACTCTCTATTGCGCCATGGCTGATGAGCTGATTCCCCTGTTGGCGTCAGAAGGAAGCGGAGATGGCGCGATGATGGGGCGGCAGGACGAGCCGGGGCAACTGTTCTACAGAGTCAACGTCGACCGCCACATCCCTGCAGACCACCTGCTCCGCCGGATCGAAGCCGCCCTGGACTTGCGCGAGATCCGAGGCGTCCTTGCGCCCTACTATGCTGGCATCGGCCGGCCGTCGCTGACCGACCGCCATGTTGAGCGCCTCCAGGACGAGCTCGGCGCGAAGATGATCGGTCATGGCCCAGCCCACGACGCGACGGCTGAAGGCATCCAACACGATGGCCAGGTAGATGAAGCCGGTCGCGGTCGGCACGAAGGTGATGTCGGCGACCCAGAGCTGGTTGGGACCGACGGCGGCTGACGCCCACCAGCCTCGCCTCGCGCATCAGCCGGGCGATGCGCTTGCGACTATGCCTTGCCCCGCCAGCCCTCAGCGCAGCATGGATCCGCGGGGCACCATAGGTCTCGCGGGCGAACCAGGCCGCGGCTTTTGCCAAGATATCCCGTTCCTGGCGCAGCTGCTTGTTCTCACGCCGGAGACGAGCGAGCTCGTCGGTCTCGCCCGAACACAGAGAGCGGAAATCGCCTCGCCTGTCGCTGGCACAGGCGAACAACGCTACCTGGCTGATTTCCTGCACCAGGAAGTCATCGACCGGCTCCCCGCCG
>JBBSOT010000626.1:0-2497 GCA_038259455.1 Hyphomicrobiales bacterium | reverse complement strand
GGATACAGGCTCGGACTCTGTTTCCTCAACCTTGGAAACGACTTGCTGCCGTCGCAAATCCAACCATACCCGGAGTCGCTGAAAAACGGTCCCAGTGTCCGAGTTTTGAGCAAGGTTGACGTCTGCGCCTTCCTTGCCTCGCGCTGCCTTTTGCGCTGCTTCAATCTTTTGGTCACTTAGGAACGAGGCAGATGTTTCAAGGGAATTGTTCGATTCCTTCATCGGAATATCCTCCAATAGGGTGACACTTCTTCTGGCATTCATTAGATTGGCTCGCAAATTGGTCTGAATTCGAGTCGTCCATGGGAAGATCCGTCAAAGCTGTCTTGGCTGAACTGCGGCAGGCGCTTGATACGCTTGCTCCCATGGGCGGAGATCGCCTGCCACCCGAGCGTGAGCTGACAGGTATTCTGGGATGTGGCCGGGGAACTCTTCAGGCGTGCTACTCGACCCTAGAGATTGAAGGCGAAATCTGGCGTCACGTGGGCCAGGGAACGTTTCGGGGCCACCGTCCGGTCCATATGCCGGTGCGCGATACACTGCTCGTAGAGGGTGCGACACCGCCGGATGTAATGCGCGCGCGTCTTTTGCTGGAGCCTCAAGTGGCCGCCGAGGCTGCTTTGCGAGCGGATCATGAAGACATCGCTCACTTGCGCAAGAAGATTGCCGAGGGCCGCGTGGCACGCGACAGGGCCGCATGCGAACATGCTGATGACGCGTTCCATCGCGCGGTTGCCGAGACCTCGCGCAATCCAGTCCTGATCGGCTTCTTGATTTACCTGTCCGGCGCACGCCGTCGTGTGGCTTGGCAACGGGAATGGGACCGTACTTACCGAAGTATCGCCTCTGATGAGTTTCAAACGCTCCACAGCAATCAGCACGCCGCTGTCGTAGATGCGATTGCGGCGACGAACTCAGTTTCGGCGGCGACTGCTATGGAGACCCATCTGAAAACCATCGAGGCTGCGATGCGAGTGCGTTCCGGTTAAACTCAATCGTTTCAGAAAAACTTGTGTGGACGCTCCTTAGGGTTTCAGCATCCTTCAATTCGAGTTTGTAACAACCGTCCGAGCCGGGAACGAAGGTTAGCTGTCAGTAAGGGCTTTGTTGATGACGTGGATGCCCCTCCCGACGTCATCGCAATGTGCCATTGCGGTGAATGTTAAAGCCATCCGATGACCTGATGGCCCTCACCGCCTACAGGGCCTATCCGTTTATACCAACAGACCTATGGTTTGACCGTTTTTGCATACTCGCGGTCACTGATTGAGCGGACGCGTTCGGGATGTTTGCGAAGAAGTTCCATGCGTCTTAGCATCGTACGACGATGTCTTCGTCGGTGTCGAACACAGAAACGGCGAGGCAGTTCGCTCGAAGGTATGCCCAGATGTTATCAACCGGGATCAGCTCTGGCGCATAAGGCGATAATATCACGATGGAGATGTTGTCGGGAATGCAGAGCGTATTTGCACCGTGCCATCTCGCGCCATCCATCATCAGGATGGCGTGAGCGCCCGACGCAACGATCGTCGATATCTCGGTCAGATGGGCGTTCATGGCCTCGGTATTGGCTGCGGGCATGACAAGGGCAGCGGTTGCCCCACGGCATGGGTAGACGGCTCCGAAGATATAGGCTGATTTGTTTCATGGGGCGCAGGGGCGGGTACCGCATTCGGCCCAGATCCTGGTGAGCGGGCCTTGCTTGCCGACCCTTGCTTCATTCTGGAACCAGACCTCCAGTGGCTTGCCTTACACTGCTTTTGACAAGGCGGCCTTTACCGTGGCGGCAAGTTCTTTTTGAACGGCTCTTGTGCCGCCGGGTAGGATTTCGGTTGTTGGGCCGCACTGAAAGAAAGACGGCGAAACCCAAGCGCTGCAAGCTGCTTGCTGACCGTTCGCTCATGCATGAGCACGGCGGACGTGATGGTGATCCTCGAGGCCACCTACACCATTCAATGGGACACGATCTGGTTGGGGCCTTCACGCACCATCTGCGACACTTTCATCCTCTGCTCAGGGTTCAAGAGAGGTTTCAGACCCCCTGACCGGCAGTTTGTCAGACCGGCGATCCTCTCGTCGTTGTAGCGATCCACCCAGTCACGCAGCGTCTGCCGATCCGTGCCACAGGTCTGCGCTGCCGCCTTGCGATCCTAACCTTCCAGCACCAAGGTGATCGCCAGCATGTGTCTTGCAGCCTTTGCATCCTTAGTCTGCGCCGACGCCGCCCGAAGATCTCCCGCCGACATGTCCTTCCGCGTGATTTCAACCTCCATCAATCCCTCCACCATTTGAACGCAGTGATTTAGATTTTCAGGCGAAAGGAAATAACTTGAGAGCCAGACGCCGGGGCCGTTGGTGAGCTATGCTGGAATCTGGGTGACGCGGCCTGATCAAGCGGCGCGGTTTGCAGTGTCGTTTGCGGCGACACCGTCGGTGAATGTGACGCCTTCGATGACCAAAGGCAACTGATTGGCGCCCTTCAGGCGCCGCCATGTCT
>JBBSOT010000625.1:0-2499 GCA_038259455.1 Hyphomicrobiales bacterium | reverse complement strand
GTCTGGCGGAACCGAGTCGAGGTGCCGTGCGTAACATTGCCGTAAAGCAAGAAAGGCCGTGAATGCCGTCCGCAACACAATGGCTGCCTTACTGCGGTGCCGCCCCGGCGCCATCGGGATGGTTCGCGCAATGGAATTTCGATCCCGTAGTGCTGGCAGTCGTCGCGCTGGGCCTGCTTGGCGGTCGCCTGCTGGCGCCGCAACGGATGAACGCCCACTATGCCGCAGCCATCGCGGCGCTGTTGCTATTCGTCTCGCCGTTCTGCGCGCTTGGATCAGCGTTATTCACCGCACGTGCCATCCACCATATTGGCTTAGGCCTGGTCTTGGCACCGCTTCTCGTCGAGGCGCTTCGGCTTCACCAGCGTGACCTGATTCTTTCGGTATCCCAGCTTACCTTTCTGCAGGCCGTCATCCTCTGGGGATGGCATGTCCCGTCGCTGTATTCCGCAGCGTTATCCAGCGACGCTATGTTCTGGATCATGCAGGCCAGCATTACCGCAACTTCGGCGATCTGGTGGGCACGGGTGCGGCAGGCGACCGCCGCGGGCGCGACCGCCGCATTGCTGGCAACGATGGTCCAGATGGGCGCACTCGGAGCGTTGCTCGTCTTCGCCGACCGGGCGTACTATACGCCCCACGCACTGACGACGCAGTTATGGGGATGGTCTCCTCTCGAAGATCAGCAAATCGCTGGTTTAATCATGTGGGGGCCTGCTTCGGCCGTCTACCTTCTCGCCGCAATGACGATGCTCTACCGCTCGTTTGGTGCGGTCCGCGCACAATGAAGCCGTGGGTCCAGCAATGGCAGGAATGGTCGATAAGTTACCGGGAGAGGGGTAAATACACACCTGTCGGCGTCACGTTTCATTGGGTGATGGCGGCCGTCGTTGTCTTTCAACTCGGATCGGGATGGTTGATCCAGCGATACCTCGTGGGGGCGGACAAGCTGGACGCCTACAAGCTGCATTCCGAGATAGGGCTGACCTTGCTGCTGCTTGGCGCATTGCGACTGCTATGGCGCCTGATCGTCCCCGGCCCGGTGAACGAGGCCGACAACCAAGGCTGGCGTTCGACCGCCGCGCATTTGATCCACGCCGTCTTTTACGCCTTGTTCGTTATTTTGCCGCTTTCGGGCTGGATGGCATGGTCGGCGATCCAGCCAGCGCGCGATCTGCACCTCGCCGGTATCGTACCCGTGCCAGCCATGCCGTTCCACACGCTGTCCACCGAATGGCAATTACGGGTGCTCGAAACGGCTATCGATGTGCATGTGGCCGGGGTAACCATTCTGGCGCTGCTTGTTCCGGCGCATGCCATTGCCGCTATCAAGCACCATTTCTGGGATCGGGACGACGTGCTGGAAGGCATGCTTCCGGAGGTCCCGGATACGCATTCGCATCCGGAAGGGCCGAACTATAATTCGCCAAACCCTTCATTTCATTCTCCGTCAGAAGCCGGCTGATGCGCGTCATTGCGTTGTTCGGATCGCCGTAGCGCTCACCTTCCGCCCACAACTTGAGCTGCTTTGCGAGATACGGAGCCGGTTGCTGCGCAAGCGGCGGGTTTCCCTGGCCTACCCCGGCCCCGTCCTCGCCGTGGCAACTTGCGCAAGAAGCTAAGCCGCGCGCCGGATCGCCTCGATGATACAGGTCGATCGTACCGCAACCGATCGCTCCGTCAGCTTCGCGCGGCCCCTGCGGAACGGGCATCTCACCATAGTAGACCGCTACCTTCTGGCGGGCCGACCAGTCGAGACGGCCAGCAATCCACGCCATCTGCGGATGACGCCGTTGTCCTTCGGCAAAATATTCCATCTGGCGCGCGAAGTATCCGGCGTTGAGCCCCGCGAGACGCGGAACAAGGTTGCCGTCCCCCTCGCCGCTCAGGCCGTGACAAGTCGCGCATGCTCCTCGCGCACCCGCATCCCCGCCGCCGAGCGCAATGATCTCTCCACTTTCCTCCCACACTTCCGGAACCGAATGCCCCTCGCCGCACGCCGACAATGTCAGGCATCCGAAGAGGAAAATCGGAGTTAATGGCGCTTTGATCATCAAGTCGGGAACCGGTCCCGCTCAGCGAAGGTTCCCCAATACATGATGGGAAACCTCGCCCTCGGGCCTCGGCGCGCCATGACCCTGGGCACGGCTATAGCGCTTTGCGCCGGGCTGGATGCGTGCAAGGCGCCGCCCGAATCCCGCTATGTTTCCGATCCTGCCGATGCCCGTCACGGTCTTGAAGTAATTGAGCGGGTCGGCTGCGGCGCGTGCCATGAGATTCCCGGCGTCGGCTGGCCCGAAGGAAATGCCGGCCCCTCCCTGCGAGGATGTGACGATTTTGGCCCGATCGCAGGCCACTTGCCCAACACCCCGACACACCTGGCGGCATTCGTCCGCAATGCTCCGCTCGCGAAACCCGGCTCACCGATGCCGGCCATGCCGCTTTCCGTTGCGGAAGCCCGGGACGTCGCTGCGTATCTGCATGGGCTCGACGATGGTT
>JBBSOT010000624.1:0-2510 GCA_038259455.1 Hyphomicrobiales bacterium | reverse complement strand
CGTCGTAAGATTGGTAGATGCGGTTCGACAACCAGTTGTCGCGCATGAACTGCCACACATTCTCCACCGGATTGAGTTCTGGGCACCTGGGCGGCAGAGGCTTGAGAGTGACATTGCGAGGTATGACCAGCTCGGCCGAACCATGCCAACCTGCCTGATCGAGCAGCACGACCGCATGCGCACCTGGCGCGATGTGGAAGGCGATTTCTTCGAGATGCATGCTCATCGCCTCGCTGTTGCATTTGGGCATGACGATTCCGGCGGCCTTTCCTTCAGCGGGGCATATCGCCCCAAACAGCCATGCAGAGGAGCGTCGTTGATCCTTGGGCGCTGACGGGCGGGTGCCGCGTCTGGCCCACCGCCGGGTGAGCTTGGTCTGCTGACCGATGCGTGCCTCATCCTGCCACCAAAGCTCTTCTGTGGTTGCCGCCCGTAATGCAAGAAGTTTCAGAACCAATGTGCGAGTGATCGAGTGCGGTCTTCTGTAAGGCCTATTTGTGCGGCATTTTCAGAAAGCCGCTGGCCGGTATGGTGATCTGCGGATCAGGTCCAAATCTAAGGGTCGAGCTTTGGCGCTCGTAGAGCTTTACTGGTTTTCCTCATCCAGATCTGTTCGATCATTTTGCCCATTCGGGTCGTCGCCTTCCTACACCCCCATCATCCGACGGCAGGCCGCTACTCCTTCTGTGGCATGTCGATTATGCCGTCATAGCCTGTGCCGGAACTCTATAATCCTCATTTTTCGTTATCAACGCCCAGATCGTCCGAGCCATCTTGTTGGCCAGTGCGATCGCCACGAGCATCCTCGGCTTTCGTGCGGTCATGCCTGCCAGCCACGAACCTTCTGGAATCGATTTTCGACCCAGCCAGTTCAGCCGCGACATTGCGCCGATAATCAGCAGTCTGCGGATATCAGACTGGCCAGCTTTAGATATTCGTCCGAGCCGCTCCTTGCCGCCGGAGGAGAACTGGCGTGGGACGAGGCCAAGCCAGGCAGCAAAGTCTCGGCCGCACCGGAAGCTCTCCATCGGCGGTGCAAAGGCTTCGACTGCCAGGGCAGTCAATGGACCAACCCCGGGGATCGTCTGTAATCGCCGCGATGTGTCAGCCTCAGCGGCCAGCGCCTTGATCTTCGCAGTTCGAGCATTGATCCGCTCCGTTTGTTCGCCAATCTGTTTCAGCAAATCGCGGCATTCCTCGCGCATCAAGTCAGGCAGGTCGCTGTCGGGCGCATCCAAGATGTCTTCGATCCGCTTGATCTGGTGGATCCCTTGCGGAACAATATAGCCGTATTCGTAAAGGCAGGCCCTGAGTGCATTGACCAGTTCGGTGCGTTGGTGAACCAGCCTCTCTCGGGCGCGAAACAAAATTGCTGTACTTTGTTGCTCCGCAGATTTCGGCTCGACGAAGCGCATCTCGGGTCGCTGCGCCGCGACCACGATCGCTTCGGCGTCCGCCGAATCATTCTTCTGCCGCTTCACAAACGGCTTCACGTAGTGCGGTGCGATCAGCTTCACTTCATGACCAAGCCGGACCATCTCGCGCGCCCAGTAATGCGCGCTGCCGCACGCCTCCATCACCACCACTGCTGGTGGCTGTTCCGCCATGAACGTGCCGAAAGCCTGCCGCGACAGCTTCTTGCGATACTGCAGCTGCCCATTCATCGATGCCGCGTGGAGTTGAAAAACATTCTTTGCCAGGTCCACCCCTATCATCATATCCTTCTTCATGGTTGCCGTCCTTTCCGCTCAGTGGCTGTAAACACCACTACATTGGCACATTGCGATGCCGTCTGGGGAGGGCGGCAACCACCCCATCTAATGGCGTTCCTCTCGGGAGCCTTCGTTTGATCTGCGCCAGACGGGAGGCGAAGTTTTTTTAAAATCGACAATGTCATCGGGCTTCTGCCCATGATGCCGTGGTCGCGCCGAGAGTTTGCGATATCCCATCGCGCGAAGCTCGCGCCCCAAGGTATGGCGGGTCACGGAAAGCGCGAACTCATCCCAGACCCACTGCGCCAGATCAGCAAGCCGCCAGCGCACAACGCCATGGGCAGCAGGGATCGGCCCAGCCTCGACCTGCTCCACCAGCCGGGCGCGTTGCTCATCATTCAGGATCGAAGCTCGTCCCGGTGCCTTGCGTGTTGCCAGGCCATCGGGACCGCCCTCGTTGAACCGCAACACCCAGTCGCGCACGATCTGCAAGGTGACCCCGGCAAACTTGGCCGCTTCACTCCGACTTCCACCGTCAACGATCAACGCCAGTGCCAGCAGTCGACGAACCTGATCCGGGTCACTGCATCGTCGAGCAAATACCCGCAAATCCGATGATGTGTAATCGGTCCGAACCCCAACCGCTGCCGCCATTGCAAGCCTCCATATGCCTGCCGCAACGAATCACAATTTCAGCCGGTTGGGAATCCCTCGCGTGAGTCAGCCTCAGTGCGCCTTGGTATCAGCTATCTCCCGAACGCCGGTCTAACTGGTGAATTGCACGGTTATCGGGCGTTT
>JBBSOT010000623.1:0-2523 GCA_038259455.1 Hyphomicrobiales bacterium | reverse complement strand
CATCCAAGTGACTATTTTATACTGAATACAAGGAACATTGAAAACTGGATCAGCTCAAGATTTATTCACAACGAGGGGTCTTTGGTGGCTCGATGGAAAACAATATTTAATTGTAGCGAAAGTCAGGTCGATCTGATTTGGCGAAGGCAGTTTCGTGAGCATCATCGGGAAGTTCAAAGCTTTTTTCGAGGCAACCCGAGGTTTCTCACCTTCGACATAGAGACGGACGATCCAGTCGTACTAAAGGAGTTCCTGCAGGACGATTTCGATATCGATGTTCGGCACTGGGAGCACTTGCACAAGACAGCGTAGCGAAGTCCTCGCCGTGACCGATTTATCGACTGCCACTTCTCACGCAGTGCTTGGACAAGACTGATGGAGGCGCGTCCTATGAATTCCAACCATGCACTTTGGATCTCTGGTCACAAGGGCCACAGCGAGGACGCTGAGCGTAGAATTGAAAGCGCTTATCGCTGTCTAAAACACCTTCGTGGTGTGGTGCCAATGGAAACCGTAGTCGATTTCGGCTGCGGGATTGGAGCGTGGATGCATGCCGCTCACAAAATGGGTGCTAAGGTTGTCAAAGGGATTGAAGGCGAGTGGATCACGCAGGCGGAAGTGCTGGTTCCTCGGGAAGCGATCGAAGTCCACGACCTCGAAACTGACATACCAGATCTGAACAAGGCGTTCGACCTCGCCATGACAATTGAGGTGGCCGAACACCTTAAAGCGGCGGCAGCCCCCTCATTCATCAAAGCTCTTACCCAAGCCAGCAACTATGTTTTGTTCTCCGCTGCAATCCCCGGGCAAACGGGCGTGGGGCATGTGAATGAACAGCCACTGGGATACTGGGTCGAGAAGTTCTGGACGTTGAAGTATGTTCCGCTCGAACCTATCCGTCCCTTCATCTCGGAGGATCGCCACATTTATGGTTGGCTCCGTCAGAACCTCGTGATGTTCGTTTCTTACACGGAATTTCTCCGCAATGAGCGTCTTCACCGATGGGCAAGACCTCTCAAAGACTTCGAACTCAGATACCCACAAAGATAGGTATTTCTAACTTCTGGCGGGATAGAGCTGCGTGCGCGTCTCCGATGGGTTTGTTTCGAGGAAGCCCTGTGTTCCTCAGACATACTTGCCGCTGCCGCCATTATCCGTGCCCGCAATGCTGCCGGGGAAGAAGGATGCGCCGCCGCCGCCCGTGAAGATCAGGCCGTACCAGTTCGCATTGTAGCGCTGGCCGGTGATGGTGCCGCCCGTCCATGTGGATGCTCCCGCGTTGACGAAGCCCTGCCGATCGGCATAGGCGAAGGCCGTGAAGGCGAGCGTGCCGCTGAGCGTGACGGTACAGTTGAAGACATTGATAAAACCGCCCGGCGAGCAGGCAAGATGACGGGCCGCGGCGCCGTTGATCGTGTAGGACGAACTCTGCCCGACAATCGTCGAGCCGGTGCCGTTGCAGCGCATGTGAAAGACCGCGCAGGCGCCAAAGACGACGCCGGTGTTGAAGGTTATGGAGCCGCCATTGTAGGCATAGAGGCCGGAGGCGGATGATATCAAGGTGAAGTTGTTCACGACGATCTTCGAGCCGGACCCTTCCACATGGATGCAGTCTGACGTTGTGCTGAGCGTGCCGCCATTGCCGTCGATCGTGACGGAGCCCGATCCGACCCAGGGTGCGTTGACATGAACGCCCTGCGTCCACGTTCCGGTGGCGACAGAGATTGTGACATTGTGGATCGACAGGTCGAGCGCCGCCACAACGTCGATCGCCTTCTGGATCGTCAGGAACGCACCGCCGGAGGCATCGGAAAGACCCGTATTGCTGTCGGAGCCGTCGGCCCGGACATAATAGGTGCGGTCGGCGACAAGCAGTTCGCGCACATGCCTGCCGGAGACGATCTGGTCGGGATGGGTGAGCGGCAGCGCCGCCGGCAGTTCCATGCGGCCAGTCGCAGCGTCGGCCCTCAGCGCTTCAACCCACGCGACCCCGTCCGGCGATACCTTGACGCTCCAGTCATCATTGCCGGCGAGGCCGAACTCGGCGCGTCCCGAATAACCCGACTGGAACAGGATCGACGACGTATTGGCAGGCGCAAGCTTGTTGACCTTCAGCCGGTGATCGCCGCCCTCATGATCGAACAGCGACGCCGGGCTGGTGACGGACAGGCGGTTGGTTTCGTCCGCAATGGCGTTGATGCCGACCAGAGGTGCGGGATTGATGCTGCTGACCGCCGCGTCGTGCCAAGCCGAACCGTCGAAACGCACGAGCCGCGCTTCATCGACCAGCCAGGCGAGCCATCCGGCGCGCGGCTGCAGGAACGCCCATGCGCCATCCTGCCAGGCGGCGATCAGGCCGTCACGCCCCGTCCACAAGCCGCTTGCGCCGGCCGCAACCAGATAGCGTTCGCCGTCGGTGGGCGATCCGGGAGGTGCAGCCAGGTCGCGGTCCGTGATCGATAGCTGCACCAGCGCATCGAGCGCCCTGATCGCCTCATTGTGCGTGACATGTTTTTGCGCCTG
>JBBSOT010000622.1:0-2536 GCA_038259455.1 Hyphomicrobiales bacterium | reverse complement strand
TCGTCGTGGCCGGCAAAGAGCGCATTGCGGCGGTTCATGGCTGGGCTTCGAATGGCGTTTTCAACGAGGTTTGAATCGATGTCGACCTGGCCATCTTCGAGGAACAATCGGAAGCCCTCTTCACGTCGCAGCAGCTAGTCAATATACTCACCAATCTCTTAAATGATCGAGACGAGCGCAGCCTGTTCTGCAATACAGGCGAAGAACTGATCCACAACAGGACGGGAGACCTCCTGACGCAGCGCACGCCGATGGTCGGGGGCTGATCCGCGGATCACGTCTTCGACCTTGTAGAGTGCTGCGATGCGCACCAGCGCCTCGTCCACGATGGGTGAGCCCTTCTTCGGTTTGGCCTTGATCAGCTTGCGCCGTCCGTGGGCCCAGCAGAAAGCCAGCCGCAACGGATCGCCACCCGCGCGTTTTGGCGTGGCGAGGTGGGTATAGGCACCATAGGCATCGACCTGGATCGTGCCGTTGAAGCCGGTGAGTATCTCATCGGCATATTCGCCCTTTCGCCCGGGTCGATATTGGAACACCACCCCCGGCGGCGCGGTGCCACCCCAGCCCCGGTCGTCGCGCAGCACGGCCCAAAGGTAGCCGGTCTTGGTCTTTCCGCGCCCAGGGTCCAGCACTGGGGCTGTCGTCTCGTCCACATAGAGCCGGGTGCTGCCCTGCTTCAGCACCATTGCCATGTGGTCGACCACCGGCGCGATCAGCGCACCGGTTCGACCCATCCAGTCGGCCAGCACTGATCGGTCGATCGGCACACCAAGACGCGCCATGACCACCGCCTGCCGGTTCAGCGGCATGTGCTCCGAATGCTTGGATACGGCGATCTGCGCCAACAGCGCTTCGGTCGGCCAACTGCCCTCCAGCAGATGCGCCGGAGCCTTGGCCTGAACAACCCCGGTTCTGCCTTTCGGACAGGCATACTTCGGACGGATCGTGACGATGACCTGATCGCGCGCGGGGATGTAATCCAGCCGATCAGCCCTGTCCTCGCCAATCCGCACCATGTCGCCGCAACCGCAGGGGCAAACGATGCTGTCGGGCTCAATGCCGCGCTCACGACGCGGCAGGTGCTCAGGCAGAGCGCGCGCATTGCGCGGGGCACGTGGGGCAGCTTTGTCAGGATTGGCCGCACTGGCCGCGATCTTGTCCTCGACCGCCGCGATCTGCGCCTGCGTTTCGGCAATAGCGGTCTCGAGGTCTTCCAGCGCCAGTTCCAGCTGTGCCGGATCGAGCTTCTCGGACTTGGGTCCGAACTTCGCATGCCGGTATTGTCCGACCTGGCCTTCCAACTTCTCGACCAGTGCCGTCAGTTCGGTGATGAAGGCGTCCTTCTCAGCACCCACAGCCTGCTCATGCAGGCGGGCCGCACGCTCGACCGCGGCTTCAAACCGTGCTGCATCCAGTGCCGCGGACTGCGCGGCAAAGGCCTTCATCACCTCAGGTGGAAGGTCTGGAAATTGGCTGAGATCGAAGGGCTGCGACATGCGGATTTATAGCCAGTCCGAAGAGGAAAGGCCAATAAAACAACGCCGAAACAGGTGCCTAAATCATCCCGCCGCAGTCGGTGAAGCGACCCGCTGCGCCATCATACGTCGCCAATCCAGCCCTTCGAACAACGCCTCGAACTGCGCTCGTGACAGCCGCATCGTTCCGTCCTGCACCTTAGGCAAAGCAAAGTTGCCCTGCTCCAACACCTTGTAGATCAGCACCATGCCCGTGCCGTCCCACACCAAAATCTTCAACCGATCTCCGCGCTTTGATCGGAAGATCACCGTCAGGCCCGAATGTGGATCAAGCTTCAGTTCAGTCTGCACAATCAGCGCCAAGGCCTGATGGCCACAGCGAAAGTCTACTGGTCGGGTCGCGATCAGGACCGGCAGTCGCTGCCCCGCGACAATCACGCCCGCCCCTGCAAGGCATGCGTCAGCGCCGCAGCCCGTTCTGCCGGAACATCCCCCGGGACCCGCAGCACGACGTCTGCGCCGATCTCGATGGTGACGACTCCGCACATCGGCCCGGCGTCCGCTGACAGACCGACACTCTCCGCCTCTACCGATACTGGCACGAAGGCCGGCAAATCGTCTGACAACGCCCCGGCCATGATATCCGCCGGCAGAACCAACTTCCCCAGGCGGGCTCGCCGCCGCCAATCCGACAGCTGATGTGCGACCAAGCCGTGACGCCGGGCAATATCCACGACCCGCACGCCAGGTTGAAAACTCTCAGCCACGATCCGGGCCTTCGCTTCATCCGGCCAACGCCGATATCCACGCGTCCGCTGCACAACCTCAATGCAGCCATCAAATCCGTCCCCGCCGTCAGACACTGCAATCTCCTTCTGAAACATCAGAACGAAACTCGCTCCTCCACCAGCGCAGCGGAACCCTGGAAATCAATGGGACGGAGACGGCGCTTACGTCGCAGTAGGAAGTTATTGTCCCTTCTTTCTGGTCAGCATCTTCTGCAGGTCCTGCGTCAGGAGCAGCGTCAACGGCGGCAGATGACCACCGACGATCGACCGCAT
>JBBSOT010000621.1:0-2537 GCA_038259455.1 Hyphomicrobiales bacterium | reverse complement strand
TGAAATCGAGCTCTCGCTCAGAACGCTTCGGACCGATGAGCCACGAAGATAGATCCATCCGCCTGTATCCGGGCAACTTTGCGCGCCACCATGACTTGGCGCCAGGATCGCATCAGGTAGATCAGGCTGCCGATGATAACGATCACAGACATCGTTGCGCTGGAAAGCGTCGTTGCCAATCCACCGGACATGATGCCCTCGATCAGCCAGCTGAATATAAGGCAGGTCGCGGCCGCGATGATAAAAGCAGATACAGATACCTTGATCCAGTTCATGAGAATCGCGGCTTCGACCGGTGCCGGTGTCCATCTGTCGGAATTCCGTACGGGACGCCAAGACAACGGGCCCTTCAATCGGCTCCCACTGCCGACCCGCATCCGCATGATACTCCAGTTCTCCTGGCCTTTCCTGATCCCGTTGAACGCCATGATCTCGATGACATCCTCAGGCTTCAGAACATGTTCCTCACCGGAATAGAGCCGCTGGAAACCCCACTCCCGGCCTGAAAATCTCAATTCCTCAAATTCCATGATACCGGACACGCCGCCCAGAGCGGACGCAATCCGGTCTTGGTCGGTTACACCGACAATTTCAACTTTCTGATCCATAGCACTGCTCAAGCCTTCTTTCGTTTCTTGTTCGCCCTCCTTTCGGAGGGCCCTGCCTCATTTGCCTGCGGGCCGCCTTTGGACGAGCTCCGATTCTTGATCCGACATCGCCGGATCTTTCCAAATTATCATACCGAGCTGCGAGTCGTCATGTTAAACAGGTCCGCCACGCGCACTTTGCGGTCACATTCGGCGGGAGGTTGCCCAAATGGTCATCGAACGCTACCGAGTTGCTGTGCTGATGTCGGCGCCACGAGTAGAAAAATTTCTATTTCCTGGACAGGTGCATGACCCTGCCGGAAAAAAGCGGCAGCTGAGGCGGGATATCAGCGCAGCAACGGACCGTTTTGATCCAGATCTGTCTTGCGCCGAATTCAGGGCAGCGTTGCACCGCGGGGCCTCCAGCGTGCCCTGCGTCGATTGCGTTATGTTGTTTGCGGTCAGCTCTTCGGTGGCGATCATGCGGTGCCGCGCCGCTAGCCGCGCGGTGATCTTATGCAGGAAGTTCTTGCGCTAGGCTGCCACCTTGGCGTGCCTTCGAGCCAGGTAAGGGTCGTGTTTTAGCAAGGCGCGCTTCAATACCCGCCGGGCCCGGGCCGCGGCGGAAACTGTGCGCTTTTTCCCCCTCAGATCCCGGGATCGACGATGACGTCGACCCCGGGATCTGAGGGCCAAAGTGACAGGTTGGGATCTACCGATTCGTCTGGTAGGGCAGGTCTCCGGCGAGGCGACGCAGTAAGCGCCGCCGCCTCGGGTCAGAGGAATGTCAGGCCAACGGCGATGATCACGCCCGACAGCACAAGGTGGATCACGCAGAACCCCATTATATCCTTGGCCCGCAGTCCCGCTATGCCGAGGATCGGCAGCGCCCAGAAGGGCTGCACCATGTTGGTCCAGGCATCACCCCAGGCCACGGCCATAGCAGCACGGGGCAGGTCGGCCCCCAGCGCCTGTGCAGCAGGCAGGATCACCGGGGCCTGCACGGCCCATTGGCCGCCGCCCGAGGGAACGAAGAAATTGACGATACCCGCCGACAGGAACGCCCAGAACGGCAGGGTGACATCGGTGGCAAAGCCCACGAGGCCTTGTGACACGGTAGAGGCCAGTCCGGAATCCACCATGATCGCCATGATGCCCGCGTAAAACGGGAACTGGATGACGATACCGGCGCCGCCCTTTACCGCATCGGTCAGCGCGTTCAGCAGGTTGCGCGGCGTGCCGTGCAGCAGGATCGCCAGCGTCAGGAACAGGAAGTTGATGGTGTCCAGCGTCAGGCCGCCGGCGGTGGCGAAATGCTGGATCAGCCATGCCAGCCCCGCAGCGCCAACTAGCAGCGACAGCGCGCGCGAGTTTTCCAGACGGGTTGCCGGTGTCACCTGATCCGGCACCGGTGCGGCCTCCTTCTTCAGAAGGCTGGGATCGATGTAGACACTGTCTTCTTCGGACGGCATCATCGCGCGGTTGATGAAGGGCACGGCCACGAAGAGAGCCGCGACGATGATCAGATTGTAGGCGGCAAAGATTGTCTGCGAGGTCGGGATGATGCCGGTGATCTCGGCGAACGGATGGCCTTCGGTCGCGATCGACAGCGGGATCGAGCCCGCCAGACCGCCATGCCAGACGATGAAGCCTGAATAGGCCGAGGCAACGAGCAGGCGGTAGTCGACCTTGATCTGCCGGGCGAGTTCTTTGGCGAAAAGGGCACCGACGACAAGTCCGAAGCCCCAGTTGATCCAGCTGGCGGCGAGCGAAACGATGCTGACCAGCAGGATTGCACCCCCGGGCGATGTCGCTAGGCGGGCCAGTGCCGCCAAGCCGCGCCCGACCAGAGGTGTCGAGGCCATGAGGTAACCGGTGACCAATACGAGCAGCATTTGCATCGAGAAGGACAAGAGCGACCAGAATCCGTCTCCCCACATGGTGGTAATG
>JBBSOT010000620.1:0-2539 GCA_038259455.1 Hyphomicrobiales bacterium | reverse complement strand
ATTGAGATTATAGCTGGTCAGCATGCGCAGCTCCTGCGCTCCGCTTGCCGACGGCAGCACGAGTGCGGCGGCAGCCACCGTGATAACTTTACGAAACATGAGTCTATCCTCGCATTGCGATGCCGAACGGTTTCTCGCCCGATTACCTGATGTCGGTGATGAGACGTCGAATGCGGTCTGCGTGCAAATAGTTTCTAGCTATCCCAGGAATAGCTTCAGGCTCGGCGCTTGAGAGCGCGTTTCTGCAGCCGTCTCCCTTAAGCAATAGTAGATTAGGTCGTAAGGCCGATATGGGTCATCTTCCTAGTCCCGCGAAAATCGTGAAACAGAAGAAGTATACCCGAATCTGCACTCTTCGAAGGAGCTTAAATTGGCGATCAAACGTATGGAACCCAGCACGCGCATGAGCCAGGCCGTCGTTCACAACGGCGTAGTCTACCTCGCCGGCCAGGTTGGTGAAGGCAGCGATGTCACCATGCAAAGCAAGACTGCGCTGGCCGAAGTCGAACGACTTCTTGCCGCGGTCGGCTCGAACAAGTCATCCATCCTGTCGACTGTAGTCTGGCTCGCCGACATGGCGCTTTTCTCAGAAATGAATGCCGTATGGGATTCATGGATCGATCCGGCCAACCCTCCTGCCCGAGCTTGTGGCGAAGCCAAACTTGCCACACCGCACTATCTCGTCGAGTTCATGATTGTTGCTGCGGTCGATTGAGAGGATTATCCTAATGCCCTATGCCACCATCGGCTACGAGGACGCTTCACCCTGCGTGACTTGGCAAGGAAGCATTGACGCTTTGCGTGCAGGACATCTGCGTCCGAGGGCACAGCTCGGTGACCTTTTCCAAGGGCCACCTGACGGTACGCTGCTGACCCGGGCCGCAT
The DNA here is from genome assembly GCA_038259455.1 of Hyphomicrobiales bacterium. Classification (GTDB taxonomy): domain Bacteria; phylum Pseudomonadota; class Alphaproteobacteria; order Rhizobiales; family Rhizobiaceae; genus CAMYMG01. Next base: position 1,654 of record JBBSOT010000620.1, on the reverse strand, counting down.
ATGTCGACGGTCTAGGATATGGTGTCAAAGCTGTTACTGTCTTTGATTGCAATCCTCAGGCGGGGCTAGAAACAGTACAAGGCGCCATGATGTTTTTTGAGCCGAAGCATGGAAAGCTGATGGCCATAATAGATGCGCGCATAATCACCGAGCTGAAGACTGCGGGCGATTCCGTACTCGGAGCCCTTTCCTTAGCGCGGCCTGACAGTTCTAAACTCTTGATTGTGGGCGGCGGCACGTTGGCGAAGAACCTGATAAAGGCGTATGCTGCATCGTTTCCTCAACTGAAATCAATTTCAATCTGGACAAGACGCCCAGAGCAGGCCGAAGCTTTGGCTGTGGAAATGACCGAGGCCGGCTATTCGGTTGCGGCTGTGACGGATCTTCCGGAAGGCGCCGCTACGGCTGACATCATCTCGACTGCCACGATGGCCCGGGAGCCGGTTCTAAGAGGTGACTGGGTTCGCCCCGGCACACATGTGGATCTCATCGGGGCCTACAAAGCCGACATGCGTGAGGCCGACGATTCCTTGATTGCAAAGTCGCGGCTCTTCGTTGACAGCCGTGACAGCACCCTCGGCCACATTGGCGAACTGAAAATTCCGATCGCGAACGGTCTGATCACGGATAAAGACGTGCTCGGCGACCACTATGACCTTGCCGAAGGACTGATCGGACGAAGAGCTAGGGAAGACATCACCGTTTTCAAGAATGGCGGAGGGGCGCATATGGACACCATGGTTGCGGCCTACATCGCGCGGGCCGTAGGATGTCAAGCTGCGTAGCTCGGACGAGCAGGCTGCCCAAATTACGAACGCATCCTGATAAGGACTTGCCAAAAGCGGGTGACGGCCCGGTTGGCGGCGGCGAGTGTCGCGCAGCGATTAGACGCCGATGCAATCTCGAAGCGGATTAGAACGGCGAGGTCACGCTAGCCAAGCTTGAGAATCCACGGCACGACAGGAAGCGCATGGAAACCTGGATCATCCTCTCAATCGCGGCAGCGGCTTTTCAGACATTGCGGTTCATGCTGCAGAAGCACCTCAGCATGGGCGCACTCAGCGCGGGCGGTGCAACGCTTGCGCGTTTCATCTACTCGGCGCCATTCATCGTGGCGCTCGCGCTCGGCTATTTGGCCATCAACGACACGGCTTTTCCCGGACATGACCCGATCTTCTGGGGCTATGCTGTGGTCGGCGGGCTCTCGCAGATACTGGCGACATGGTGTGTTGTGGCATTGTTCGCGAAGCGTAACTTTGCCGTCGGGATAACCCTGAAGAAAACCGAGGTCGCTCAGACAGCGCTGGTTGGCCTGCTGGTTCTCGGTGACCGGATAACGGCGTGGGGTATGGGAGCGATCCTGCTGGGCTTGGTGGGGGTCCTCCTCCTGTCGGATACGCCCGGCTTTGAGGCCCGTGGGTGGCGGCGTCTGGGCAGTCGCGCTGTGGGACTGGGACTCGCTTCGGGCGCGTTCTTCGCCGTATCCGCTGTCGGCTACCGCGGTGCCACCCTGGCGATCGGGAGCGACGATCCTCTGTTGCGTGCAAGTCTTTCGCTTGCGGTGGTCACTGTGTTGCAGGCCGCGGCGCTCTCGCTTTGGCTGATGTGGCGCGAGCCGGGACAGGTTGCCCGGGTGATCGCGGCGCGCCGCACT
>JBBSOT010000619.1:0-2542 GCA_038259455.1 Hyphomicrobiales bacterium | reverse complement strand
CTAGAGCGACGTTGCCGGTAGAAAACCGGTGCCGCTCGTGCATGACCGTGTACCAGTTCTGAGCGGCTCGAACACTGCTGAAGGTGAGCTATATTTCGACATCGCTGGAGTCGTCGGAGCGCCGGAACGGCCCTTGGAATGTTTTGTCGGCTCGCCGCCTGCGATCAGGACCGAAAAAGTCTGGGGTACTAATGAAGGGACGCCGATGCTCGACGACGGCATTGATGCGCCGCGCGATTGCGGCAGCGCTTACAGGTTTGGCGAGAAACTCGTGAGCTATGCGCGAAAGTTGGTGACGGCGTGAAGGGGTTGGGCGGCGTATCGTGGGGATGCTGAGTCTCCACTTTTCCATCGAAGGAATGATACGCCGTGACAAAAAGTAACGTGATTGCGCTGCCCCAACCAGGGGCGTTTAGCGATTTGCTCACTGAGGTTTTGCGCACCGGCGCCCGAGCGCTTCTGGCGCGGGCGGTTGAAGCGGAAACAGCGGATTTCCTCGAGCGATACGCCGATCTCAAGACCGAAGACGGGCGTCAGCGGGTGGTCCGCCATGGCCACCTGCCGGAGCGGGCCGTGATGACCGGGATAGGGGCCGTCAGCGTACGCCAGCCCCGGGTGCGCGACCGAGATCCGGGCGCTGGGAGCACAACCATCAGGTTCACCCCCTCGATCCTGCCGCCCTACGCGCGGCGCTCGAAGAGCTTGGAGGTGCTGCTGCCGATCCTTTACCTGAAGGGGATTTCAACCGGCGACTTTGGCGAGGCGCTGGGCGCCCTTCTGGGCAAGGATGCGCCGGGCCTTTCAGCATCGACCATCGCCAGGCTCAAGGAGATCTGGGCCGACGAGCACAAGGCTTGGGAGAAGCGAGACCTCTCAAGGAAGCAATACGCCTATGTCTGGGCCGACGGCATTCACCTGCAGGCTCGCCTTGAAGACGACGCGCAATGCATCCTGGTTTTGATCGGGGCCACACCGACGGGCGACAAGGAGCTGATCGGCTTCACCGACGGCCTTCGGGAAAGTGCGCAATCCTGGTCCGGTCTGTTGCTCAGCCTGCAACAGCGTGGGCTGCGAGATGCCCCCCAGCTCGCCATCGGCGATGGCGCGTTGGGCTTCTGGAAGGCCCTGGGCGAGGTCTGGCCGAAGACGCGCGAGCAGCGCTGCTGGGTCCACAAGACCGGCAACGTCCTCAACAAGCTGCCCAAGACGCTGCATTCGAAAGCCAAGCGCGACCTTCAGCAAATCTGGATGGCGGAGACCAAGGTCGATGCTGGCAAAGCCTTCGACCTGTTCGAGAAAACCTACGTCGCCAAATACGAGAAGGCGGTCACCTGCTTGACCAAGGATCGCGACGTGCTGCTGGCGTTCTACGACTTTCCAGCCGAACATTGGAAACACCTACGCACAACGAACCCGATCGAGAGCACCTTCGCAACCGTCCGCCATCGCACCATTCGCGCCAAGGGTTGCATGTCGAACGCCACCGCCCTCGCCATGGTCTTTAAGCTGATCGAGGCAGCCCAGCGCAATTGGCGACGCCTCGATGGCGCTCTCTTCTTGCCAAAGGTCATCTATGGGGTGAAATTCAAAGATGGCATCGAGGAGCAAGCAATATCAACTGCCCCTCAAGCCGAAGTCGTCGCCGCTTGATCCTCAGCCCGTCACCAAGATTCGGTCAGAGCTCGCTTCGCGGTGACGGGATCGGCCACCTCGACCACAAGCCCGCTGTGATCAGAAAGAGTTCCTCTATTCGCAGGCCATGCATTGGCGACCGACACCCTGTCACTCCAAGCCAGTGGTAGGGCAATGTGATCGATTGGCGGGCGAGGCAATAACCCCGCAGGGAAACACTCCGGCGCGGTCGCACAATACAAGTCGCAGTCGGCCAGTCCTGCGCGGAGACCCGCGATCCCTGCCTTGGTGCCGTAGTAAGAGCCCGTGCCCATGTCCGTGTTGTAGTCGCCGGCAATACAGAGTGCGGCGTCGCCGTATTCCCGATGCAGTTTCAACCACTCCGTACATTGCTCGGGGACGACGCGATGGTGTTCGGACCAGTCGAACTTTCCGCGGTCACCCTTCCAAGGCAAAACGGTGCCGTAGACCAGCAATTTCTGGCCGCCGATATCGATGAGCGCGGCAACCGTCCGCTCGCGGTCCGCATCCGGACGGTTCACCTCAGCGAGAATTGGATAGCGGCTCCAGATTGACACCCACCGGCTGCCGAGCCGGATGCCGGACCAGTTTTTCGGGCGCGGCTCGGAGTGCGCGACTGAAATGGCACCGGGAGGAGCGAGATCGTCATGGGTCTCAGTCAGAACCCAGATGTCTGCATCATGCTCTGTGATCGCACGTCTTAATGCCTCGAGGCGGTTCGTATACGCGTATTCCACATTCCATGTGCCGATCCGCATGAGGTCATCCGGTGTTTCCAGCGCAGCCCGCTACGCGTCGACCTTTCTGGATCGAATGTGAGCAGGCTGCACTAGTTATGCGTTCATGGACTTGAGTGTAAATCAACGCCGACGAGTGAAGCCTCTGATTT
>JBBSOT010000618.1:0-2557 GCA_038259455.1 Hyphomicrobiales bacterium | reverse complement strand
GCCGCCCGAAAACGACAATGCCGCCGCCGGCAATTGACGCTTCAGGTCGACATGTCCCTTGGCGGCATAGTGGAGCGTTGCCGCGCCAGATCCGAACATGCCCTGCAGCTTGTTGGTGCCAAGCGCCGTGACAGGCGGAAAGCCCGCCAGCAAAAGCGCCGGGATGGTGATCAGTCCACCCCCGCCGGCGATCGAATCAACAAATCCAGCGGCAAACGCTGCCAGCCCGAGGAAAATCACAAGCTGGACATCCAGGTCGGGCATCATGGCGAGCACGCTTTCGGCTGAATCGACTGAAATGAGATCGCTGGCTACCGATCATACGCTTTTCTGTTGCGCAAGACGGATTTCGCGCTACAGATTTCCGAGCAATCAGGGGATCGCAGATGGTTACGGGTTTGCTTGCCCAGTTGAAGGACCTTTTCGAAGGTGATCCCGGTGTCCGCAAGGTTGCTGGAAGTCCGATCGTTTCGGCCGAACTGCTGTTGCTGTTTCGCATGATCCTTGCCGATGGCGTGGTGAAGGACACCGAAATGAAGGTGTTCCGTCGCATCTGCAATGAGTCCTTCGGCATCGGTCGCGACAGCATGGATGGCGTCATCGAATATCTGAATGACTTCGGCTACGAGACGAACGGCGCACAGGCCATCGAGATGTTCCGCGAACTGGACATTGACCGCCGGCGCCAACTGGCACAGCACATGGCCGAGATTGCCAAGGCCGACGAGGATCTCGCCGAAAATGAGGTGCGGCTGTTGCGCCGGACTCTCGAACTGCTTGGCATAAGCCCCGTCGATCTGGTGAAATCGGACGACGACCAGCCGGAATAGGACAGGCTCGGCGGCTTACGGCCTTGTTGTCAACAGACCGACCGGTTCAGGCAGCAACCAGCGCGAGGTCGATGGCGACCGGTACGTGGTCTGAAGGTTTTTCCCACGCTCGCACATGCTTTTCGATCGTCGCCGATTGGAAGTGGTCGGCCGCTTCAGGCGACATCAGCAGAAAATCGATGCGGATGCCGTTGTCCTTCTGCCAGGCGCCGGCCTGATAGTCCCAGAAAGTGTAGGTGCCGGGCGCGTCCGTGGTCGCGCGAACCGCCTCGGTGAAGCCAAGATTGATCAGGCGCCGAAAGGCCTGCCGTGTCTCGGGTTGGAAAAGCGCGTCGCCCAGCCAGTTCTCCGGGTTCTTGGCGTCCTTGGGCTCCGGGATCACGTTGAAGTCGCCGGCCAGCACCAGCGGCTCTTCCAGGTCGAGGCGCTCCTTTGCCCAGCGCTCCAGTCGTGCCATCCAGGAAAGCTTGTAGGGAAATTTCCGTTCGTCCTCGATCGGGTTGCCATTCGGCAGATAGAGCGAGACGACCCGCAACACGCCCTTTTCGGTTGAAAATACGCCCTCGATGAAACGTGCCTGCTCATCCGTGTCGTCGCCGGGCAGGCCGCGGTTTACCTCGTCGAAGCGCAGCTTCGACAATATCGCGACCCCGTTGAAGCCCTTCTGGCCATGCGTTTCCACGTGATAGCCAAGTGCCTCGATCTCGGCGCGCGGAAACTGGTCGTCAACCGTCTTGATTTCCTGAAGGCAGGCGATGTCCGGAGCGCTCTCCTGCAGCCAGTGCAGCAGGTTGCCGAGCCTGGCGCGTACGCCATTGATGTTCCAGGTGACGATTTTCATGGATGATCCAGTTACTGCGCAACAGCTTCCAAAGGGGCGACCAACTGCATTGTAGGGCATTGTCGATTCGTCACAAGCGGTACCGATCGTACAGCGACGGTTCGCCACCGTTGGCGGCGGCTTCGTTGCCACTTTCGAAAGTACCTGCTTTTCGCAGAAGGTCTGGCTGGCGGGAAGCCGGCGTCAGGAGCCGCATTGCCCGCGTGGCGGGCGGCGAATGCCTGCTAATTATGATGGGCGCTCTTCTCGAGGCGCTGCCCGTCAGATCGAAAAACTGGTGCCGCAGCCGCAGGATGCCACCGCATTGGGGTTGCGGATCTGGAATGACTGACCCATCAGATCGTCGACGAAATCGATGACCGAGCCGCCCATATAGACCAGCGACAATTCATCGATCAGCACAGTGGCGCCATTCTTCTCGATCGCCACGTCGTCGTCGTTCCTGGCCTCGACCAGATCGAACTTGTAGGAGAAGCCGGAACAGCCGCCGCCCTCGACCGAGACGCGCAGTGCAATCTTGCCGGCTTCACCAGCAATGATCTTGGCGACCCGATTGGCCGCAGCGTCGGTCACATCGACCTTCATGGCAGTCTTGGCATCAGCGCCCATCGGCGTCACCTTGCGTTCGCGTTGTCATCATAGGTATGAACGGGCGAGGGGCAAGTCAACGGGTGGCGGTTGCGCATGGACGAGAACGGTCATCTCGGCGACATCGGCTTCGGCTACCGCCCGCGTGCGGTTTATGCCTGCGATCCGGCACAATCGCGCGGCCGTTTCCAGGACGAGACCGAAAGCCCGACACGCACGCCGTTTCAGCGCGACCGCGACCGCATCATCCATTCCACCGCATTCCGCCGCCTCAAGCACAAGACCCAGGTCTTTATCG
>JBBSOT010000617.1:0-2561 GCA_038259455.1 Hyphomicrobiales bacterium | reverse complement strand
TACGCCGGGCTGACCTCGCTCGAGATGGTGCCGATGCCGTGGATCGTGTTGCAAGGGTCGAAGGAGGACGGGCCCGCGAGCACCGGCTGGCTTGATAACCGGTTAATGCAGATGGAATCGGTGTTGGCGGATCGCGAATGGCTGGTGGGGGACCGCTTCACACTCGCCGACCTTGTTATCGCCGACGTGCTGCGCGTCGATTTAATTCGCAAGCACGGTGACCGGCCGGCGAGCGAGGCATATGTCGCCCGCATCACCGACCGCCCCGCCCTCTGCAAGGCATACGCCGACCAGATGACGCATTTCGAGAAGGCCGACGAAAAATTCGAGAAGTATGGAATTCCGCGTGCCGGGAGTGCTTAGCTGTCTACAACGTTGATAAGATTGCCTGCTGGATCGCGGAAATAGAAACGTCGAAGTCCCCACTCTTCCGCGACTGGCCCGTAGACTATTTCTGCGCCCGCAGCGCGAACCGAGTCTTCGGTAGCATCCAGATCATCAACACCGATTGAGATAAGTGGCAACTCCGTACCGGACCCTCCTTGTGAGGCCGTATGCAGCTCAATTTTCTGCGTCGAGTCATTCGTTAGAAACGAAATCCATCCCATATCAAGGGGCGAGTCTAGAGCGAAGACTTGTTGGTAAAATTTGGCCAAGGCAATTGGATCGGGCGCCAGAAGATTTGCGACAATTCTGGTAACACCCATGGCTACGAGACTCCTGCCCTCAAACTCACGCGGTAGTAATTAACGGAGAATATCTGCAAACGCCATCCGGAACACACCTTTCCGTTTCCGTCGCCATTGCTGCCCTCAAAAGCCCATTCGCACAGCCCCGAAAGCAGCCAGTTATGATCGTCCGACCAAACCTGAATGGACGGCAGGTTTCGGGGGCCTGATTGAGCCTGGGAACGTCGGCTTTGTTAGCGGAAGCTGACTGACTATTGGTTCTTACGAAGGTCGGCGCCGCCGGCTATTTGCCTGAAGTAGGACCGCCCGAGAATGCCATGGAAAGATCAACCGGAATCGCCACCAGACAACATCTGCTGGCATTGAGCTGTACCGGATACAATCGACGGGTCGAGCTCTTGAGCAGTATACGTCTCTCTCCCAGCGGGCAGCCAGCTTATCGTTAGCTCTTCATCTTGGTGGGCCACCCGATAGACCATCGGAACGCGAGAATCTCCTTCTTTGCTCGATATATAGGCGAGCCGTTTCATTCCATTTTCCAGTCCGGCTTGAGCCGCGGGACCGTCGGGAACTACACCCTGAATAATGCCCGTTTCCGAACTTTTCCTTCGGTCGAAACCTGGATCGAAACGAGCAAGGTCGACCGTGCGCAAGATTGCGCATGGGCCAAATACGGCATCTGGTAAGAGGATGCGTTCCCCGGCATCGATATACCGTGCAAGGTCTTGGCGCACGTCCAATCCAAGTTCGCCAGCGGCATCGACAAAAGCGGACCTGAGTTCGGGCTTTTGATCTACCGCCGCAAGACGCCAGCGTTCGCGCATGATGGCCAGCAAATCATCGTAGTTGGCCGAACCCCCGCTTCTGACCCGCAATTGGTGATCGACGAGGAGCGCGAAGAGCCGGCCCCGATCATATGGTAGTTGCTGAACGTCTTCGTTTGACCAGAATTCCTGGGCGATGGCGTTGTTGGGGCGGTCACGCGCAGGAGATCCTGCGTAGCGGGCCAGCGCCTCATTCAAGTCGTCAGCAAATTTCGCAGGGGTCCATACACCCGCACTTAGCAGGGTGCGCCCGGTGTAGAAATCGGTCACACCTTCGCTGAACCAATAGTCCAGTGCTTCGTCCTGCTTCGGCAATTCGCCTACCCGGCGAGGTATCCAGGTATGTGTGTGCTCGTGCGCCAGAATACGCGTCAGGATTGACAGGTCGATGTCGGACGTTGCCTCCAAAGCAAAGCCATCGCTTCGCCCCGTGCCGCCTGCGCTGGAGCCGTTCGCGACATCTTGCAGCGCATAGAGTGTAACGGTGTACGGTCCATTCGCGTCTCCCCAGAATTTCCGCTGCGCGGCAATGACCCGTGTCTGCGCGTTCACGTAATTGGCGATTTCGAATTGAAAGGTCCCGTTCACGCCCATGCGCAACGTGCCGTTCGGAATCTGGCGTTCGAAGAAGTGTACGTCAGGACCGGCCAACAGGGTGCTTTCGACGATATCAGCGCCGGTCATCGCCTGGCCAGTCTGCCCGTGATCAATGTCGGAGACAACTCGCCAGCTTTCCGGCCAGCCCTGCCAGCGATAACGGGCTGGGACGTGGTCCCTGCCTTCCACTGCTGCGAATAGAGCTTCTCCGAATGATGCGAACCAGTCGGGGCGGATAATTGCGCCGCCCTTTGCATAGGAAGAAGGCGTCTCGTCATAAGCTGAGTTAACACGGTAACGAACCGTCAAAAGCTCGCTTGGCCGATGTCGCAGAATTCGAGTGGCGGAGTCCCTTGGCTCGATTTTGCCGCCAATGATTTCCAGAGCGGAAATATGCCGCCAAAGGTCCTGCTGTCCGGCAAATTCCTCGGGCAGGTTCAGGACCGTATTA
>JBBSOT010000616.1:0-2596 GCA_038259455.1 Hyphomicrobiales bacterium | reverse complement strand
TTTGCTGCTCGGCAAGGAAAAGGTCGGGCCGGTTTCCAATCTCGACGGCAAGGTCGTGCCGCCGAACCGGGCCGCCATGAAGCGGTCGATGGAAGCGCTGATCCATCATTTCAAGCTCTACACCGAGGGCTATCACGTGCCGGCCGGCGAGGTTTACGCCGCGGTCGAAGCACCGAAGGGCGAGTTCGGCGTCTATCTCGTCGCCGACGGCACCAACAAACCCTATCGCTGCAAGTTGCGCGCGCCCGGTTTTGCGCATCTGCAGGCGATGGATTTCATCAGCCGTGGTCACATGCTGGCCGACGTATCCGCCATCCTGGGTTCCCTCGACATCGTGTTTGGTGAGGTCGATCGTTAATGTCCGTACGCCGCCTAGCAGACGCTTCCGAGCAGCCCGAAGGTTTCGCATTCAACCGCGTCAACCGCGAATGGGCGGCCGAGACCGTCAAGAAGTACCCTCAGGGACGCCAGCAGTCGGCGGTCATCCCGCTGATGATGCGCGCCCAGGAGCAGGAGGGCTGGCTGACCAAGCCGGCGATCGAGGCGATTGCCGCGATGCTCGAGATGCCGCTGATCCGCGCGCTCGAAGTCGCTACCTTTTACACGCAGTTCCAGTTGAAGCCGGTCGGCCGGCGTGCCCACGTGCAGGTCTGCGGCACAACGCCCTGCATGCTTCGCGGTGCCGAAGGATTGATGGATGTCTGCCGCAGCAAGATCCATCCCGAGCAGTTCCACCCCAATGCGCGCGGCATGATGTCGTGGGAAGAGGTCGAGTGCCTGGGCGCGTGCGTCAACGCGCCGATGGTGATGATCTTCAAGGACACATACGAGGATCTGACGCCCGAGAGGCTGGAAGAGATCATCGACCAGTTCGCGATGGGCAAGGGCCCTGCCGTGCCCGTTGGGCCGCAGAACGGACGCACGGTTTCGGCGCCGCTGCCCGGCCTGACATCGCTGACCAACGAAAAGGCGGTGACTAAGAAGGCGGGCAAGGCCAAGGCCGAAAAGCCTGCCGATGCCGCGGAAGATTCGGCTGTCGTGGCACCTTCAAGGGCGGCCAAGCCTAAGACTGCCGCTCCTGAAACCAATGGGAGGGTGAAGTCGCCGTCACCGGTCAAGGCGAGTCAGAAGGCGGAAAAGAAGGAAAGCGTCGAAGCGCCGCTGTTTGATCCCGTGGCCGCCAACAAGGCTGCCCCGTCCGTCGAAATGGTCGACAAGCAGCGCAAATCGCCGATCACGAAGTCAGGCGATCTTGACCTGAAATCGCCCGAACTGCTGCGCGGCGAGCCAATCGGCGCGACACGCAAGAAATCGGTGGCGAGCGAAAAGCCGTCGCTTTCGGATGCAAACCGGCCCGCCAAGATGGAAAAGCCAGCTTCCATCGACGATCTCAAGCTGATTTCAGGGGTCGGACCGGTGCTCGAGGGGATCCTTCATTCGATCGGTATCTACACTTTTGCGCAGGTCGCTTCCTGGAAGAAGGCCGAGCGCGAGTGGGTCGACGGCTATCTGAATTTCAAGGGCCGCATCGAGCGTGACGATTGGGTCAAGCAGGCCGAAGCGCTCGCAAAGGGCGAAGACGAGTACGTCCGTGTGTTTGGCAAGAAACCGGTCTGAGGAACGATAAATGCTTCAGGATAAAGACCGCATCTTCAACAATATCTACGGCATGTTCGACCGTTCGCTGCAGGGCGCGATGTCGCGCGGCCACTGGGACGGCACGGCCGGCCTGATCGCCAAGGGGCGAGACTGGATCGTCAACGAGATGAAGGCCTCCGGCCTTCGCGGACGTGGCGGCGCGGGCTTCCCGACTGGCCTGAAATGGTCTTTCATGCCCAAGCAGAGCGACGGACGGCCCAGTTACCTGGTCGTCAATGCCGACGAATCGGAGCCCGGCACCTGCAAGGACCGCGACATTCTTCGCCACGACCCGCACACTCTGGTCGAAGGCTGCCTGATCGCCGGTTTCGCGATGGGCGCGGTTGCCGCCTATATCTATGTGCGCGGCGAGTTCATCCGCGAGCGCGAGGCGCTGCAGCGCGCCATCGACGAGGCCTATGAGGCCAGGCTGATCGGCAAGGGCAACAAGAACGGCTACGATTTCGAGATCTACGTTCACCACGGAGCCGGCGCCTATATCTGCGGCGAGGAAACGGCGTTGCTGGAAAGCCTTGAGGGCAAGAAGGGCCAGCCGCGGCTGAAGCCGCCATTCCCGGCCAATGTCGGCCTGTATGGCTGCCCGACGACGGTCAACAATGTCGAGTCGATTGCGGTGGCGCCGACCATCCTGCGCCGCGGCGCTTCCTGGTTCTCGTCCTTCGGCCGGCCCAACAATGTCGGCACCAAGCTGTTTTGCATCTCCGGCCACGTCAACAATCCGTGCACCGTCGAAGAGGCGATGTCGATTCCGTTCCGCGAACGGATCGACACGCATTGCGGCGGCATTCGCGTCGGCTGTGACAATCTCCTGGCTGTCATCCCGGGCGGCTCATCGGTTCCGCTGGTGAGGTCTGATCAGATCATCGACGCGCCGATGGATTTCGACGGGCTCACGGAGCTTGGCTCGGGTCTGGGCACCGCGGCGGTGATCGTCATG
>JBBSOT010000615.1:0-2658 GCA_038259455.1 Hyphomicrobiales bacterium | reverse complement strand
TACCAAAAACCGCTGCCTTACCGCTTGGCTACGCCCCATGAATCGACGCAGCGTCGATGTCAGCGGCCTTATATTCAGTGTGATCGAAAAGCACAATCGCACGAACACGACAACGGTATGATCGTTACCCAAGAATTTTCCATTGCCGAGCGGATGAACTATTCGCCCCAGACGGCCAGTTCGTTGCCGGCCGGGTCCTTGAAATGAAAGCGCCGGCCGCCGGGGAACGGAAAGATGGGCCTGACGATCTTGCCGCTGGCGGCCTCCACTGCCGCAAGCGTTTCGTCGAGACTTTCCGAATAGAGCACCGGTAGCGGTTTTTCGGGCGCCTCCGACGCATCTGCCTGAAACCCACCCTCAAGACCTTCATCGAAGGCTGAATAGGTGGGCCCGTAATCCGTGAAGGCCCACGAGAAAGCGGTGCTGTAAAACGCCTTGACCGCGTCGAGTGTACCGCCTGCCGCCGGCAGTTCAAGATAGTCGAGCTTTCCCTCCTGTTCCTCGTTTGTTCTATGACGTCATTCTGCGCCTGACAAGCGCCGGAAAAAGTCCGCCACTGCCATTCCGGTCTTAATCGATTGTAAAACCGGCCATTGGTGCCATCGGGTTGCCTTTCGCACCGCAGCATTCTATCGCTCGCCGAGGTAAGCGCCTTGCAGCCCCGCGGCGCGACCGCAGATCGATGGGAGCCGGCATGACCAAGTGGGTCTACAGCTTTGGAGACGGCGACGCCGAGGGACAGGCGGGCGACAAGAACCTCCTCGGGGGCAAGGGCGCCAACCTCGCTGAAATGTGCCGGCTCGGCCTGCCGGTACCCCCCGGATTCACCATTACATCCGAGCTTTGCAACTGGTTCTACGCCAACGGCCGGACTTATCCGGAGCAACTGGTGGAAGAGGTCTCGAAAGCGCTCGACCATGTCGGCAGGCTTACCGGGCGGCGCTTCGGCGACGCCCAGAAGCTGCTACTGGTATCTGTCCGTTCCGGCGCACGCGCCTCGATGCCGGGCATGATGGACACGGTCCTCAATCTTGGCCTCAACGACGAGACAGTGCAGACGTTGGCTGAGGACTCCGGCGACCCACGCTTTGCCTATGACAGCTACCGCCGCTTCATCCAGATGTATTCCGACGTGGTCATGGGCATGGAGCACGAAACCTTCGAGGAAATTCTCGAGGAAGAGAAGGCGCGTCTCGGCAACGAACTGGACACCGAGCTATCGGCCGAAGATTGGCAGCACGTCATTTCGCTCTACAAGGGCAAGGTCGAGGAGGAATTGGGAAAGCCCTTTCCACAGGACCCGCAGGAGCAGTTGTGGGGCGCTATCGGGGCTGTTTTTTCAAGCTGGATGAACCCCAGGGCCATCACCTATCGGCGTCTCCACGACATTCCCGAAAGCTGGGGAACCGCTGTCAATGTGCAGGCCATGGTGTTCGGCAATATGGGCGACAGTTCCGCCACCGGCGTTGCGTTCACGCGCAACCCCTCGACCGGCGAGAAGATGCTCTATGGCGAGTTCCTGGTGAATGCCCAGGGCGAGGACGTGGTCGCCGGCATCCGCACCCCGCAAAACATCACCGAGGCGGCGCGCATCAATGCCGGATCGGACAAGCCATCGTTGCAAAAGATCATGCCGGAGGCCTTCGCCTCGTTTGTCGCCATTTCCGACAAGCTTGAGCGCCACTACCGCGACATGCAGGACCTTGAGTTCACCATCGAGCGCGGCAAGCTTTGGATGTTGCAGACGCGCTCCGGCAAGCGCACGGCGAAGGCAGCGTTGAAGGTGGCAGTTGATATGGCCGCCGAGGGTCTGATCACCAGGCAGGAGGCGGTCGCCCGCATCGATCCGGGTTCGCTCGACCAGTTGTTGCATCCCACGATCGACCCGGCGGCGCCGCGCGATGTCATTGCCATCGGCCTGCCGGCTTCCCCTGGCGCTGCCACCGGCGAGATCGTTTTCTCGTCGCAGGAAGCCGAGGAAATGAAGGCTGTCGGCCGCAAGGTCATACTGGTGCGGGTGGAGACCAGCCCGGAAGACATTCACGGCATGCATGCGGCCGAGGGTATCCTGACGTCGCGCGGCGGCATGACCAGTCATGCGGCTGTAGTTGCGCGCGGCATGGGCAAGCCATGCGTGTCGGGCGCCGGGACCCTGCGCATCGATTACCGCACGGGCACACTGACGGTGATGGGCAAGGCCTTCCGCAAGGGCGAAATCATCACCATTGACGGCGGCAACGGCCAGGTGCTGAAGGGCGCCGTGGACATGCTGCAGCCGGAACTGTCGGGCGATTTCGCGGCGATCATGGAGTGGGCCGACGAGATTCGTCGCATGAAGGTTCGCACGAATGCCGAGACGCCGGCCGACGCGCGCATGGCGCGCTCCTTCGGTGCCGAGGGCATCGGACTGTGCCGCACCGAGCACATGTTCTTCGAGGGCAGCAGGATCGGCGCCATGCGCGAGATGATCGTCTCCGACACCGAGGAACAGCGGCGCAAGGCGCTGGCCAAGCTGCTGCCGATGCAGCGCTCGGATTTCGCCGAACTGTTCGAGATCATGGCCGGGCTTCCCGTCACGATCCGCCTGCTCGATCCGCCGCTGCACGAATTCCTGCCGAAGTCGGAAGAGGAGATCGAGGAAGTGGCGGCCGCCATGGG
>JBBSOT010000614.1:0-2659 GCA_038259455.1 Hyphomicrobiales bacterium | reverse complement strand
TAATTCGAGGCCCCCAGCGTGGCGACAAACAGTTGTGCCGTGCGCACCTCACCGGTCTTGGGATCGATCACGTCAATCGTGTGCCCCGCATAATCGACAAACAACCGCTCCCCGGCCGGGTGACGCTGGCGCATCACCGGCGACAGCTTGCCTTCCCACCGCGTGTAAAGTTCGCAGAACCGGGAGTAGCCGTAGCCCTCAGGATGGTCGGAGCGATATTCTTCCCATAAAAGTGACAGCGTCACGCCCTTGCGGCGCAACTCGCGGTGGATATGCGCCCAGTCAGGCTGGGTCGCACGGTTCGAAACATCACGCGCCGTCCGCAGAAAAATCAGCCGCTCGAGGTCGGTGTCAGACATTTCTGGCGGCAGTGGCCACGCCAGATCAGCGTCTCGAGCGCGATCCAGATAACCCTGAAGGGTGGTGCGCCCAATAGCCAGGCTCGCCGCAATTTGACGGGTCGACAGCCCCTCGGCTGACAGCCGTAAAACGTCTCGGATTTTCCGCATCGACAATCTCTTCATCGGGCTTCCTTCGTGCCAAAAAGCGCGGAAGGTAGCCGGTTACAGATTGCCTCACAGCATCACATCACAGGGTGGCCGGATGCCCCGGAATCAGTGGCCGGATAAAATCGGAATGGGTGGCCGGACACTTTCGGAATCAGTGGCCGGATCACCCCGGAATACGCAGGTAGTCACATTTTCAGCTGTGGATCTACGGGCGGCGCTCGACTCCGATCATCTATGCGGACCTCAGGTTTGAACGTAAATGCACAATAGCGTCGCTGCATCGCAGGCAATTCATGGGGCTAAATAATATACAGTCAGTCAAATTCGAAGTCGGCAGACATTGGCGTACGGCAGCACCACTTCAAAGTCCGTGGGAACCTCCGCCACAAACAAACGTTCGCTTTAGATTTCGCTCTAGATAAGGTCGGCAGATGCGCGACCTGCATGATTTGGAGGAACTTATGAAGTATTTCACGCACACTCGTCCTGACCGGCCTCATCGCGTCGCTGGGAACGGGCGCTCTCGCACAGGATGTCGATCCTGCTATGGTTACTTGCAGCGATTTCATGGCAATGAGTGCCGAGGATCAAAGCGGTGCGATGGACGCTATGAAGACTGCCAAAATGGATGCTGGCGGTGATGCTGCGACGTCTACCGATAGTGCGACGTCGACCGAAGGTGCAGCTACCACAGATACCGATGCAGCATCGTCAGACACAGCAACTGCAACAGAGGGTGACTCTGCATCGTCCACTGACACAACCAGTTCAGTTGATGTGATGGCTGATCCAGAAATGGAAGCTTTGCTTACCTCTTGCGAAGGCAACGATGATGCGCTGGTGATGGATCAAATGGGATCCATGTAGAAAACCAGAAAGTCGGCGGCAAGATTAGTCCGTCGACCGCTTTGGAGAAGTCGGATTGCCAGCGGAACGATGTTCAACTCAAATTCAAAAATGCGTCTGTTATGGCCTCTGACAACGTCGCTACAGCAAACGGCTTGTTCAATCGTGGCGCATCGCGCATCGCAGACAGATCTTCATCACGCCGTGCGTATCCGGTTACCAAGACAAACGGGATGCCTTTCTTGACCAGTTCCTCGGCAACCGGAAGCACTGTTTGCCCGTGAAGGTTCATGTCCAGCAACACGCCGTCAAGTTTGTCAGTGCTGCGGATGATTTCGAGTGCAGCCTTGATTGTCGAGACCAGTCCAACCGGTTCGCATTTCAGATCGAGCAGCATGTCCTCGATATCCATCGCAACCAGGACCTCATCCTCAACGACAAGTATGCGTAATCCTGCCAGGCCCATTTTCACGTCATTCATCGGTGTGGTCTTGTGGCTGGTGGCCGTTGGCAACGGACTTCAATGGAAACATCATCTCACAAAACAAGCCGTTGGCACGATAGTCAAGTTTGGCACTACCTTGAAGTTCATGTGAGGCGCTGCTCTGGATCAATCGGCTGCCGAATCCCGTGCGCGTGGGCGGTTCAATCTTGTTGCGACAAGTTTCAGTCCAATCGATGAACACGTATGGCTCCCCTTTATTATCGTCGACACACCAGCATAGCGAGAGTTTGCCTTCAGGCTCTGACAGAGCCCCGTATTTAGCGGCGTTCGTCGCCAGTTCGTGGAGGATCAGCGTCAAGGCGGTTGCCGCCTGGGGCGCAAGGCTTATGGAGGGACCCCCTATTTCGATCCGATCCGTGTCAGCCTCAAAATACGGCGCAAGCGTTCGATGTGCCAACCGCTTCAGACCGGTGCCCTTCCAGTTTTCCTCGACCAGAAGGTCATGCGCGCGCGACAAGGCGTGCAGGCGGCCTTCAAACGCGGGCTTGAAACTTTCCATCGAATCCGCTTGCCGCAAGGTGCGGGATGCCAGCGACTGCACCGTCGCAAGCGTGTTCTTGACCCGGTGGCTTAGTTCGTCGATCAGCAGATCACGGTGCGCATCGGCTTCGGTCTGGGCGGTCGTATCCTCGATTGACAGCAGTATGAGCTGGGGCGGAGTGCCAATGCGCTTGAGTCTCCGGGCATTGAGCAACATGGTGCGGCGGCCTAGCGTCTCGAAGTCGTGATCGACCCTGAAATCGCTGAACTCCTCTTTCTCGGGCAGGATATCTTCAAGCAGGCTGCGCAATTCCGGTAT
>JBBSOT010000613.1:0-2669 GCA_038259455.1 Hyphomicrobiales bacterium | reverse complement strand
GCCGGACCCCGGTTCGCGGATTTTTGCAGCATCGTCGCCTGAGGCTAAGGCTGCAATCGTTGAACTGATTTCCAAGCACGGAGTGGAAGAACGGTTCGAAGTGAATTCCAGCGGTATCCTGCGGTCGATCATGTGGGACGGCACAATCGTGAATTATTCTCCGACCGCGTTCACACAGAAAGTCGGCAATGCGAGTTCGGCAATTGGGCTCGTCTCGAACGAACCGCTGATCAGCGCACACAACGCCGCAAAATTTCTCCGGTCCAAAGGTTTCAAGGCCGAAGTGATCGAAAGTGCTGAGCCGGGCATGCCAGTCCATTTTGTAATCACCGACGCAATGTTGGGAACCGCATTAAATTTTAGACCACCAGTGACGCAGATGCCGGCCCCGAAGTGAGGAGAGGCAACCAACCACCCAGTTGTGGCCTTTTCAGCCGTCTAGAACCGGACCTCAAAGCAAATCGGCAGCAATTAGCCGAATTGTCTGGCTGAGATTTTTGCTTTTTGCGATTACCATCTGCGGCGCTACAATAAGTTGAGCAAGCGTACGCATCAGCGTGCGGGATCAAAAACCTAGATAAACTGCACGTACGTCGAGCTTTATTCTAAACTTCGACGTGCCCGATATTGATACGGCCATCGCATCAGACACTTCGGCTTTCGATCTTTATGTAGGGCGGAGACTAAGATTTATCTGCTTCAGAAACCCGCCGGTAGCAGCTTCGGTCTAACCGGTGACGACCCACGCCGCTATGAACGCCGCTGGACACCCGTCCATCCCGACTTTCACGTCGACGACAATGTGCCACGGCCAAGGTCGTTCGTGCCGGAGCTACCCGGGAAAGCGAGATACGCGAAGCACCTTACGGCAAACTCGCGATGTTCGCAGATCCGTTTGGCCATAGTTTCTGTCTAATCGAGTTCAACTCGCAGGGATATGACGCCCTGGTCAAAGGCTGACGTCCGAAGCTTATCGGGAACCGTAGCTATCCCTTCCTGAGCAATCGAACGCCATGCGGATAGTCGGCGCCGGCTTACCGACCAGCGCTCGGATGCGAAAGTTCAGAAAATGCGGCGTAGCAAAAGTCGATAGCTTTGCGGCGCTCCGCTCTCGTCATTCCAATTCTGTGTCACTTCAACCGTGTCCGGGTCGATCCGCCGCCAAACGAAGCCGCTGGGTGCGTTTATCGGTTCAAACGCGGCGAGCCCATCGCCAACCTCCCTCGCCCGCCAGACATACTCACCCCACGTAGAAGTTATCTGGCCGTCTTTGAATTCGACGACGCTACCATCCGTCACCGCGGTGAAGGTTTCGTCGCTGTATCGCGTGCTCTGCAATATGCCCGGACCTTGCCAAACGTACGATTCATAGAAGTTTGTTCCGTCTGGAGCTTCGCCGGACCATTTTCCTTCCAGAAACGACAGGTTTTCCATTGAACTTTCGGTGAACATCGTCCGCTCTTTCTGATCCAGCGCCTTCAGCGCGCAGCCGTTTGCAATTAGGGGGATGAAGGCAAGCAGTATCAACGCAAGGGGTCTCGCAGCAGGCGGGTTTCTTCGATCAGACAATGCAAGTCCGGATCCGGTCACGCAAAAGACTCCTGCTGTTCGTGCCTCAGGTAACCGCTCTGGTAGGGGAGGTGTGGCAAGGAATGGGGCTTACGTATGAATTGCTGTCGGCGGCCTTTTGCCCTGGCCGAATAACGCCACGATAATTTTGAGCGGCCACATCCAGACGATCAAATTTCGTACTTCGATCGAGCGGCATTGGCAGCTTGCGCTTTCGGCCCGTTCGCACACCAGCCCGGCGCCGCAAGATCAAACAGCTTCTGTGCTGCGAGCACAGCTGTAGGAGCGTTAGGAGCAGTTGCATCGGCCCCTATCGCGGATGCCAACGCAGGGTCTAGCGTGAATATTGGCCCGCCCACCAATACGCCGATAAACGGGTTCTGAGATTGCTCTCGAACCTGGACAATGACCGTTTCAAGGTCTTCAAGCTGCGCCTCCGAACCTGCCGTAAAGCCCACAACTGCAAACCAGTTGCAGCGAACGGCTTCAAGCAGATCGCTAGCAATTCCGGAGTATTCGATTTCCACCTGCCAGCCAGCAGCCGACAGAAGCTGTTCAATCATCGATGCGCCGAACGAATGCTGATTGCCGGGCGCCGTTGCCATCAGGACGCGACGCCGCGTGCCCAGTTCAGGGAGCGTGTAAGTGTCATTGAAGATGGCGAGCAACTTTTGAAGCCGGCCGACTCCGAGGGTGACATCGACAAAATCGCATTCATCCCTGTCCCACATTTCGCCGAGATGACGCGCGGTAGGCTCCAGCAACTCTACATAAAGCACTTCCATGGACAGTCCGCGATCGCGCAGGATCGTGACGTAGGTGGCCGCTGCTTCGAGATCATCACCGAGTAAAATGTGTGCCAGGGCATCTATTTCCTGGTTGGTCGGCCTTAGCGCTCCAATGAGTTCTGTTGGGGGCGGCGCGTCGGGCACTACCTCTGTGTGTAGACGTAGCAATCGCGGTATGACCTCGCTCGAGACAAAACGGGCCAGATCGAACTGACGGGCGCCAATGTCGGGACGCTGATAAATTTCCGGAGAAATATAGTGATGTTCAAAATTCTGGAGAACCTGCCCGTCGACTATCTTCAGCGCTGCGGC
>JBBSOT010000612.1:0-2675 GCA_038259455.1 Hyphomicrobiales bacterium | reverse complement strand
GCGTAGCCATCCGGGATCTTTGTCCAAGCATAGATCACCGTTCGCGCAAGGGGCTGAACAACCGTTCTGAGGCGTCCCATCGACACACGAGACGACGAGAAAAATCTTAGGCCGCTTCAAATCTCCGCGACATGCGCAGAGATTTATGTCCGTCCATGACCAAACCGCCACCATCTTCCGCCCCAAGCGCTATCGCCTTTCCGCAACATCATACCGCCACGCCAGGGCTGATGCGTTCAGCCTGTGGAACGACTATACTGCTGATATGCAAGTATGATCGCGTTACAGCACCTTGCTCACGGCATGCCAAAACAACCTGACAAAGCCTTTTGTGCGCCTTGCGTGCATCGATGCAGATGGCGGGCAGCCCCAACCGCTCCAAACCTCGCTGAAGCCAGATCGACAGTTGCCCACTTTCATGCACGATCAGCCTTAGTGATAGCGATTTTGCCCGAAACCAGCCCGCCACGCCCTCGGGGACGGCGGGGGATACACCCCGGGCAACGGTCTTGCCGTCTGCATCAACAACGCAAATCGAAATCTTTTTCAGTGAAACGTCCAAACCGGCATAGTATTTCATGATCGTTCTCCTCACGGCTGTTTCTCGGTGAGGCCATTATAACGGACCTCGTGCGCCACCGGAGAGCGACCGCCGCAATCACACCATGTATGGTGTTCGCAGATCAGGCTCCAAATCAACGCCGCGTGCTCGGTGGCACTTTGTTGCAGGCTGGTTCCTCTGATCCCGTCTCACGACCGTTGCGCCAAACTTCTCCTTGCCCTATTCCGCTCCGACGTCCTCGCGACCGATGGTCGGCTTATGCCGCCACGACCGGAGACTGGTAGACGCCTCCCCGGGCCATCAGGGCCCAGACGATGCGCGCCATCTTGTTCGCCAGCGCCACTCGCACCAGCATTGGCGGCTTGCGCGTCAGCATCCCGGCCAGCCATGTGCCTGGTCTGGCTGCGGCATGGACGTGCCGTTTGATGATGACGCTATTGGCACCAATGATCAGCAGGCGCCTCAGTGATCGCTCGCCCATCTTCGTCGTGGCTCCGAGCCTTTGTTT
The DNA here is from genome assembly GCA_038259455.1 of Hyphomicrobiales bacterium. Classification (GTDB taxonomy): domain Bacteria; phylum Pseudomonadota; class Alphaproteobacteria; order Rhizobiales; family Rhizobiaceae; genus CAMYMG01. Next base: position 1,605 of record JBBSOT010000612.1, on the reverse strand, counting down.
GCCGCCCGTCGAATGCTGGCGGGGCGTGAGGCCGAGCCAAGCAGCAAAATCCCTGGCCTTGCCAAAAGTCTCGGGCGGCGGCGCAAGGGTCGCTATGGCCGTGGCGATCAGCGGACCAATACCGGGCACCGTCATCAGGCGGCGCGCCAATTCGTTCTCTTTGGCGCGACGGGCGATCTCGGTATCGAGCTTGCCGATCTCTGCCTCCAACTGCGTCAGTGCCGCGACCAGAACCTTCAGCGTAGGGATGGCGTCGGCAGGCAGATCGCATTCCGGATCTTCGATGATTGCAATCAGCTTCGTCGCGTTGGCCGCCCCTTGCGGCACAACCTGTCCGAACTCGCCCAGATGCCCTCGAAGTGAATTGATGGCCTGGGTCCGCTGCCGGATCAGAAGCTCGCGCACGCGAAACACCATCGCCGCACCCTGCGTTTTTTCGCTCTTCACAGGCACGAAGCGCATCGTCGGGCGCAGTGCCGCCTCACAGATAGCCTCGGCATCGGCCGCATCGTTTTTCTGGCGCTTTACGAAGGGTTTCACGTAAGCGGGCGGGATGAGCCTCACATCGTGGCCGAGCTTCCCTATCTCGCGGCCCCAGAAATGCGCACCGCCACAGGCTTCCATTGCAACGACGCAGGATGGCAGCTGGCTGAAGAACTCCAAGACTTGTCCTCGCCGCAGCTTCTTGCGCAAGACTGCGCGCCCGGCGCCGTCAGCGCCATGCACTTGAAACACATTCTTCGCCAGATCGAGCCCGACCGTGATAATATCCGACATGACCGTCCTCCTTTGTGGATCATCGCAGACCCACCTTGGCACATTGATGCCGTCGGGGGGCGGTCACATCATCAACGCCCGTTCGATGCTTCCTCCTCTCGAACGCTGGAATAGTAGACGGTTCGTTGGGGATTGATGCCACCGGCGGCGATGGAGGTCTGACTGAAGAAAAAAGCCATCCGTGTTCATATTGGCAAGACGTTTTCGAAAGCCTTACGTTCCATCATGTTATTATAATCGGGTGGACATGAAGCGACTTGGGCCGAGCAGCCTTGAGAAGTGCCTGCGGAACCTGCACCCTACATCCGAAGAAAAGACTGCGCCATCAGGGGAGGTTCACAATGGCAACCATGGAAAAATACTCATCCCGGCCCATTGGGCTGCTGCCCAACAGCCGATTCCCGCTTCTGGTCCATCGCGACGGCGTATCTGGCGGCGGCAAAGATGACGTGCTCGCACGGTTCCGCAAGAATGGCTGGCTCAACAACTGGCAATATCCCGGCATCTACGACTACGCCCATTTTCATTCGACCACGCACGAATGTCTTGGCGTGGCCACCGGCTGGATGGAACTCGACTTGTTCGGACAGGGCGGCAGCCTGGTGCGGCTGGCCGCAGGTGATGTGGTTGTGATGCCGGCAGGGGTTTCCCACGCCATGGTCGGCAGCTCCGACGATGTGCTGGTGGTGGGCGGCTATCCCGAAGGGCGCGACTGGGACAACATGCGCGAGGACCGGATCGACGAGGGTGCATTCCGCGACGCGGTCAAGCGGATCATGATGCTGCCGATACCGGCACTCGATCCGGTGACGGGCGAGATAATGAGCG
>JBBSOT010000611.1:0-2684 GCA_038259455.1 Hyphomicrobiales bacterium | reverse complement strand
GGGCGAGCTTCCGTTTCCACAGCTCGATCTTGGTAAGGTCGACCAGAAGCCCGAGCAGGGGTCAGCCGAGAAGCCGCTCACGAAAGAGCCGGCACCGATCGCAGCGGCTGCGGCAACCCCGCCGAGCGGCGACCGGCCTGCAAATATCCCGGTTGGGAGAGCGCAGGCCGAGGAATCCGCTGGGACAATCACGCCCACGCGACGAAAACAGCGTGGCAAGAAGAAATCGAGTGGCACCGAAGCCGCGCAGCTTGGCGCCGTCTATCACCAGCAGGCGTTTCATATGCCGGTGCAGCAGAAATTGGACCTGCCGGAGCCGGAGAAGATCAAGGACGAGACTGTGGCCGTGTTGTCCGATGCGGAGAAGGAACTGATCGCATTAGAAGAGGCTGTGACGAAAGGGCAGGGGGGTGAGACCCCATCTGGCAGTTCCAATCCCGCCAATGCAGGCGTTGATCGTCTCGACCCGACAGCGCCGTTCACTGCGGAGCAGGAAGAGACACTGCGTGAACAACAGGAGAATGGCGCGACACTCACGCAACGACGGGCCGATGGGGTCTGGGTTGCAACTGCCCCGGACGGGACGGTGACCGAGTTTGAACTGCACGAACGTGCCGGGGGCATTCGGGCGTAGAGGCCAACACTCATGGTCATTGCTGGTCCCAACGTCATGGAAACAAAGGCCCGTTTACGCGAGCCTTTTTCATTTCTTGCGGAGCCGCTCGGCACGTTCTGCCTGTTGCCGCATTTGCTGGCCGGGGCCCGTAGGTTGCGGGGTTGGGTTGTTCGCAGGTCGAGGCTGATTTGTGGCGCTCGAACCGGGACGAACGGGCATTTCTTGGAGTCCTACCGCCTGTCGACCACGGAGGGCTAGATACTCCGCCCCACTGGCTGAGCCGACCATGTATCGGTTGTAAGCCTGGCCGCTTCCCGCAGCCGCCCGACCAAAGGCGTATGCTCCACCCATCCCACTTGTCAGGGCTGGCATCACGATATTTCCAGAGATAGCTTTCACGATGAATGGCGTCGCCAGTATGAAGCCCTTCGCCATTAGGATCATCATGAAAAACGGAATCAAAGCGCCGATGTTTGTTGCGGCCGCTGGGTCGCCTAACTCACCAAGAAGCGATCGGGCAACTCCGGTGATCGTGGCGAAGACCCCAGCGATGACGATCGGGTAGATCGCAAACGAGATCAGGGCCGAAAGCCAACGTGAAAAATAATCTTTCGTGACCTCGAACAGTGTCAGGAAGATCATAATAGGAGCCATGCCAATAAGAAGCGCAATCATTAGCCGCGAGGCGACAAGGATGAAGGCGGCAAGGCCGCCTAGAATGGACAGCATGAGGACCCCAAGAATGTCCAGCATAGCTCCAGCCATCCAGTTAAGCTCATCACCGGCTGCGTTCAGATATTCCCCCAGTCGAACGATTAGGGTATCAAATTCTTCAGCAAATGTCCCGGATGGACCAGGAACGCCTCCGCCAACCGATGCAATTAGTGATCCGGCGATACTGTCGATGCCATTCAGGATTGCGTCGGAGAAGGCGTTAAATTGAACCCAATTTGTTGCAAAGATTCCTACCAGAACTATTTTTAAAGCGAGCCAGAAGGCCGTTCTTCCGTCCATTGACCTATACTGAAGGGCCGTGTTGATGAAAACGAGGATCACAAGAACCGTCGCGGAAAGGACGATTATTGTTCCTATGGATGATGCGACAAACCCAAATTGTGTTTCCGCAGCATCATCAAGGAAGTTCTGTGATGTTTCTACAAAGTAGGCGACAACGCTCATGTTTGGGTCTCACCAATTACCTTGAGATTTACAGATTCTGCGGGCCTCTGTTCTTACTGAGTTCGTGACGCCTTCATAATAGGTGGTTCGAGCGTCAATCTCGAACCGGTCTTCAATGATTGCATAGTGTTCTTGATAATATTCGACAGCAGCACCCCACGGCGGGAACCGGGTCTCGCACGAACAATTCCCCGATTCAACAACCGTAGTTAGGGCTTGAGAGGTATACATTCGCTGTATCAGCGTCACGCGATAAGCTTCCCGAAAATCGAACGCATCAAGAAAGTCCGGTTTGTAGTCTCGTAGAGTTCCACACGCAGGCTCATTGCTATTTGTCGGTGAAGCAAACTGCGCCATAGCGGGCGAGGCGATAAGAAAGACCAAGACAGGAATAAAAGAAAGACTTTGTTTCATGCTGCATCCTCTTGTGCCGCTTGAATCTCGATGATCTCGCGTTTGAGAAACACGGTATATCCCGTTACGTCATTCCATGCCGCCATCTGCGGAATTACAGAGACAATCTCATATCCAGCGTGACCCCACTCACGAAGTGTTTCTTGCATGGCAACGAAATCCTTCGTCATACCCAAGGTAAAGGTCAGCACTTCTTGTTCAAACCGTTTCATCTCTCGCCTCCTTCAGTGTCATTGCCGGGTAGGTAAAACTCCGTGATGCCTCTGTCGCCTTCATGTCGGCCCGCCTGGATTATTACGTCGATGGAGCTTTCGATGTATTGTATCATGTCGTTATAGGTCATGGGCACATCCGTTTTCAGGGCGGCGATTGCCAGCCGCTGCACCGCCAGTTGTGGTGTTTCCGCGTGAAGCGTCGTCATCGAGCCACCGTGGCCGGTATTGATCGCTTCGAGGAACGTCATGGCCTCGCGGCC
>JBBSOT010000610.1:0-2687 GCA_038259455.1 Hyphomicrobiales bacterium | reverse complement strand
GGCTGCAGCACAATCTCGCGATCACGGCTGACGAACATGGTGATGATCACCATCATCAGGCCGATGAGAGCGAGGACCAGGACCGCGAGCATGTTGCGCTGCTTGAGCAGCGCCTGCGAGCGGCCGTGTGAAATATCGGCAAGCATGGCCCCTACCCTGCCAGCAAGCGGCAATGGGAGGGCGGCGTCCGCTTCATGCCAGTAAAGCTCGACGGCAAATGCCAATAGGCGAGATGAAGGAGCCAGGAGGTTGTGTGCCCTGCCTTTGCTTTTCTCAGAGCAAACCATCCGACGGCTGCCAAACCGACGCCTAGAAACAGATGCTGTGCGAGGATCCCCCAGGAAAACGGAACGACCATCGCGATGAACTCATCGAGGGTCCACAAGCCGATCAACTCTGGATCGTCCAGCCGCCGGGGTATCTGGTATTTGTCTGACATGTCAGGTCACCGCCCTCGTTCGCACCGCGATCTAAATGATCGCGGTAACGGCGGCGGTGACGATCGGCACGCCGGTGCCGACCCCGATCCCGACGCCCACCGGCACGGCGATCTGGCCGAGGCTGAATCGCCCCGACGCCATGCCGATGATCCCACCAGCGAGACTGAGGACGGTGATGATCGCACCGCCTGTGCCTTCGAGATAATCGGTGAAGACCGTCAGGGCCGGCGCAAAGGTGGCATCGGCACCGGCCATAGCCGCGACCGCTCCCAACGCCGCGATGGCGCCGACGATGGCGACATCGCTGATCTTGCCGAGCGCATGGCGCGGCAGGGTTTTGATGTTCATGACATTGATGCTCCTTCAAATGCGCGGTCCGATCGACCGCAGCTAGAAGCATCCCCAACCGGCGGGTCGGCCGCAAAACCAATGCGCGATGCGGCCGCAAAAACGGGGTTTTTGGGACAAGACGCGTCCAAACAGCGTAATTAAGTTACCGAATAATCCGCACAGTGCCATTTCTGGCACTGCTTAATGCCAAAACTGGCATCAATATGTGCCATTATGACGCACCGAATCAATCGAATCGCGCTATAATCACGTCGAACGATGGAGAACGTCACGGAATGACCGAGCCCAAGCATCGCTGGACGATCGTCAAGTTGCCCAAATGCCCGGCGCTTATCGAGGTGGCAAGTGCAGCGATCAACGCCGTGTCAATCAAGCAACAGAAGCTTGTCACGGCGCGAACCGCGGCGGTGGCGGGCTTTGACCAGATCCTCGACGACGACCGAATAAAGGTCGCTATCCTGTTGAAATTATATGACAGACTGACCTTCATACCGGAAGGAGAAATCCATATCGGCTTCATTCCCGAGGAGCTGCGACTGCTTCACGAATGTCGCAAGACGCTCGAAGCGCTCCGGCTCGAAAAGCTCAACCGGCAGCAGACAATTATCCTGGGCCTGCTCCGTCACGCCCGCCGCGAACTCGAGTAGGAATGTTGTCATCGGTGAGAAAACGGCGTTGTCCCGGGCGATTGTTGCACTGAATAATATTATATAGAATGGCTCTGCCCAAAGAGTGTACGAAGCCATGCCGTACTCGAAGGAAAGCGCAAGTGACGACGCGGCAGATGCCAGTCATCGGTCGATCCATGCCTTGCCGCGTCCACGCGCGATCAAGTCGAACCGCGAACTTGCCAACGAGGCCGGCATCAGTCTGCGCACCTTTTACCGGATGCGAAAAGATACCAGCCGGTGTCGCGCGCAAAAGTCAGCCGCACGCCTGACAGCCCAGATCCTCGCCGAGCTTGGTCACCCGGAACTGCTGGGGACAGACGCCCATCACTATTTCGAGGACTTTCTCGCAGAATTTGCAGTGCGCATGGCGGTACTGCACGAAGAAGCACCGCATGCCATCGACGTGCGCCTTGCCCGCCACAATGCCCGGATGGTGGTCGATGCCTTGCAGCGCTGGCAGGCGCGACGCGCCAAGCTCTACGAGGATATGCTGCAGCAAGACAAAACTGACCTCTTTGGATTCCGGGGATAAATTGGTATAGATGACAGGTTGTTCAGGAAGAGAGAAATAAAAGTAACGGATTTATAACTATTGGTCTTTGTCTTGAAGGTGGGGCGCCATGCATTGCCGGGAGGTCAATCGCTATGTTGAAGGGCTCCGCACGGCGCCCGACTTCGACAGGCTGAGGCTCGAATTGGTCGCCGCCAAGCAGGGACTGGGCTTTGATCATTTTTCGTTGATCCAGGCCGATAGCAGCCTGACCGATGGCGCCACGCTCCTCCTTCAGGATTTCCCCGACGCCTTTATCAGCTTGCTCGCCGATACGTTTCTCTATCGTCACAGTCCGGTTCTACGCGCTGTCGGCCGCGTCTCGCGCCCGTTTCGCTGGAGTGAACTCGAGGCAATTCTTGATCTCTCGGCTGAGCAGCGGGACTATCTGCGGCTCGCCGCCGATCACGGCATCGTTCATGGTTACACGGTGCCTATCCATATCCCGGGCGAACCGTCGGGGCTGGTCAGTTTTGTCAGCCGCGCCGACAATCCGATCCACGAACGCCGGCTGCCGCCGGCGCAATTCATTGCCAGTCACGGTTTCGATGCGGCGCGGCGGCTGCTCCGGAAGGCGAAAGAAAGCGATGCGGTGGAGGGCCTGGATGCCATCGACCGCGAGGTGATTCTGTGGCTGGCGCGCGGTAAAACGCGGTGGACGATCGCCCGCAAGCT
>JBBSOT010000609.1:0-2695 GCA_038259455.1 Hyphomicrobiales bacterium | reverse complement strand
TCCGGCCCGAACAAGGTCTGTGATGACGGAGTGGCGAAGCGTGTAAGCAGCCACCTCATCGGGAAGCTTCGCTTTTCGCACTGCGATCTTGATAGGGTGCTTCCACGAATCCTTGTTCCAGGGTGACCCCGTGTCTCGGGTAAAGATTGGCGCGGCAGGTAACTTCCCATCCAGTTGGCTAACCAGAAAATCGGCTGCAGATGGTGGCAAACTGATTTGTCGAGGGGTCCCCGTCTTGTCCGTGCCAATCGTAAGGGACCGCGTCCTTCTATCAAAATCTGCCGCGCGCAGTCCCGCTAACACCCCCGGGCGGAGCGGAAGAAGGCACATGCCTCTCACAAAAGGTTCGGATTCCCGGTCGCACGCTGCCAACAATTGCCTGCGTTCTTCGCGATCCAGAAAAAGGGTTCGGCGCTTGTCTGCTCCCTTATTGGGTTTCAACGCCTCCTGCCAGGCGGCTTCGGTATTAGGCGCACCGGGGGAAAGAACCTGCGTGAGCGCTGCACGCAGCGGAACCATGTCGCGGTTCACCGTCGAGGGTGCGCGCGGTTTCGTCCGCGTCTTACCGCCCTTGTTGCGTGTGATCAGCGCTGGCGTCTCTTCTAACCGCTTCCTCCAGCTTCGAAGGTGATGCCGGCGCAGCTTGTCCAAACTCACCTTAGCAATCGGATCGGAATATACGGTGCGGTTGAGTATGCCGACGGATGCGGGCTTGCCTTCGGCGTAGGCGATGCAAGCGTCTGCAACTGTTATCAGCGTGCGAACCGCGACCCCACCGCTCTCGACAGACCGAGTGAAGATTTCGGCGTCTTGCCGCGCCTGGCCGAATATCTCGTGGCGGTCTAGCAAAGCGTAGTCCCCCAGTTTTTTTCGCTGGTAGCAACCCTTGTCTTGATCAAGAGCACGAACAAACCAGATTCCGCCCACACCGCGCTTCGAAGGACGATAGCCCAGATAAGAGCCGCGGCGCAGCCGCTGCCAATGCGGTTCATCGCCCTTGCGAGGCTTGAGCTTTTCTCGTTCGCCAATCCTGCTCAGATCCGTCACCAGCTAATCTCCCCCTAATCCATGAAGTTTCCATGAAATACATCGGGAAGCAATAACGATCAACCGCGCGCAAGTTACGGATGGGAATAAAGCGGTTGACGTCCGTAAAGGCCCTTATTCTCACCCTTCACACGGGTGGGGTCGCAAGTTCAATCCTTGCCGCGCCCACCATCCCTGTTCGGATGACCTGCTTTCAGTTTCGAGGAACCAGACAGGTCAGACCGCCGTTGGTTTTACTTCGGGCGGAGTTCTCGTTCCTGTTTCGTCTGCATCTTTCTTGTCCATGTGGCGTTTAACCAGATAGCCGCCCGCGCCAAGAACCAGCATGGTCGGAATGCTCAAGCGTCGCACGAGCGAGGCTGCGCCCCAACCCAGGACCGCGCCCCCCGGGCCGCCAATTCCTCTCGTCGATTCTGCAATTTTCGATCCTGCGACCGCGCCGATAATCTTTCCAAACATTTCAATCTCCTTGTTGCACGATCAACTGGTCGGCAGCGCTTAGGTTCCGACTGCTGATCGCGCGTGCGCCGCCCGCATCTTCAATCGGTATTCCGTAAGTCTGAACATAGTCGCCGAGCTTTTTCATTACCTCGCTTTCACTCAATCCAAACTCGCCGAGGCTATATGTATGGGGGCGGCGCTTCAGTTTGCGGGAGCGTTCGAGATAATCTTCCATCGCCGGCAGGGCTGGTTCGATATCGAGCGACAGGAAATCGTACACCCGCCCCATCGTACCGCGCCAATCGGCTTCCATGTCCTCGTATTGCACATCGATCATGCGGCTTGGCGGGATCGCATCGCGGGCAGCGCGCATCCGCTCGATCTGGAGGCTGGTCTTGCGCAGCCATTCCTGCCCGATCGTGTTTGCATCGACGTGGTCGGAATAGATGATCGTCTGGTTCCACGCGAGACTGGCGGCGCTGCCGACTACCTTCAACGGGTCGCGATGCGTGAAGATCAACCGCGCATCGGGAAACACATCGAGCAATGCGGGCAGGTCCAGCATATGTTGCGGCGTCTTCAATATCCATGGGCGAAGCGAGGATTCCTGCTGCGACCAGCCGACCAGGCGGAGGAGGTTCGCCATGTGGCGATAGGCCGGAACCGCGCTCTGCCCTTCGCACCAGCGGCCATAGCTGGGCACGTTCCACTGCGCTTCGTGTTTCATGCCCCACATCGAGGATACCAGCAGCCCTAGCTCCTCCTCCGGCTCGTAAGGACCGGTCGGATGGATCGACAGAGTGCGCGGATTGGCCAACCGGGCAACCTTCATGATGCGCGACGCCAAAACCGGGCGGAAATCGCGTTCGGCATCCTCGAAATCGGGGCGCGGCACCGGTGATATCGTCTCGAAACTTCGCAGATGGGCGAAGCGCCGGTCGCCCGCCAGCAGGCGATGCATTCGCGTGGTGCCCGACCGCATCGGCCCGACAATCACGACCGGGCGCCGGATCGGCCGCGCGAGGATTTCCGGATGCCGCGCGAACCACATCTGCGCCCACAATCGGTCAGCCAGTACCTTGCGAAACTGGGCCTGCGCGGAAACCTTGCCCGCCAGGTTGAGCCGCGCCTCGCGCCGGACCGCGTCGAGCAGGACCTCCATCGGCCGGTCGAACCACGGATCCCCGAAATCATCCAGTCCCGTCTG
>JBBSOT010000608.1:0-2706 GCA_038259455.1 Hyphomicrobiales bacterium | reverse complement strand
GCGGGATCAGCAGACGACAGTGCGTGTTTCGCGTGATGGCGGGCAGCGATTTCGGGTGATGATGGGCACGCATTTCTCGCGAAGGTGGGCAGTGATTTCGCGTGATGGTGGGCAGGTCTGGACGGCAAACTGAGGATAAATGCCCCTTCAGGAATGAAGGAGGGCAGTATGCCAACGGGACGATTGAACATGCGCCGCATAAGAGATGTTTTGCGATTGAAGTTTGGCCAAGGATTGAGCGAACGGGATATTGCCGTATCGCTCGGGCTCGGCAAGGGCAGTGTCGGGGCCTATATCGCCCGCGCACGGAGGGCTGAGTTAACCTGGCCACTGCCGGAGGGGCTGGATGACGACAGCCTTGAGCTTTTGCTCTTTCCGGCTTCGTCCACGGTGCCGAACCCGGATCGGCCAATTCCGGATTGGCTTATGATCGACCGTGAGTTGCGTCGGCCTGGGGTGACGCGGATGCTGCTGTGGGAAGAATACCGCGCCGCCCATCCCGAGGGTTTCGCCTACACATGGTTCTGCACCCACTATGAAGCTTGGAAAGGACGTGTCCGACCGACGATGCGCCAGACCCATGTTGGTGGCGAGAAGGTCTTCGTCGACTTCGCCGGCGATACGATCGACGTGATTGATCCTGCGACCGGAGAGGTCCTTGCACAGAAGCTGTTCGTCGCGGCCATGGGGGCGTCAAACTTCATTTATGCCGAGGCGGTTGCCTCTGAGGGACTGGAGGACTGGATCGGTGCCCACGTCCGGATGTTCACCTTTCTTGGAGGCGTGCCCTCGGTCGTGGTGCCCGACAACCTGAAGTCCGCGGTCATCAAGGCGGATCGCTTCGACCCGGGCCTAAACCGCAGCTATGCGGAGATGGCAGCGCATTATGGCACGGCCATTCTTCCTGCCAGGCCGCGCAAACCCCGGGACAAAGCCAAGGTCGAGGTTGCGGTGCAAGTCGCGCAGCGCTGGATCCTCGCGCGGTTGCGCAATCACCAGTTCTTCTCGCTTGCTGATCTGAATGCCGCGATCCGTCGTCTGCTGGATGAACTGAACATGCGCATCATGCGTGGCTATGGCGCCAGCCGAGCCGACCTTTTTGCCACGCTTGACCGGTCCCAGCTGCAGCCGTTGCCCAATGTGCCCTACGCGTTTGCCCGTTGGAAACGCGCACGCGTTGCCCCTGATTATCACGTCGAGGCAGACAGCTCGTGGTATTCCGTGCCGTTCGGGTTGATCCGCCAAGAGGTTGATGTCCGTATTTGTGGCGCTGTCGTCGAGATATTCCATAAGGGGCAGAGGGTTGCCAGCCATCCGCGCTGTCCGGGACGGCGCAGCCATGTCACGGTGCCCGAGCACATGCCCTCGGCCCACCGTCGCTATGCGGAATGGACCCCGGCGCGGATGCTGGCGCAGGCGACAAAGATCGGCCCTGCTGTCGCTGCTTTCTGTGAAGTCGTAATGGCGGATCGCCCTCACCCCGAACAGGGCTTCCGCACCTGCCTCGGCGTATTAAGCCTCGCCAAAAGCTACGATGCCGTGCGCCTTAATGCCGCCTGTCATCGCGGGCTGTCGATCCATGCCCGCTCCGTCGCCTCGATCAGATCAATCCTTAAATCAGGTCTGGACCGCGCCTTCCTCGAAGAGACGGCCGAGGAACTCCCCGTGCAACACAACAATATCCGTGGCCAAGGCTACTATCATTGAAAGAGGAAAACCCTTGCTGATACACCCAACCTCCGAGCGGCTGACCGCCCTCGGCCTCACTGGCATGGCAAAGGCGCTGGACGAACAGCGCCGCGCCGACACCACCTTTGAACCCTTGGGGTTTGAAGACAGGCTTGGCTTGATGGTCGATCGAGAAGCTGCCGAACGTGACGCCAAACGCCTGACATCTCGCCTCAAGTTCGCCGCGCTGCGGCAAGCCGCCTGCGTGGAGGACCTCGATCTGCGCAGCCCGCGCGGCATCGATCGCACCGTCCTGGCTCATCTGGTCGACGGCGGCTGGATCGGCCGCCATGAGAACTTGTTGATCACTGGCCCGACCGGCCTCGGCAAAAGCTGGATCGCTTGCGCACTTGGCCATAAGGCCTGTCGTGACGGTCGCGCCGTCGCCTATCACCGTGTCTCACGCCTCTTCGAGGCATTGGCCCTCGCAAGGGGAGACGGACGCCATGCCCGCATGCTCAAGGCTATCGCCAAGGTCGAGGTGCTGATCCTGGATGATTGGGGGCTTGCCGTCCTGACTGCCACGGAACGCCGTGATTTGCTGGAAATCCTCGAAGACCGCCACGGTCGCGGCTCGACCATCGTTACCAGCCAGCTACCCGTCGACCACTGGCACGAAGCCATCGGCGACCCGACACTTGCAGATGCCATTCTTGATAGACTGGTTCACAACGCCCATCGTCTCACCCTCTCAGGCGATAGTCTCCGACGACGCGGACCAGTCATGAAAGCGCTTGACCAAACCGCTCCAGCCTGACTCTATGAAAGCGTCGGCCAGCCTGCCCACGATCGTGAAATGGCTGCCCACAATGGCGTGAAACGCGTGCCCGACATCGCGCGAAATCAATGCCCACATTCCGCGAAATGCGCAACCAGCGCCAGGATATCGACCATCTCCCTGTCACCACCCGGCTTGCGAAGCATGAGGTCCTGGAGCTGTTTGAAGGCTGGAGGGAACTCCGCAAAAGGCGCCCCATT
>JBBSOT010000607.1:0-2706 GCA_038259455.1 Hyphomicrobiales bacterium | reverse complement strand
TCGCCATGATCGCTTCTTTCGCCATGTGCCTGCGCTATTCGTTCAATATGATCACCGAGGCAGATCGCCTGGAAGCCGCAATCTCGGCAGTTCTCGATGAAGGCCTGCGCAGCAGGGACATCATGTCGGACGGCATGACCGAAGTGGGCACCGTCGGCATGGGTGATGCCATCATCACCAGGTTTCTCGCACTTTCGAACTGAGAACGGCATGCCATCGACGCGCGGCCGATTGCAAAGCCGGCGGGCTTCGCGCGGCGCGACCGCGAAGCGCCGTCACCGCGCTAGAGAAAGCCGATGAAGCGGCCGCAGATCAGCACGGCCATCCACAGGACAAGCGACGCGATGGCAGAAAGTGCCAGCGCCCGCCGTGACCGGGGCCGTTTCGCCAGACGGTCGAAAATCAGCAGATTCAGTCCCGCCAGCACGATCAGTCCCATCTTGACGAGAAAGATGGTCATTTCCGCGTAGTGGCCGGCACGTACAGCAAAGAGCGCCAGCCCGCTCGCTGCGGCGACCGCCATAGCGACCAGCGCGATACGGCGGAAGATTGCCAGGGACGCCGACTCGGGAAGGCTTGAGAATGCGCCGAGCAGGCGTAAATCCATCAGCGCGATCGATGTCCACAAGGCTCCGATTGCCGCGATGTGCAGCGCATTCACCAGCGGATAGACGTAAAATGACACCTTGAGCGCCTGCACCGGCGCCAACTGCTCAAGTGCGGCAAGTGCCTCCTGCACCCACCTGTGCCTAGCTCGGCGGAACCCGGTTCGGATAAACGTCGTAGGTCTTGCCGTTGACGATCAGCCTGACTGCCTTCATGCGTGGTTCGGTTTCTTCGCGCGAGCGATTGCCGATCGCGGTCACTTCGTTGCCGACCTTTGCCGACTCCTCGGTGAATCCGGCGCGCATGGTGGCGGAAGGTGGCGCGAGTTCCACACGCCAGCTTGTGCCTTCGACGTCGACCGCAAGCGTCGCATGCGGGTTGCCGAGATAGATCTCCGTAATCACGCCTTCGAGTTCGAAAAAGCCATCCGCCGTCCACGACCACCCATGATGCGCCAAGGCTGGGATGGCGAGCAGCGCGGTGATTGCAGCGGCCGATGTTACGGTGAGGACAGGGTTTCGGACGGACATGGCGATCTCCTTTGCTCACCACGAAACTATGGCGGCGTCAGCCGAGGTCAAATCACAACGAAATGATCGCCGCCTGGACGCCATGCGCCACAGCGCATCCAATTGACTCTTTGGCCGAACTCCGTCATTAGCCCGTTCGTTACGGAGTTGCACCATGCGCGGCCTGTTGATGGCTTTTCTTTCGATCGACTTCCACGGCCGCTCTGCCGGGGGTTCCGGCGCGCGCGCAGTCCGGCAGACCAAAACCGCCACAGCCAAAACGACCGCCAAAACGGTCTGATCTCCCTTGGCCTGCTTGCCCCTCCCGGGTTCGGCCCGGGGCGGACCCGCAGAGCCGGCGGGTTTCCATAGCGAAGCAGCGGAGAGGGACAGGAGAATTCTCATGGGTTTCAAGGTTGCAGTCGTCGGCGCCACAGGCAATGTCGGCCGGGAAATGCTCAACATCCTCGAGGAACGCGGCTTCCCCGCCGACGAGGTCGTGGCGCTCGCATCGCGCCGCAGCCAGGGCACGGAAGTGTCCTATGGCGACCGCACGCTGAAGGTCAAAACCCTCGACCAGTATGATTTTTCCGACACCGACATCTGCATCATGTCGGCCGGCGGCGAAGTGTCGAAGCAATGGTCGCCGAAGATCGGCAAGCAGGGCTGCGTCGTCATCGATAATTCCTCGGCCTTCCGATACGACCAGGACGTCCCGCTGATCGTTCCGGAAGTGAACCCCGACGCGATTTCGATGTTTACGCGCAAGAACATCATCGCCAATCCGAACTGCTCGACCGCGCAACTGGTGGTGGCGCTGAAGCCGCTGCATGACGCTGCCCGCATCAAGCGTGTCGTCGTCTCGACCTACCAGTCGGTTTCCGGCGCCGGCAAGGAAGGCATGGACGAGCTGTTCACCCAGACCCGTGCCGTGTTTGTCGCCGATTCGGTCGAGAGCAAGAAGTTCACCAAGCGCATCGCCTTCAACGTGATCCCGCATATCGACGTGTTTCTCGATGACGGCTTCACCAAGGAAGAGTGGAAGATGGTCGCCGAGACCAAGAAGATGCTCGACCCGAAGATCAAGCTGACGGCGACCTGCGTGCGCGTGCCGGTGTTCATCGGCCATTCCGAAGCGGTCAACATCGAGTTCGAGAACCCGATCACCGCCGACGAGGCGCGCGACATTCTGCGCGAGGCGCCGGGCTGCCAGGTGATCGACAAGCGCGAGGACGGCGGCTACATCACGCCGCTCGAATCGGCCGGCGAGGACGCCACCTTCATCTCGCGCATTCGGGAGGATTCCACCATCGAGAACGGACTGTCGATGTGGATCGTGTCGGACAATCTGCGCAAGGGCGCGGCACTCAACGCCATCCAGATCGCCGAGCTGCTGATTGAGCGCGGCTTGATCCAGCCGAAGAAGAAAGCTGCCTGACAGCGTTTTTGGCACGTCTCTTGTATCTTCTGTCGGGGCGTGGTGATGCGTTGCCACGCCCCGTTTCCGGTCTGGCCATTGATCCTGCGACTGCTCGCTTCGCGCGCGCCCGGGATGAGGGTGAGCGAAGGTCGGGAAGACCGGCGGGTCGGG
>JBBSOT010000606.1:0-2707 GCA_038259455.1 Hyphomicrobiales bacterium | reverse complement strand
GGCTGGAAAGTGCACGACCGGATCGTCCCGATGGCACGGGCTCTGGACAGCCGGCTAATGGAACCGCTCGACGACGCCGAGCGCCGGGTGTTCATTTCCCTGTTGAAACGACTGCGAGACCAATCGGAAGACATCGGTCCCGCAGTCGCCACTGGCAACTGCAGGACCGAGTAATTTTCCGTTAGTACGCCCCGGTATCCCGGGTTTCTTGTTGCTTACTTGGGCCCCCCGTCGGAGAAGGCATCGCTGATCGAGCAGGCCGCAGGGCCAAGGATCACGATGAACAGCACAGGCAGGATGAACAGGATCAGCGGAATGGTCATGATTGCCGGCAAGCGAGCGGCCTTTTCTTCGGCGCGCATCATCCGCTCGTTGCGGAATTCGGCTGACAGCACACGCAGTGCCGACGCCAGCGGCGTACCATATCGTTCGGTCTGGACCATGGTGGTCACTACGCCCTTCACCGCTTCCAGATTGACGCGGTAAGCCAGGTTGTTGAACGCCATCTTTCGCTCGGTAAGGAAGGACAGCTCGATTGCGGTCAAGGCGAATTCGTCGCCCAATTCGGGGTAAGCGCGTCCCAGTTCCTTGGCCACCCGGTTGAAAGCGGCGTCCACGGTCAGGCCGGCCTCGGCACAGATAACCAGCAGGTCGAGCGCGTCCGGCAAGCCTTTGCGGACCAGGTCGGTGCGCTTCTTGGCTTTGTTCTGAAGGTAGAGCTCAGGGCCCTTGTAGCCTGCCAGCAGGCACACCGCGAACCCAGCAAAGCGCTTGAAGCTGCCCCATTCGGGGAACATGTCGGACAAGTAGAAGGCATAGGCGCCGATTCCGCCGAGAACGATCGGCAGGATCATCCGTGCAAGAATGACCACCACGGCCAGTTCCTTGTTACGGATTCCGGCGTGCGCCAACTTTTGCTGGACCGCTTCGATCTGACTCTGCTGCAGGACCTTGAGACCCGAAAGCGTGTCTTTGACGCGCTCTGTACCTTCGGTCTTTCGTATCAGGCTGGTGCGCTTCTTCGCGCTTGATTTGACGATGCCGGCTTTCAGCTCATCACGCCGCAGATTCAGGGCCTTGACGCGGCTGGCCATCGGGTCCCTGACGGTTACCGCGGCGTAGATGGCGAGCACCACGGCAAAGGCGGCAACGCCAGCCATGATAGTGCCAACCAGGATCACATCGAAGCCGAGCAGGGTTGGTCCGGGCGGGGTGTTGATCATTTTCTGTGTTCCTCGCTCAGATCTCGAAGCTGACCATTTTGGCCATGATGAATGCCCCCAACGACATCCAAACGGCGCCGCCCATACCGATCACCATCAGGCGTTCGTCGGTAAAGAAGGTCCCGATATATTGCGGATTGATCCACCAGATCATGCCAAAGACGATGAAGGGGAGAGCGCCCACGATATAGGCCGATGCCTTGGATTCCGAACTCATCGCGCGGATCTTCAGTTTCATTTGCGCACGTTTGCGCAGCACGTCGCCGAGATTGGACAGGGTTTCCGCAAGGTTACCGCCGGTTTCCCGCTGGATCGCCAGCGTAATGCAGAAGAAGTTGAATTCCGCGATGCCAAGGCGGTCGGCGGTCTCCTGCAGCGCTTCCTCCATTGTACGGCCGATCCTAATGCGTTCGACGACGCCCTTGAATTCCCAGCCGACAGGGCCGGGCACTTCCTGCGCGACAACACCCAGAGTTTCGGTCACCGGCAGACCGGAGCGAAGGCCCCGAACGAGCAGGTCGATCGCGTCGGGAAATTTGGTGTTGAACTGGCCAGTACGCCGTTTAATGAAAAAATTGACCACCATGTGTGGCAAGCCGGCGCCCACGAAGAAGCCGAGGCCGATAGACAGCAGAAACGCTTTCGACTGGAGAAACACAATCACCGCAATCACCAACCCGAGACCGAGTGACGTATAAAGGTATTGGCTCACGGTCCACGTCTTGCCGGACCGATCCAACCGTCCCGCGAGGGCTTCCATGCGCGATCCGGAGCCGGCAACTTTGAAAGCTTTCGGCTTGCGCGCTGCGATGGCCTTCTTGAGCTGTGATTCGACTTTGGTGTCGGTGCTTTGGGAATGGCGGAAGCGCACGGCTTCCAGCCGGCGATGGCTGGCTTTGCCAACCGATGGGCTGGCCACCAGCAGGTATGTGATCGCCAAGAGGGCGAACAATCCGCAGATAACCAGCACTAGCGGTAAAGTGGCCATGGTGATGTCCAGCCTTTCCTACAATTCACTAAAATCGAACGGCGGGCTACCGCGCCGGTCCGGTCCGGCAGCCTCGCCGCCAGCTCACTCGGCAGGAGCCGCTACCTTTTTCTCTTTTTTAGCCAGCAGCGACTTGAGATCGAAGTTCCCCAGCAGGCTCTTCTTTTCGGGTTTGGCTTCTTCGGATAATTGGTCACCGGAGCCAACAATGTAATCGCCCAGTTGACGGACGACTGCACTCGATTTGTTCGAACGGTTGGCATCCGCAAAAGTCTGGCCCAGCTTGGCGGCGTTCGCTGCGGCCTTCGCGTCGTAAGGGATAGTGAAGTCGATTTTCCGTTCGATCGACGCTTCAAAATCGGCCTTGCTGATCTCCATGATCGATGACTGAACCTTGTTGGCGACAATCACCGGATGTGCATGGGATGCATTTGTTTTCAGCCACGACAGGATCCGGATCGTGTCACGGGCGGAAGCCAGCGTCATGTCCGTAGCC
>JBBSOT010000605.1:0-2746 GCA_038259455.1 Hyphomicrobiales bacterium | reverse complement strand
TCGCCAAGGATATTATCCTCCCCGTCGTTCTGGGCTTCATGCTGGCGCTGACGTTGGGACCGATGGTGCGTTGGCTTTCGCGCAGGGGGATCCCCTCGCCCCTGTCAGCAGCAGTATTGCTTTTTGGCTTCGCCGGACTGATTGGCATGGTGGTGGTGCTGCTTGGCGGATCTGTGGCCAACTGGTTCGATGAAATTCCCCGTATCTCTTACGAACTGCGTGACAAGCTTCGCGGTCTCACCGAGTCGGTGGCGGCGGTTCAGGATGCGTCGAAACAGGTCGAAGACCTAGCCAAGGGCGGCGAAGACACAGTCGGCACGGTGACTCTGCAGCAGCCTGGTCTGTTGACCACTGCCGTCAGCAGCATGGCCAGTTTTGTCACCTCATTGGCAGCGGGACTGATCCTGGCGCTGTTTCTTCTGTCTGCGGGCAACCTGTTCTACGTCAAGATCGTCGAGTCTTTTCCACGCTTTGGCGACAAGAAGCGCGCATTGACGGTCATCTACGAAATCGAGAAGAGCATGTCGCGCTATATTGTGGCGATCACCTGCATCAACGCGGTGCTCGGACTGGCCATCGGATCGGCCATGTATCTGCTCGAGATGCCCTATCCCTTTGTCTGGGGCATTGCGGCGTTCTGTCTGAACTATCTGCCATTCCTGGGCGGGGTCATTGGCACACTTGGCGTCGGAGCTTTTGCGATCGTTCATTTCGACAGTCTTTACTACGCCATGTTGGCGCCAATCGCCTATCAATCGCTGACTGCGCTCGAGGGACAGTTCCTCACGCCGATGCTGCTGGGGGCTCGGTTGCAGTTGAACGTGGTGGCGGTCTTTCTATCGGTAATCTTCTGGGCTTGGCTCTGGGGCATTCCGGGAGCGCTGATGGCGGTGCCGATCCTCGTGCTTGTAAAAGTGATCTGCGATTACGTGCCTGCGCTTGCCACGTTCGGCAATTTCCTGAGCGAACGGGCTATCGATCCTGCTCCAATCGAACAGTCAACCACCGCGCCCCGGCTGGGACCGCGGTGAACCAATGCCATCAGGCGCGGCCAAGCCCGCTTTCGTGCATGTTTTGCGAGATTGTTCGGCGTCACCTTTCAGTCCTTATCGACTCTGTTGCACAAAGCCTCTGATGTTCGAGTTTCCCCTTTCCCCGGACGGATTCATCCCACGGTTTCTGTGACAGGTATGCCAAGCGCGGTGTAGCCGTTCATGACGGCAATGCGGATCTGGAACGTATCCGTCCGGTGTCGCCGCTCTGACGGGATGATGGAGTGCCTGCTAGATGTCCACCATCGGAAGTGGACATCTTGAGGTGAGCGATGGCGGGCAAGAAGGGGCAGAAGAAGCGGGTTTGGTCAGACGCTGAGAAGCTGTCGATCTGTGCGCAGGCGCGGGTTTCCGGTGTCTCGGTTGCGCAGGTTGCGCGGCGCTACGCGATGAACACCAACCTGATCCATAAGTGGCTTCGCGATCCTCGGTTTACATCAGAGGAGCAGGCTTCGGGTTTGTCCGAGGCTGAGGGTGCAACGTTTCTTCCCATTGAGGTTACGGGCATGGCCCCCGCCCCAATGGCAGCCATTTCACCCACTCCTTCGATGGGCTCCCTCACCGCGCAGCGCGTGGACATCACGTTGTCAGATGGTCGGCGCATTTTGGTAGAGGGTGCGACCGCGCTGTCAGCGATCGTGGCGATGGTAGCGGGACTGGCGCAATGATCCCGGTGCCAAGCAACACGCGGGTTTGGCTGGCTGCCGGCGTCACGGACATGCGGCGCGGTTTCAATACGCTGGCGGCACAGGCTGAACAGGTTTTGGCCGAGGATCCGTATTCGGGCCACATGTTCGTCTTCCGTGGTCGCCGGGGTGATCTTTTGAAGATCATCTGGTGGGATAGCCAAGGGGCCTGCCTGTTTACCAACCATCTGCATTCATACTACACCTCTTTCCTTTCCAGTTGACAGTTTTGGCTGGGGAGCCTGCATCGCGCGTGCGGCTACCCGGTCTTCGAGGCGGTTCCATCGGCTACACTGCTTTTGGGGCAGGTCTGAAGCCGGAAGTTCGTAGAGGCAATAATGCCCATTATAGGCATGACTGGTGATCAGGCCAAACTTTGCCCATCTCGCGACCGTTTGTTCATGGATACCAAGCCGCGCTGCGGCTTCCTGTTTGGTCAGCATTCCGCGTTCCCGCAGGCGATCATAGCGAGAGCGTAGGTTGTATTGGTGGACGAGATAGGCGACACGCAGCGCGGTGAAACGGGCATCACTGCGCCCGCGAAGAGCAGCTTCGCCTGGTCGATGGCCCTGTTGATTAAGCAGTTCCGCGATCTCGGAATAGATATGGTCATCGAGGAGCCTATCGACGAGTTGGATGATGCCGGGCTGCGTTTTGACCTGCTGGGCGGCTGATTTGGGGCTGGGTATAGTCAGCGTCTGAAGCTTTCCCCCCTTGAAACGTACATGAACCTTGGTGGTGCCTTCCGCGGGCAGTTTGACGAGAGTGACATCCTCGATGATGTGGGCAATCAGACGCTTGCGTTCGCGATTTGGGGTATCGGGGTCGGCCCAGAGCTTGTGGAAATCAACCGTCATGGCAACCAACCGCTCGCGCACGGCCTTGTCGAGACAAAACTGGTCGCGCTCCCGTGCCTGCTCACGATCTGTCCGCGCATTGGCAAGAACGCGGAGCTTGTCGTTCCATTCGCCTTCGAGTGTGTCGGCGACGAGGCGGTTGTTGGGATCG
>JBBSOT010000604.1:0-2752 GCA_038259455.1 Hyphomicrobiales bacterium | reverse complement strand
TTTAGTGAGGATACGACCGCTGATAATCCCTTCGGTCGCACGGCTTTATCCAATCAAGTCCTCGCAGAACAACGTGGCGGGATAAGGCTCCCCAGCGGCATTGATGTGGTGCTCAGCGTTGAGACTCGCACAGCCATCGATGGTGAGGTGGTGCTGCAGACCGTTGTAAAGATCGATAGCGGTGCACCGGTCACCACGGTTTACGTGCCAGAGACAGGCCGGACAGTCATGGTTCCTGAGCGGGCTTTAGAAAACGGCATAGGCGCAGCCACAAGGGTGACCTACGACCGACAGAGCGGCATCAGTATTACTCGCATCACTCCGACACCGGACGTTTCAGTCAAGGCACAGCCGGCGGGACAAGTTCCACAACCGGCGGAAGGTTTGAGGGAGATCGACATATCCAGTCCGGTGACTACCGATCACGGCCTGGTCTCAAACTTAGGACAAGTGTTGCGCCCGGGGGTCGAGCTTAAAGCATCTGATATTCAGGTCGTACACTTCACCGGTGGCGTGTTTGGATCGGGCATCTTCAATTTTGGCCACGACCGGGCGATTGACACTCAGACGACAATCTCTATCGATTTACGTAATGCCGGGCCGGAAGTTCTTGGCTCGGCGATGTTCCGAGTGGAGAGTATCGGGATAGATGCGCTGTCGATCCGATTATAAGCAAAGTGCTTGGGGGGGTACGATGAGAATAGTTGGTCTTTCGATCCTATTGGCAGCTGGCTTGGCCGCCGTGCCTGCGACAGCGCAGACGACCGCGCACCCGGAAGTGCTGCAGTCACAACTGGATGTTGCTAGGGAGCAGATCGATCGACAACAGGACCAGCTTGACGCGCAAGCCACTGAGCTTGCCGACCTCCGGCGAATGGTAGAGAATCTGGTTATGGCGAGGCAACCTGTGCCGCCAACCCCATCCCTGGCCGCACCCAGCGAATCAGGCCCAGTAACCCAAACCACCATTCCCCTAGAACGGGTTGGCGAAGCGCCTGAAGACACCGACCGTCCGATCGAGCTGGCTGTGCTGGACAGCCAAGGTAGCGTTGTAACTAGACGAGGGCAGCTGACAGGAGAAATTCAGTTCGACTATGCGCGGGCTGATCGCAACCGCGCGGTATTTCGGGGAGTTGAATTAGTCGAGGCGGTCCTTGTGGGAGTTTTCGACATCAACGAAAGCCGGCAAGATGTTCTCACCGGATCGCTCGCACTGCGGTATGGCCTCACGGACAGGCTGGAAATTGGCGCGCGCCTTCCGCTCATCTACCGAAGCGACACTTCAATCGTTGCGCCAGTCGCTGGTAGTACGAATAACGACGCCGCAGCCACGATCGATAGTTCGGTCAAAGGAAGCGGTATTGGCGACGTGGAGCTAACAGCGCGTTATCAATTGCTGGATGGGGGGAAAGGCAGCCCCTTCGTGATTGCTAATCTGCAAGGAGTGATTCCAGTAGGTTCGGATCCCTTCAGTATCTCGCGGGACGAGTTGGGGCGCCCTTCGAAAGCTGCGACTGGAGCGGGGTTCTATGGTATCACGCCAAGCCTGACAGCTATTCTGCCGAGCGATCCCGTGGTTCTTTTTGGGACGTTAGGCTATACTTTCAATCTAGGGAAGGCGGTCAACACCGTAATTCCCCCAGTTCGAATTAGTTATGTCGATCCAGGTGACGCAATTTCTGCCTCTGCAGGTATTGGAGTTTCATTCAATCAGCGCACGACGCTAAATTTGGGATACTCCCATAGCTGGGCGTTCGGCACGCGCACAACGACTTCTCTTCTGGAGCCGGGTCCAAATGACCCAGAGACGCGGGATTTGATTTCACGAGATTTGCAAATCGGGCGGTTCCTTTTCGGCGTGACCCATCGGGTAACCGATCGTCTTAGCGTTAACTGGTCTGTTGAAGTCGGCGCAACGGAGGATGCGCCCGATGTGAGGACAACTCTGCGGATCCCAATAGTCTTGCTCACTGGGGGTTGACCTTCATGAAATAAGGTAATGCGCACCGTGATGTTAATGGACGCTCGTTGCCCGACCAGCCGCATCCTGCACTTCTGGCCGAAGTTGCATCCGGAACTCAATGCTCAGCCAGTAGTCGCTTCGCCATCGCCCGGACTTCTGCGCCCATATCACTACGTTCCATTGCCAACGCCAGGGTCGCTTCGACGAATCCGAGCTTGCTGCCGCAGTCGTAACGTCGGCCGGCGAACGATACTGCATTGAACGGCTGTTTGCCGATCATCCGAGCCATCGCATCTGTCAGCTGGATCTCCCCGCCGGCACCTTTGCCTTGCGTTTCCAATACGCGCATCACTTCGGGCTGGAGTATATAGCGGCCCGACACGATCTTGTTCGAGGGTGCCTCGCCCTGCGGTGGTTTTTCGACGAGCCCCTTCACTTCGGTCAATGCGCCGCGCGATGCGCCCGGGTCGATCACCCCGTAACTGGAAACTTCTTCCATCGGAATTTCCAAGACGCTGATCAGATTGCCGCCGACCTCGTTATAGGCGTCGACCATCTGCCTCATGCAGCCCGGGCCCCCGCCCTTGGCGCTTACCATCAGCTCGTCCGGCAGCAGGATCGCGAAAGGCTCGTCGCCCACAATCGCCCGCGCGCACCAGATCGCATGGCCAAGGCCGAGCGGGACTTGCTGGCGCACCGTGATGATATCGCCCGGGACGGCGCGGGTCGCGTCGAGCACCGACAGGTCCTTGCCGCGTTCGTTCATCGTCGCCTCGAGTTCGAAGGCGA
>JBBSOT010000603.1:0-2753 GCA_038259455.1 Hyphomicrobiales bacterium | reverse complement strand
TCGAATTCTAATTCCGGTTGCCATTGCAGCCCTGCTGGCATCCGGGAGCGTTCGAGCCGAGAATGATCAGGCTCCGCTCCGGGTGCATTTTATCAACGTGGAGCGGGGCGATGCGACGCTCTTCGAGTATCCCTGCGGAACAATTCTGTTCGATGCAGGAGGCGACCGCGGCAAGGCCAAGATGCTCACCGATTATCTCGACTCCTACTTTGAACGACGCCCAGACTTGTCGCGCAGAATCGATTTGCTTGTTCTTAGCCATGCCCATCCCGACCATACCCGCTATGGCGATGAAATCATTGCGCGTTACGAAATTGGAAAGCTTCTAACAAACGGTCATCTGGAAGAGGGCAGTTTCGCGAAGATGGATATTGGGGAACTGCTGGAAAAACATCCCGAGATCGATCACCGAAAGGTCGATACAGAGACCATTCCGGCTCGCGGCGTATCTCTGCCGATGGGAGCTGATCTGGCCTGCGCCGGAGGCCCCTACTCTGACCTGCGCCTGTTGTGGGGCGATTCTCGGCCTAAGCCTGCGGGTTGGAGCAAGAAACAGTATCAACGTGAGAACAACCATTCCGTTGCCCTGCTGGCCTTCTGGGGGAAAACCCGGGTTCTCATGACAGGTGATATGGAACGTCCTTCCCTGCTAGCGATGCTCGAACTGAATGGGGCGATCCTGGCAGGCGTGGATCTCTACCAAATCAGCCATCACGGCTTTCCGTCGGGAAGCGCAGCCAAGTTCGATGAACATATCCGCCCCCGGATCGCGATACTTTCGCGTCCAGCAGATCGTGCTTGGCGTGCCAAGACGCTGGACCGTTTCAACGCCGTGGTCCGCGAGAAGCGGAAGTCGGTTAGGGTACCGGTCTGGGTTTACGAGGGGTCAGACGATCCTATCGATGCGCTGGACGATAGCATGCTGGACGAGGTTGACCTCGGGAAGGGCCGCGAAGAGGTGGACCACGGAAAAACGCGCGTGCCCGGCAGCGCTACCCTTTCATCGGCGGTTTACTGGACCGGTATGGACGGCACTATTGTTGTCGAGGTGAACCCGGGGGGTGAGCTTTCCGTATCGGTGGAAAAAAAATGAGGTCAAGGCGTCCGCGTTGCTTTCTCGCCGCCTCATATCGGCGAGGTGCGTTCGTAACTGCTCATGGCCGTCGTAGTGGTAACGTTTGACAGTGGCGTCTTTGATCGTGCGGTTCATTCGCTCGACCTGGGCATTGGTCCACGGATGGTTTGGCTTCGTCAGGCGGTGCTCGATCCCATTGGCCTCGCAGATCATGTCGAAGCGCATTGGCCGAGGATAGATGGTGTTGCGGTTCCGGGGCTGCTCGGCGAACTGGATGCCATAGCATGTTGGGAATGACGCGCAGTTGAAGGTTATGGCCGCCTGCGCAGCCCCCAAATTGCGCAGCGGGCGGCCATAACCGGGTTCAGGTCTCTATGGTGGTTTTGCGAACCACACCACAGAGGAGACCAGTTATGACCAAGATTGACTATACTCCGGATGCCCGTGTTCTGGTAGGCATCGACATTTCCAAGCATCGTCATGAGGTGCTGATTGCCGCCCCCGGCAAGACACGCCGTCGGCGCATGACGATCACCAACTCCACCGACGACTTCAAGCGTCTGATCTCGATCTTGCGGGAATACGGCCTGCCAGTTCGCATCGGCTTCGAGGCCACCGGCAATTATCATCGCGTGCTCATGTATCATCTTGGCGTGGCCGGGTTCGATCTGAAGCTGGTGTCATCGGTCGCCCTCGCCCGCACGCGAGAGGCCTTGCACAATAGCTGGGACAAGAATGATCCAAAGGACGCCCAGGTCATCTTACATATGCTGCAGATTGGCGCCGTGCAGATCTTCCAAGACCCGATGGTTGCCGGCACGAACGACATTCAAGAACTGTCCAAAACCCATGATGTCGTATCGCGGTCCAAGACCGAGCTGTGGCATCGTGTCCTGACACATTATTTGCCGCTCTACTTTCCGGAGGCCGACCGCTTCCACCGCAGCTCGCGCACCGATTGGTTCTTAGCCTTCCTCGAGATGTTTCCGTCGCCGCATATGATCTCGGCCATGACGAAGGACGAGTTCATCAAGACTGCGTGGGAGGTGGTCGGGCGGAAAGTGGAGAAGTCTCTCCTGTTGTCAGATATTTACGAGACGGCCAAGGCATCAGCCGGGTTGCCGGTCGCGCCAGATTCAGACGCCATCCGGATGTTCCGCCTGATGTTGGCCGAAGGACGAAGCCTGATCCGGCAGCGCAACGCCATTGAAGATCGGGCGGTCGAATTGCTGGCCGACCGCCCTGATTATCTGTTGCTGCGCACCATTCCAGGGATCGGACCGATCAACGCACTGACCATTCTGGCCGAGACAGGCGACCTGCGACGCTTCCACCATCACCGGCAGTTCCTGAAGTTCTGCGGAATGGATCTGGCCACCGTCCAATCCGGCATGTTCCGCGGCCGGAGCAAAATCTCAAAATATGGCAATGCCCGCCTTCGGCGCACTTTGTGGCTCGCCGGGCAAACTGCAGTCATGAAGAAAGCAAACAGCTTCCGGGACAAGTTCGAACGCTACATCGCGCAGGACCGCCACAATCCCGATCTGCGCCGCAAAGCCTATACCGCCATCGCCGCAAAGATGGCCCGCACCATTCACGCCGTGATCAAATCCGGCGAACCCTATCGTCCCTTCTTCGAGGGGACGAGCCCAGGCGGAAGGACCCCTCTCTGTAGAGC
>JBBSOT010000602.1:0-2753 GCA_038259455.1 Hyphomicrobiales bacterium | reverse complement strand
GGCCGGATCGCACCGGTTGTGGCTGCCGGCGCGCAGGAAGACGCCGGACCCGACACCATCGATTTCCTTGTCGGCGGACCCTGGAGCGCGCCTCATGTCTCGCCAGCGGCGCGCAGCCAGGCGGCGGAGTAGCGCCAATTTCAGCAATCGACGGGGCACCTTGCAGCGGCAGATCGCTCAGCCGCGATCGGCTGCCTGTTCGTCGCGCAGGCGCTGGATTTCGCGCCGCTTGTTGACCAACGAGGCGGCGATCACCCCGACCGCGACAATGCCGATCATCAAGGTACAGGCAGCATTGATCTCGGGCGTTACGCCAAGCCGCACCTGGCTGTAGATCTTCATCGGCAGCGTGGTTGCGCCGGGCCCCGAGGCGAAGCTGGCGATGACCAGATCGTCGAGCGACAGGGTGAAGGCCAGCATCCAGCCCGACACGATGGCCGGCGCAATGACCGGCAAGGTGATCTGGAAGAAGGTTTTGACCGGCGGCGCGCCGAGGTCCATGGCCGCTTCCTCAAGCGAGCGGTCGAAGCTGACGAGGCGCGATTGCACAACGACAGCCACGAAGCACATGGAAAAGGTGATGTGGGCGAGCGTGACCGTCAGGAAGCCCCGGTCGAGGCCGATGGCGACGAAGAGCAGGAGCAGTGAAAGCCCTGTGACGACTTCCGGCATGACGAGCGGCGCAAACACCATGCCGGAAAACAGCACGCGACCGTGAAACCGCGTGTAGCGCGTCAGCGTCAGTGCGGCCATCGTGCCGAGCACGGTGGCGACGGAGGCGGAAATGACGCCGACCCGGGCGGTGACCCAGGCCGCATCCATGAGGCCCCGGTTGTTGAACAGTTCGCCATACCATTTGGTCGAGAAGCCGCCCCACACGGTGACAAGCTTCGACTCGTTGAATGAGAAAATGACGAGCAGCAGGATCGGCAGGTAAAGGAAAGCAAACCCGAGCACGATCGAGGTGATGTTGAAGCGGCTCCAGCCGGAGTTCATCGCGCCTGCTCCTGTGCACGCGCCTGCGCGGCCTGGAAGATCATGATCGGCACGATCAACAGCAGCAGCAGGATGACCGCGACAGCCGACGAGACCGGCCAGTCACGGTTGTTGAAGAACTCGTTCCAGAGGGTCTTGCCGATCATCAGCGTCTGCGAGCCGCCGAGAAGGTCGGGAATGACGAACTCGCCGACGGCCGGGATGAAGACCAGCATGCAGCCGGCAATGACGCCCGGCAGTGACAGCGGAAAGGTGATTTTCCAGAAAGCGCTGATCGGCGGACAGCCGAGGTCCTGGGCCGCCTCGATCAGCGAATAGTCCATCTTTTCGAGTGAGGCGTAGAGCGGCAGGATCATGAAGGGCAGGTAGGAATAGACGATGCCGATATAGATCGCCGTGTTGGTGTTCATGATCAGCAGAGGATCGTCGATGACGCCAATCGCCTGCAAGAACTGGTTGAGCAGTCCTTCGGGCTTGAGGATGCCGATCCACGCATAGACGCGGATCAGGAACGAGGTCCAGAACGGCAGGATGACGAGCATCAGCAGTGTCGGGCGCAGATTGGCCGGCGCGCGCGCCATGCCGTAGGCGATCGGATAGCCGACCAGCAGCGTGAGCACGGTCGAGACACCGGCGATGACGATGCTCGAAACATAGGCGTTGAAGTAGAGTGCGTCCTCGGTGAGCCACAGGTAATTGTCGAGGCTCATCTGCCCGAGTTGCGAGATCCAGCCGCCGATTCCATCGCCAAAGCTCAGCGCCGGGACGTAAGGCGGCATCGCGATCGCCGTCTGCGACAGCGATATCTTGAAGACGATGATGAAGGGGACGAGGAAAAAGATCAGCAGCCACAGATAGGGCACGATGATGACGAGGCGGCTGACGAAGCCGGAGAGGAAGCGCGACGGAAACGAGGCCGCGGCCCCGTTGCCAGCAGTGGCGCGATCGGCAGACATGGCGACGTTCGACATGGTCGCTCCTACCTGGTCAGCACGACACCGGCGTCGGGCAGGAAGGATATCCAGGCCCGATCATTCCAGCTGAGCGCATCCATGGTGACCCTAGAACTGTTGAGCGCACTGGCCTTGACGACCTGCCCGTCATCCAGCCTCACATGGTAGACGGTCATGTCGCCAAGATAGGCGAGATCGTAGACTTCGCCCTGCATGGCATTGGCGGCACCCTCGGGACGCTGCGACGATACCTTTATCTTCTCGGGACGGATGGCAAAGGCCACCGCATTGCCGGCAACCGCGTCGCCGGCATTCTCGACGACAATCTCGGCGCCGCTTTCGCCCTTGATGCGGGCCGTGTTGGCGTCCCGGGCCGAAACGGTGCCCTCGAACATGTTCACATTGCCGACGAAGCCGGCGACGAAGCGCGACCCCGGTGCCTCATAGACTTCGGCGGGCGTGGCGACCTGCATCACTTCGCCCTTGTCGAGGATGGCGATGCGGTCGGCCATGGTCATGGCCTCTTCCTGGTCGTGCGTGACAACAACGAAGGTGAGGCCGAGCGACTGCTGCAGATCCATCAGCTCGAACTGGGTTTCCTCCCGCAGCTTCTTGTCGAGCGCGCCGAGCGGCTCGTCGAGCAGCAGGACCTTGGGCCGCTTTGCAACGGAGCGCGCAAGAGCCACGCGCTGGCGCTGGCCGCCGGAAAGCTGGTGCGGATAGGCGGCGATGCGTTCCTCGGCCTGGGGCAGTTGCGCGCGTCGCAGCTTGGCGATGACCTCGGCGCGCAGCGCATCGCCGCGC
>JBBSOT010000601.1:0-2755 GCA_038259455.1 Hyphomicrobiales bacterium | reverse complement strand
GGAAAGCTGGCTAAAGCCCGGTTCTGCCTTCGCGACAGTGGGCTGGATCGCCGCGACCGCCGGGTTTGCCTTCTATGTGCGAGACTTTGGCAGCTACAACGCCACCTATGGTGCGCTCGGGGCCGTCGTTATCTTTCTGACCTGGCTCTACCTTTCGGCATACATAATCCTGCTCGGCGCGGAACTGAACCGTATCCTCGAACGCGGCGATCCGTGACCGACTGGGCCTGATAAATCTCTCGCAGGAATGGCCACTTTTTCGGACCCAATGCTGACGCGCCTCGTTGGTTATGCAATGGAATTGCTAGACTACAAGGTATGAACGGATGAACTGGAATCTCAAACCTCTCGCTGAACAGACCCTGGTCGTAACCGGCGCTACATCCGGTCATGGGCTGTGCACGGTGCAGATGGCTGCAGCGCGCGGCGCTCGGGTGATGTTGGTCGCGCGCGATGAGGCGGCGCTCCGGCAAATTGTCCAGGAAATTCGCGGTGAGGGCGGCACAGCGGATTTCGTGGTTGCTGATGTCGGCAACAAGGAGGACGTCGACCGTATCGCGCAGCGCACAATCGAGCGTTTCGGCGGTTTCGATACCTGGGTAAACAATGCAGGTGTCGGCGTTTACTCGAAATTGCTCGAGCTTCCGATCGAGGATCATCGGCAGCTGTTCGAAACCAATTACTGGGGGGTCGTCTACGGATCCACCGTGGCGGCCAACCACCTCAAGGACCGGACCGAATGCGGAGCCATTATCAATGTCGGATCAATCAACAGTGATATGAGCGGGCCAATCCTGGCCGCCTACAACGCTTCCAAACACGCGGTGAAGGGCCTTACAGATGCGCTGCGTATTGAATTGGCCAACGAAGGCGCGCCGGTCTCTGTCACCCTGATCAAGCCAAGCGCAATTGGCACACCATTTCCCCAGCATGGCCGGAACCTGACCGGTTTTCGTGCCCGTTTACCCCGGCCAATGTATGCGCCGGAACTGGTCGCGGAAGCCATCCTGGACTCTTCCGAGCATCCGCGGCGTGCGGTCACGGTCGGCGGAGCGGGCAAATTACAGGTTTTGGGGGCGACAATCCTCCCTTGGTTGTACGACCGCGTGGCGGGTTCGATGGCCACCAAACTGGCCGACCCGGACGAGCCATCCGGTCACGTCGAAGGCAATTTGTATGCCCCGCAACATGACGATGGCAAAGTCGAAGGACGTCAGCATGGACGGAGCATGAGCGTCTTTTCTACCGCCAACCGCCACCCGAAAACCGCCTTGAGCCTGCTCGCCGTCATCACAGGACTCGCCGCCGTGGCGGTCACACGCCGGATCTCCAGATCCTGAGAGCCAGTGCCGTCACCCGGCGCGACTGCCTGCGGACTGTACAAGGCCTAGCGATCAGTCCGTTGGATATTTGGGCCCGCGCGGAGCGTTATCGGAGCGCCCTTTCTGGGATGGCTTCGCGTTCGGGTTCTGGGTTTCCTCCGGATAGTCTTCCAGCGTGCCTACCGATTGATTCCGGATTGAATTGGCCAGCTGGCTATTCTGGCCGGGATTATCTGATTTTGGCAGATCGGCTTCTTCCATTTCCTTTTTCGAGACGATCCAGGAATTTCCCAAAATGCTCGAAGCTTATGTCCTGATCGGGACGACCCATTTCATGCTGCGGGTCGTGACACAAGACATCGATGCGTATGAACGCTTCTTCTTCGACCAGTTGAGCAAGCTGCCAGCGGTGCAAGAAATTAACTCCACCGTCGCGCTGTCCGAAATAAAATCTATCACCAAACTGCCGCTGCGCTGACGAGGCTGGTCTTCTCGCACGGCCGCACAGAGTTGCAAATCGCGATGGCAAATGCATGAGTGTGGCAAACCCCTAATTACGATCGCGAGGTGACACCAGCTATGCAGCAACATCTTGTAATGCCGATCCCGCAACTCCGGGGACGCACCAGGTGAGCGGCTCTGGGTTGCTCGCGGGTATCGAGGCGGGCGGGACGAAGTTCGTGCTGGCAGTCGGAAAATCGCCGACCGAGATTTCGGCGGTGCATTCCGTCCCAACGACCACTCCGGAAAATACGTTACGGCGGGCAGCGGATTGGTTTGCTCAGCAGGGGCCGATCCGTTCTCTGGGTATCGCGAGTTTCGGCCCGGTCGAACTGGATCGAAGGTCTCCCCGCTGGGGGCAAATCACCAACACTCCCAAGCCGGGTTGGTCAGGCACCGATATTGCGGGCTATCTCGGGCGGCAGCTGTCCGTTCCTGTCGGCTTCGACACCGACGTCAACGGTGCGGCAATCGCGGAGGCCCGGTTCGGATGCGGCGATGGCAGCGGTTCGCTCGCCTATGTCACCGTCGGAACGGGGATCGGCGGCGGGCTGGTCGTCGGCGGGAAACTTGTCCACGGCGCCGCCCACCCGGAAATGGGCCATCTGTTCACACCCCGGCGCGGACGAGTGGACATCTTTCCCGGTGTATGTCCGCACCACGGCGATTGCCTGGAGGGGCTTGCTAGCGGCCCTGCCATCTCCGCGCGCTGGGGGGTATCGCTGTCGAACTTGGGTCAAGATCATGAGGCGCAGGGGCTGGTGGCGTACTACCTGGCGCAATTGTGCCATTCGATTGGCGCAATCACGGCGACCGAGGTGATCGTCCTCGGAGGCGGGGTGCTGAACGCGTCCGGGCTGATCGAGCGTGTCCGCACAGAGGCTGCGGCGATCGACAATGGGTATCTACCGGGAGCGCAGCGGCGGAGCATT
>JBBSOT010000600.1:0-2775 GCA_038259455.1 Hyphomicrobiales bacterium | reverse complement strand
CTTCACTTTACGCGGCAAAGCAGACATCTCCAAACGGGTGTTGGCAGGCAATCAGATGGGTGTTGTCACTTGAGGTCAGTAGTCCAGGCTTGCCGTTAGCACGTAAGCGTCCGGGCTGACTGCTCTGCCGCGCATGGAGTGTGTTCGATAGTGTCCACTTTGGATAGCGGACACTATGGGGCAGCGAATGGCGCGTCGGACGAAGCGGCTTTGGACGGACGAAGAGAAGCGGTCGATCTGTTTTCAGACGACGGCGGCGGGCGTTTCGGTGGCGCAGGTCGCCCGGCGCTATGCGATGAACGCGAACATGATCTTCAAATGGCTGCGCGATCCACGGTATGCACCAGATCCTGATGCAGTTGAGGCTCTGGGAGATGATGCGCCCTGTTTCCTGCCGGTTGAGATTGTTGACAGGCCCCGGAACGAAGACTCGATCCTGACGCCAGACGCCAAGCCAGTGCACGGCGCGATTGAGATCGACATTGCAGGCGGTCATAGGCTGAAGGTCATTGGTGGCTACGATCCCGAAGCATTGGCCCGGCTCATCCGGGGCCTGTCTGCATGATCCCGGTTCCGGCGAACACACGGGTCTGGCTGGCGGCTGGCGTGACGGACATGCGGCGCGGGTTCACGACGCTGGCGGCCCAGGTGGAGCAGACGCTGAAGCAAGACCCGTTTGCGGGTCACATGTTTGTCTTCCGTGGTCGGCGCGGCGATCTGATCAAGATCATCTGGTGGGATGGACAGGGCGCGTGTCTGTTCTCGAAGCGCCTGGAGAAGGGCCGGTTCGTCTGGCCGTCGGCCAAGGAGGGCAAGATCGCCCTGACAGCTGCCCAGTTGGCGATGCTCCTGGAGGGGATCGACTGGCGATTGCCACAACGCAGCTGGACGCCGCTCAAGGCGGGATAAACCTGCCGTGAGTGCACGCGCGGGATTCCCGTAGCAGCCTTGTTTTGCTATGCTTCGGCCATGCTGGACGTGGCCAAATCCCTGCCGGAAGACCCTGATGAACTGAGACAGTTCACAGCGCTGTTGCTGGCTGAGGTGAAGTCGCAGGCGGTCCTGATCGAGAAGTTGCGGCATCAACTGGCGGGGCATCGCAATCAACGGTTCGGCGCCTCTTCCGAGAGCATCGAACAGCTTCAACTGGCATTGGAGACGAGCGAGATCGCTGTCGCCAAGATGACGGCGAAGCTGCGGCTTCCCGACGAGGAGCCGAAGGACAAGCCGAAGCGCCGGCCGATCCCCGATCACATCCCGCGCATGGAAGTCGAACTGACGACGGGCGACGACGATTGCGCCCATTGTGGTGGTGCGCTGCGCCGACTGGGGGAGGATGTGACCGAAGAGTTGGAGTATGCTCCCGGCCGGTTCATCGTGAACCGCATCGTGCGGCCCCGCTTTGCATGTTCGGGTTGCGAGGGCTTCTCGCAGGCTGCTTTGCCATCACGCCCGATCGAACGGGGCCGTCCCGGACCCGGCCTGCTGGCACATGTGCTGGTCAACAAATACGCCGATCACCTGCCGCTCTATCGCCAGAGCGGCATCTTCGAGCGCGAGGGGATCGACATTGACCGCTCAACGCTGGCCGATTGGGTTGGCAAATCCACGGCCCTTTTGGAACCGCTCGCAGATGCCATTGGACGGCACGTGCTGGCTGGACAGGCCATCTTCGCAGACGACACCCCGGTGAAGATGCTGGCCCCCGGCACCGGCAAGACAGCAACAGCGCGGCTCTGGGCTTATGGCCGGGATGAACGACCGTGGGACGGTGATGCCCCACCTGCCAGTTGGTATCAGTTCTCGCCAGATCGCAAAGGGCAGCATCCGAAGGATCACCTCGCAAAGTATCAAGGCTGGATGCACGCGGATGGCTATGCCGGGTTCGAGGACATCTACCGTTCCGGAGACATCCGCGAGGTCGCTTGCATGGCACATGTGCGCCGTAAGTTTGTCGACATCCACCGAGCCCAAGGCTCGGCCATAGCCGATGAAGCCATCCGGCGCATCGCGCAGCTCTACGCGGTCGAGAAGGACGCGCGGGGATCACCACCAGAGTTGCGGGTCGAGATCAGGCAAGCCAGGGCAAAGCCGATCTTCAATGATCTCGAAGTCTGGCTGCATGCTCAGTTGCCCAGCATCTCCGGAAAGTCGCCGCTGGCGGCCGCGATCCGTTATGCCCTGACCCGCATGGAACGGCTCAGACCCTACCTCGATCACGGCATCCTGGAACTCGACAACAACACGGCCGAACGCGCGATGCGCTCCATCGCCATTGGCCGGAAAAATTATCTCTTCGTGGGCTCGCAGACTGGTGGAAAGGCCGCCGCAATCGCCTACACCCTGATCGAGACAGCCAAACTGAACGGTATCGATCCGCAGGCCTGGCTGGCCGACACACTTGCACGCATCTCTGACTACAAGATCAACCGGGTCGACGATCTCCTGCCGTGGAAAACCGCGACATAGGGCGGTCAGACCGGACGCTTACCATTCCCGTGCCTGCCGACGGCATGGAAATTGTGCCCGATATC
Source organism: Hyphomicrobiales bacterium (assembly GCA_038259455.1). Taxonomy (GTDB): domain Bacteria; phylum Pseudomonadota; class Alphaproteobacteria; order Rhizobiales; family Rhizobiaceae; genus CAMYMG01. Next base: position 241 of record JBBSOT010000600.1, on the reverse strand, counting down.
GTGATTTCACCCTTGCTTGGGGTCGATGAAGCTTGCTTCCGACTGGGCAACTGCGGTGGATACTATGACCGAACCTTGGCACAGATTGATCCCTTGCCAAGAATTATCGGCGTCGGCTTTGCGGACTGCGTCATTCCAACAATATTTCCGATGCCGTGGGATATCCCGATGGACGTCGTGGTTCTGGCTGACGGCTCGGTCCGCCAGCGATCCGGAAGAACGCCGGAATCAGCCGGTATTT
>JBBSOT010000599.1:0-2822 GCA_038259455.1 Hyphomicrobiales bacterium | reverse complement strand
CCCTCTCCTGCAATCTCACTAAATAACGGAACGGCAATCTGGTTTTCTGCGTTCGCGGCCGTCCCATCGGATGTTAGCGCCGTTGGCGTTACGTCCGTCACCGGTGCTATCATATGACGGAGCGTTCGCGATGGCAGACCTACCGGAATGCCTTCGCCGCTGATGTTTACCTGTTGCGTTACGTTCGGCGGCCAACAATAACGCCGGCTCCGGGGGAGATTGAAAATTTTCACGTTATTTATAGTGTTGCGTGTTTTAAAGCTAGGGAAACACCGAAGAAATGGTCGACTGCGGATCTGTATGAGGTAGGCTCTGCTTGTTCGTGGGGCCGAGGGGCAGGGTGATGCAGCGTCCGGGGAGCTTTTCGCAGGCGGAATACGCCGGCAAGAAGAAGCAGACGCGGCGCGACAGGTTTCTCGCGGACATAGAGGTGGTGGTGCCGTGGGCGCGGCTGGTGGAACGGCTGCGGCTGTTCTACCCAAAGGGCGAGCGTGGCCGGCCGCCGATCGGGTTGGAGCGGATGCTGCGGCTCTACTTTTTGCAGCAATGGTACAGTCTGGCCGACGAGGCCCTGGAGGACGCGCTCTACGATAGCCAGGCATTGCGGGGCTTTGCCGGGATCGACTTGTCGGTGGCGGCGGTTCCGGACGCGACGACGGTGCTGAATTTCCGCCATTGGCTGGAGGAGCACGCCCTGACCCGGGCACTGTTCGACAAAGTGGGCGCGATGCTGGAAGAGCGTGGCCTGTTGATGCGGCAGGGCACAATCGTCGATGCCACGATCATCGCCGCCCCATCTTCGACCAAGAACAAAGAGAAGAGCCGCGACCCGGAAATGCACCAGACCAAGAAGGCCAATCAGTGGCACTTCGGGATGAAGGCGCATATCGGGGTCGATGTCGCCTCGGGGGTGGTTCACAGCGTCACCGGCACCGCCGCCAACCAGGCCGACATCGCCCAGATGGCGGCGGTATTGCATGGCCGCGAGGAGGCGGTGTTTGCCGATGCCGGCTACACCGGGGCCGACAAGCGGCCGGAACATGCCGAGCGCGACGTATCCTGGAACATTGCGATCAAGCGCAGCATCATCAAAGCCTTGCCGAAAGCGCTGCGGGATCTGGCCGAGCCGGTCGAGCGGGCGCTGGCGCAGCTGCGGGCCTGGGTCGAGCATCCTTTCCACGTCGTCAAGAACCTGTTCCGCCATAAGAAGCTGCGTTATCGCGGCCTGTTCAAGAACACGGCGCAGCTCTACAGCTTGTTCGCGCTGGCCAATCTGGTGATCGTCAAAAAGGCCTTGCTCGCGCAGCCGCAGACCTGATGACGCCCGGAAACTGCCGCGTCCGTCAAGCTGGTGTAAATTTGGGTGGAGTTTGAGGTGGCCATGGTCAGGCCGCCAGGGGTGGAAGTTTTGCCGGATCGGCGTCGATCAGCGGCGCTGTCAGTTCAGCCATTCCCTCGATCTGCATGTAGCGATGCTGCAGCAGCCACTCATCATTCTGCTCGAGCAGCACGGCACCGATCAGCCGGGTAATGCTGGCCTCGTTCGGGAAGATGCCGACAACATCGGCCCGCCGTTTGACCTCTTTGTTCAGCCGCTCCAACGGATTGGTGCTGTGCAGCTTGGTCCGGTGCTGGAACGGGAAGGCCATGTAAGCGAGCACGTCGTGCTCGCTGTCGTCCATCAGCGCGGCAAGCTTGGGCCAGCGCACCCGCAGCTGATCGGCGACATGCCGCCAAGTGTTGTGCGCCGCCGCGGCATCGGGCTGCAGAAAGGCCTGCCGGATCGCGGCGGCGACCATCGTGTGCTGGCCTTTGGGCACGTGCGCGAGCGCATTGCGCATCCAATGCACCCGGCATCTTTGCCAGCTCGCGCTGAGCACGCGGGTAATCGCATGGCGCAAGCCGTCATGAGCATCAGAGATGACCAGCTTGACGCCTTTCAGGCCGCGTCTGACCAGGCCCTTGATGAAGCTCGACCAGAAGGGTTCCGCCTCCGACGGGCCGATCCCGAGACCGACGATCTCACGCCGGCCGTCGGTCGAGACGGCGACAGCGATTATTGCCGCTACCGAGACGATGCGGCCACCTTCACGCACTTTCAGGTAGGTCGCGTCGAGCCACAGATACGGCCACTCGCCCTCGATCGGCCGCTCCAGAAAAGCAGTGACCCGTTCATCGATGTCCTTGCAGAGCTTCGAGACTTGGCTCTTCGAGATGCCGGACAGGCCCATCGCTTGCACCAGTTCGTCGACACGGCGGGTCGACACACCACCAATCCAGGCTTCCTGGATCACCGCCACCAGCGCCTTCTCGGCGGTCTTACGCGGCTCCAGAAACGGCGGGAAGTACGAGCCCTGCCGCAGCTTCGGGATGCGCAGGCTCAACGGGCCGAGCCGCGTGTCGAAGCTGCGGTCACGATATCCATTGCGGTAATTGAGCCGTTCCACGCTGCGCTCGTGCCGGCCAGCCCCGATTAGCCCCTCAACATCGGCCTCCATCAGCAGCTGCAGTACCGCCTCGGCTACGGAGCGTAGGAAATCGCCGTCCTCGCTCTTCTGCAGCGGTTCGATTAGCGCCATTCTGTCCTCGGTCATCGGGGCCTCGGTGCTGGTTGGTGGGCTTCATAATTCCACCTTATCGCACCCTCCCGGTGACCACCCTCCGCATACGCCGAATTCCCACCACGTCCGGGGACGCTATCCGCGATCCACAACACCGCTTCGACAAACCGGCGATTATCCGCGCCGCTGCGGCCGGGGTCCGACTTCTTCCCCCAGCAATGCGGCTCCATTTTCGCCCACTGGGCGTCGGTCAGCACATAT
>JBBSOT010000598.1:0-2873 GCA_038259455.1 Hyphomicrobiales bacterium | reverse complement strand
ATAATTCCAGCCGACATCGTCGTGTCGAACGCTGATGCCGCCTGGACCTATGGCAAGCTTGTCGGCCGTGAGCGGAAATCGCGCTGGAGCGCCGGAAAGCTCCGACGGGCACGCTATTCGATGGGCCTGTTCGTCTGGTATTTTGGCGTCAAGCGACGCTATGGGGACGTCGGGCACCATACGATTCTGCTTGGGCCGCGCTATCGTGAACTTCTCCACGACATCTTCGAAAAGAAGCGACTGACCGAAGATTTTTCGATCTATCTTCATCGCCCGAGCGCCACTGATCCCAGTGTTGCGCCGCCGGGATGCGATGCCTTCTACGCCCTTTGTCCGGTGCCGAATCTCGACGGCAACATCGATTGGAGCATAGAAGGCGAAAGGCGCCGGCGAGCTGTGATGGAACGGCTTTCGACGACCCTGCTGCCGGGGTTGGAAGAAGAGATCGTCACCTCGTCTTTCATCACGCCGCAGCATTTCAGGGACGCGCTGCTCTCAGAAAAAGGCTCCGGCTTCAGCTTCGAACCTGTCCTTACCCAGAGCGCCTGGTTTCGCCCCAACAACCGCAGCGAGACGATCGAAAATCTCTATCTGGTCGGTGCAGGCACGCATCCAGGTGCCGGGCTTCCAGGCGTTTTGTCGTCGGCAAGAATACTCGACAAGGTCGTACCCCATGCCTCTGCATTTGCAGCCTGAACCGTTCTCCACGCCTGCCAATTGCGCTGCCTGTCGCACGTCCATCAGGCAGGGATCGCAGTCCTTCTACATTGCTTCGCTTTTGCTGCCGGTCGAAATCCGGGAGCCTGCCTATGCCGTCTATGCTTTCTGCCGCATGGCCGACGACCTGATTGACCGCGATGCTGGCGGTAGCGCAGCGATCGAGGAACTCGGGGCGATGCTCGACCGCATCTATGCCGGCCGGCCCGGTTCAGGTTTCGTCGAGCGCGGCTTTGCTGATGTCGTTGCGCGCTTTGCCATACCTCGGGCCATCCCCGACGCACTGGTCGAAGGCCTTGGCTGGGATGCGGCAGGCAAGCGCTTCGACACGTTGGACGACCTGACCGCCTATGCGGTGCGTGTGGCCGGGACCGTCGGGTTGATGATGACGCTTCTGATGGACCGCCGAGATCCGCAAGTGCTGGCGCGCGCCTGTGACCTCGGTGTCGCCATGCAGTTCACCAACATTACGCGCGATATCGGCGAGGACGCGCGCAATGGCCGGGTCTACATGCCGCTGTCCTGGTTGCGCGATGGTGGCAGTGATGCTGCCGAATGGCTTGCTGCACCGCGCTACGATGCTGCTGTACAGGGGATCGTCGGGCGGTTGCTTGGTGAGGCCGATAGACTTTATGGACGTTCACTTGCCGGCATAGGCGCGCTGCCCCGCAATTGCCGGGTTGGCATCAATGTAGCGAGACTTCTTTACCGCGAGATTGGCATGAAGGTGGCTCGCGACGTCAACCCCGTCGAAACACGGGCAATCACGTCGAGGTCTCAGAAACTGAGGCTGGTGGTCCAGGCGATCGCAACGAGGATCTCCAGTGATAGTGCCATGGGTGATGACGCGCTGCCGCAAGCCGGATTCCTGATCGACGCAGTTGCGGCCACTGCTCCGCCCAAGCGAGGTCCGGTCATTCCGCCATGGTGGAACGTCAAGGGCCGGTCCGAAAGGATGATTGACCTGTTGGCCGGGTTTTCGTCGCGCGAGTCCCGGCGTCCAACCGGTGCTGCCGGTCGGCCGTTCATCGTAAGGCACGAGGCGCAGATTGAACCAGGGGAATGAGTTCAGGCGTCATCATCTTTCTCGAGATATCCCTGGTGCTGGGGCTGGCGCTTGTCTTCGGGGTACGGGAAGTGCTCAACATGCGCCGCTACGATCGCGAACGTGCCGCCCGCTCCAAGGCCGAAGCTGAGCGCTCGCCAAAGTAGTCAGCGTGGCCGTCGCGGCATCTTGAAAGGCAAGAGCGTCTGGACCCATCGCGAGCGGAAGCGATCGAGGTCAACGCTTTCATGTATCGACCATGCATTGTCAGAGCCAGCGCTGCTGCCAAGGATCGAACGGCTGTAGAACGGCGTGTCTTCGAGGGTTCGCAGAATGCGCACCGGTTTTTCGGGAGAAGCCCTTGTTGCGCGTGATACCCGCCATCCTGTGCCAGGCAGTTGCCACTTTGGCGGCGCTTCGAAGCGTTCAAGCGCTCCCTGAACGGAATACTGGAACGAAAGACTGCGCTCGACACCGTTCCGTTGCTCGACGTCATAAAGAATGCGGGTGGCATCGATGGTGTTCTGGCGCGACCACGTCCAACTCCTGAAGCCTTGCTCAAGCGCCTCCGAGCCGAAATTCATGTCGACATATGCTGCTCCGGTCCATGCGAGTCCGGGTTTTTCGAAGCTGACTCTCGCGGTGGCGCAGGGTGCAATCGGACGCCAGTGATGACGGCTATTGTCATCGAGCGCGTGTGTCTCGGCAAAGATCGGTCCCGTATCTACTGTGATCTTTCCCCGCAAGCGGCGCGGGAAGGGGACAGTCCACTCGTCGATCTCGATGGCCAGTTTCCCCTCGTTCCACGAAAGAGAACTGGGGCCGATGGAGAGTGAGGTCGGGGATCTCAGAACGGAGCCGCGACCGCGCTCGGTCATCGACCAGTATTTGCCACGCGGGGTGTAGAGAATTGCGTTGATGCTGACATGATTGAGCGGATCCGCATCGCCACGGCGCCGCGCGGATGCGTAGTAGGGAGAGAAAACACTGCCGATGAAGGCTATGACGGTGAGTGCGTTTGACCCGTCCTTGCTGATCGCATCGACGTACCACCATGCGTAGCCATTGGGTGGGACGTCGCGCGCGAAGCCAGGTCCTGGGCCAGCGCCTT
>JBBSOT010000597.1:0-2879 GCA_038259455.1 Hyphomicrobiales bacterium | reverse complement strand
TTGGTCTTGAAGTGATAAATGATGAGCGGCCCCGGCACACCCGATGCCGCAGCGACCGCAGGAAGTGCGGTGCCGTCGAAGCCGCGCCGGGAGAACAGTGCCAGAGCAGCCGCGACTACTGCGTCACGCGTTGCAACGCGCTGCCGCTTACGCTGTCCCGATCTTTCGGAAATGGTCTTAGCGGCGCTGGTCACGATATTCTTGTTGACTACCTTGTCAGTCAAATACAGTGTAGCTCCCGCAGACGTAGGGAGCAACATGATGGCCAGCGAACTGTTCACCGCGCTCGGCACAACGCTGGCGGACATCGCCTGGAAAATGGGTCATGGCCAGGGCTTCTGGATCACCTTCAGCACCTACATGACCATGCTGGCGGTAGAGCGCATCGCCTATGTCTTGGAAGGCAGCAGTCGCTGGGACGAACGCGACGCCTGGGCGAACGTCGCCAATTCACTGTTCACGCTTGCGGTCGAGGCGCTGGTGCTGGGGGCGGCGTTCATTGCCGTCTATCTGTGGGTCTATGACCATCGGATCACGACGATGCCGTTTGCATGGTGGGGATGGGTGCTGGCGTTCCTGTTGAACGACCTGGCTTATTATGCCGATCACCGAATGGCGCATCGCGTCGGCTTTCTATGGGCGATCCATACATCGCATCACAGTTCGCGCGAGATGAACCTGCTGGTTGCCAATCGCGGCACCATCCTGGGCGGTGGCGGGCTGCTGTCGCCGAGCTACTTCGTGCTGGCGCTCGTCGGCGTGCATCCAGCGATGTTCCTCGCCGTAAAATTCTTTGGCAATCTTTGGGGCATCTTCAACCACACGCGACTGGTCGGACGCATGGGGGTCCTGGAAGATTGGCTGTGCACGCCGGCCAATCACCGTGTCCATCACGGTACCGAGCCGCAGTATCTCGACCGCAACTATGGCCAGGTGCTGCTGATATGGGACCGACTGTTCGGCACGTTCGAGCCCGAGGGCGAGGAGCCGACGTTCGGCCTCGTCGAGCAGATGGACAGCCACCATATCTGGGACATCCAGACTTGGGGGGTCCAGCGCCTGATCGCCCGGATGGCGGCGGCGCCGCGCTGGTCCGATCGGCTACGCTATCTTTGGAAGCCGCCGGGGTGGAGCCACGACGGCCGTCATTCGACGACCGAAGCGATCCGCGGGGATATGGCGCTTTAGGAACGGCGGGCATGATGCGGCTGCTGGCGCTGGTGACACTTTTGATGGCGGCGCCTGCGGCCTCCCGGCCTGCAGAAGCCGTAGTGCGTGATTTCCTCGCTGCCTATGCCGCACAGGATCTGGCGGCGGTCACAGCACTGTCAGATCGACGGGCACCTCCCAACAGATTGGGGGCAGGCGAGGTGCCCGTTGTTGATCGGCGAAGTGACAGTCGCAAATAACGTAGACGCCGTCACAGAACAGCGATCCGCTCTGGCCACTGAGATAGCAAAAGCATTAGGGTCAGGACTCATTGCGGCAACCAGAAGATGATGGTTGCTGCGATGCAGATTGCCGACATGAAGGTGTGCGCGCAGCGGTCGTAGCGGGTGTGGATACGGCGCCAGTCTTTGAGTTTTCCGAACATGTTTTCAACATGATGGCGCTGGCGATATAGGGTAATATCGTGCGGGATATGGACCTTGCGGTTGGCCTTTGAAGGGATACAGGCGATGGTCTTGCGGCCCGCGAGGGCCTGGCGGAACCAGTCGCCGTCATAGCCTTTGTCGGCTATCATGGCTTTCGCCTTCGGCAAGGCATCGAACATCAGGGCTGCCCCCTTGTAGTCGCTCATCTGACCCTCGGTGAGCAGCATCACAAGCGGCCGGCCCTTGCCGTCGCAGACAGCGTGCAGTTTCGAGTTCAGGCCGCCTTTGGTGCGCCCGATACATCGGGGAACAGCCCCTTTTTGAGCAGACTGGCAGCCGTGCGGTGCGCCTTGAGATGAGTCGCATCGATCATCAGCGTGTCGGGCCGGCCCGCCTTGCCCGCCAGGCTTGCGAAGATGCGGTTGAACACGCCAAGCCGGCTCCAGCGGATGAAGCGGTTATAGATCGTCTTGTGCGGGCCATACTCGGCCGGCGCATCACGCCAGCGAAGGCCATTGCGGATCACGAAGATAATCCCCGAAATCACCCGCCGGTCGTCAACCCGAGGTATACCGTGCGAAAGTGGAAAATAGGGCGAAATCCGGCGCATCTGCGCATCCGACAACCACCGAAACTCAGCCATGGCGACACCTCCCGATGCAGCCCAATGAATCAGATCATTGCCGCCTTGGGAATCCCTTTAATAGGTCCTGAGCCTAGGCCATCCATCGGTCCTGGCATGTTGACGTCGGAAAACAGCAGCTCGATTTCCGGGTGGGCTTCAACCACGCTGAGCGCCGCTAAACCGTTCTCGGCCTCGAAGACGCGAAAGCCCACGCTCTCCAGGATGTCGACCGCGACAAGGCGAACTAACGGCTCGTCGTCGACGACGATCACAATCCTATCCCATTGTCCTGTATCGCACATTTTGCATATACGAGGTGCTACGTTCCCGGGGTCCGTAGCGGCCTGCAGCTGAAGTTGAACGTTGCGTATAAGGTGCAGCGCGAAGAACGCTTCCGATGTCCCGACTGTCTGCAAGGGGACAGCAGATATGCCTTTCTTACTGCCAGCTACGAACGCGATCGCTTCTCTGGCTTCAATCATCGCTTCGACGATTCAAGCGGCTTTGGGTACAAGATTCTAGCCCGGATTATTCATCAGGAGCCCAAATCGGTGGTGGCGATCGTGGTCTAAGTCTCTGATTTGGAGTAGAGAAAGGGTGCTTACGCCATCCCTCTGCTCCAGACAGAAAGTGCCACGACCGCCATGGCCGACGATAGT
>JBBSOT010000596.1:0-2881 GCA_038259455.1 Hyphomicrobiales bacterium | reverse complement strand
GTATTCGGGGGTGCACCGATCGGGCATGAGTTCCGATGCTGGGCAAAGTGTCGACCGCGCCGTAACCGCGCATCGGCAGGATTTGAACCGTGGTGCTGGCATCTCGACCGTGCCGAACAACGAGTTCAATCGCCGTGTGCGCATGTCCTTCGTAAGCGGTGCTCTGCCACCCTTGGGGATGTCAGCGCTTCAGGATGGGTGATCCGGCTTCCAGTTCCACGGCATCAGTTCGTCGAGGCGCTTTTGAGGCCAGCCGTTGACTAGGCGTGTCAGCAAATCCGCGAAATAGGCCTGGGGATTGACGCGGTTGAGTTTGCAAGTCTCGATCAGTGAAGCAAGACAGGCCCAGTTTTCTCCGCCTTCATCACTACCCGCAAAAAGACTATTTTTCCTTGAAAGACAAATCGGCCTCATCGCCCGCTCAACACTGTTGTTGTCGAGCTCGATGCGTCCGTCGTCAAGAAATCTCTGCAACCCATCCCAGTGGTTCAGCGCATAGCGGATAGCCTCGGCGGTCGGGCCGCGAGCAGGCAGTTTCGCAAGCTGCGCCTCGAACCAGACACGCAGTTCCACAATCATTGGCTTGCTCTTGGCTTGGCGGGCGGCCTGACGGTCAGCGGCACTTTTCCCGCGGATATCGGCCTCGATCGCGTAGAGTGCGGCAATCCGCTTCAGTGCCTCGATCGCGATCGGCGCCTTTGTCTTGGCCAGGTCATAGAAGCCGCGGCGCACGTGGCTCCAGCAGAACGCCAGCGTGACGACCGGATCGGTGGACTTGGAGCCGCCGAATTTCTTGTAGGCCGAGTAGCCGTCGCACTGAAGGATACCGCGGTAGCCGCCGAGCAGCGCATTGGCGTGGATGTGTCCGCGGCCAGGCGCGTAGCTGTAGACTACGGCGGGCGGTAAATCCCCGCCCCAAGGCCGATCGTCGCGTGCGATTGCCCAGAAATACCCCTGCTTGGTTTTGCCCCGGCCCGGATCCAGCACTGGCACGACTGTCTCGTCAGCGAAGATCCGCGTCGAAGCCAGCATCATCTCACGCAGCCGCGCCACCACGGGGGCAACCTCTGCCGCGGCATACCCCATCCAGAACGACAGCGTGGACCGCTCGACGATCACGCCTTGCCGTTCCAGGATCTGCGCCTGCCGATACAGCGGCAGATGGTCGGCATAACGAGCCACCAGCACATGTGCGACCATCGCCTCGGTCGGGATGCCGCCTTCGATCAGCCGCGCCGGCGCCGGTTCCTGCACCACGGTGCCCGGGCAGGACCGGCAGGCAAGTTTCGGACGCTTGGTCACGATCACCCTGAACTGCGCCGGGATCACATCGAGCCGCTCGGAGGTGTCCTCGCCGATCACCGTCATCGTCGCCCGGCAGCACGGGCAGGCGGTATCCTCGGGTGCCAGCGTCACCTCGACCCGCGGCAGGTGCGCCGGCAACGCACCACGGCTCGCGCGCCGTTTGGCAGCATTGTCCTTGCGCAGCTCGGGATCCTGCTTCTCCGCCTCGGCCTCGCCTTTGGCGATCGCCTGTTCGAGCGCCTCTAGCCCCAGCTGCAGCTGTTCCTCCGGCAAACGCTCCGACTTGGCGCCGAAATGCATCCGCGTCAGCTTCAACAGCAGATGGCGCAACCGGTCATTCTGCGTCAGTAGAATATCTCGTTCGGTGACCGCCGCATCGCGTTCAGCGAATGTCGCCAGCACCAGCGCGCGCAGGGCCTCGACAGTCTCAGGCAGGCTCTGCGTATTGTCGGGGGGCGAATCGGTCACCTGCGAAGCTTATGCTGCAACGGTCGGCTTGAGAATCCCCTTTATTGTCTGGACACGCGTCCAATCGATGCCGTCAAACAGAGCGGCGAATTCCACCGCTGAGAGCTTCACGACGCCGTCCATAATCGGGGGCCAGCGAAACGACCCCTGCTGCAGCTGCTTCCAGATCAGCACAAGACCGCTGGTGTCCCACACCAAAATCTTGACGCGGTCGCTGCGCTTGCTGCGGTAGACGATCACCGTGCCTGAGAACGGATCCTCGGCCAGCACCTCCTGCGCCAGCGCGGCAAGTCCATGTGCTCCTTTGCGGAAATCGATCGGACGAGTGGCCAGTAGGATCCGTGTGCCAGCGGGAATGCTGATCATGTCCGTGACGCCGACGCCCGAACCGCGCGCAACACCGCGGTCAACTGGGCAGCATCGTCCATGCCGGACGCAACGCGCACAACGGCACCGGCCAGCTTGACCTCGATCGCAGGCGCCGCAGATGACGGTGTTGCGCGCTGAACCGGCGCAGCGACCGTGACATCGGTCATGATCGGAACGAAGTCGGGCGCGGGCGCGCGGCGCCTTTGCGTTGGCATGCGAGCCGTCACACCTTCGCTGTGCCGCCATCGGTAGACCTGCTGGGGATCCAGCTGCCAACGCCGGGCGACATCAGAAATACGCGCACCAGGAACCAGCGTTTCCCTGATGACCGCCGTCTTGTCCGCCGCCGACCAGCGCCGGCGACCAGAACCGGTTACAACCGCAACGCGCCGATCGTCACACCTTGCATCATCATTGCCATCAAACATAATTATCGCCCGAAGCTCCACTCTGCTTGAGGCAAAAGAAGCACTTCGAATACTGTGGTTAAAGAAGGGCGTCAGAGCACCGCTTACTGTCCTTCAGCGGACGGAGACCCTGGCAGTGCGAGCAGCGGCGGCGCAGCGCGCAATACTCCGCGACCCGGGCCTGAACCAGATGCCGTTGCACCCCCGCCAGCAGAGCTTTGCTGTCGTCCAGCGTCAGGCCGAGCGGGTCGAACGTCGAATGCGGATCGGCGCAGCCACCGCGAGCGACGTCGTGGATCTGCTTCGTTCCATCGGCGCAACTCAATTCGATC
>JBBSOT010000595.1:0-2886 GCA_038259455.1 Hyphomicrobiales bacterium | reverse complement strand
GGTGGTGGCACGCCAGGTTTTTTTGCGAGCAAAAGGTCTTCGAAGTTCCTCTGTGGCTTGTCAGTTGATACCGGAGGCGATGACGTGTACGTTGACGTCCCAGAACTGTCATTTATGGATCGTCATTGAAAAGCTTTGTGGGCCAAATCAGGCTAATTCAATTGTTCCAACGTGAGCGCCACATTCCTCGGTGAGCCTCCATCTGTCAGAGATCGAATTGTTCAATGCCATTCGTTCTCTCGCTAGTGGAAGCTGAAGATCCCAGAAAAAAGTTGTTTTCTATATTAATAGCTCGAAGTGATGAAATTTCACGAGATGCGATGTTCGTAAAATGCCGAGCTATCGGATTCCTCACGCCAGAGATTCGAGCGGAGTAGCCTGCAAATCTGCCACTCGTCCTTTAGAATTCTCGATCACTTTGGCGACTTGCCGGGTGGGCGGCCTGTGGAATGTTATTATTTCGAAAGCGCGGTTCAGTTACTTGATGGTGGCGACTAGGTGGCGACTGACTACTAGCGAAAAAACGGTCACTCGAGAGTGACCGGCTTAACGCTTTGATTTTCCTTAAGAAATTTGGAGCGGGTGAGGCGATTCGAACGCCCGACCCCAACCTTGGCAAGGTTGTGCTCTACCCCTGAGCTACACCCGCTCGCGCGGCATTTCTGCCGCAAGCCGGGCCTATATGGCCGAAGAGGCCGCCGAATGCAACAGGCAAATCGCGTCGGCTCGCTTAAGGCTGCCTGGCACTCTGTTGCTGCTTGAGTAACATCACGAAGTGGCCACGTGCGGACTTGTTACATCATGTCATTTCGCACTAAAGCTGGCTTTCTGATTGACACATGCGGACCCCTCTGATGGCCAGGACAACCACCGAACTGTTCGAATTTCTCGACGAACTCGGCATCGCCGTCGCTACTGTCTCGCATCCGGCACTGTTCACGGTTGCCGACTCGCAGGCCTTGCGCGGCGAGATTCCCGGCGGCCACACCAAGAATCTTTTTCTGAAGGACAAGAAGGACAACTTCTTTCTTGTCACTCTGGAGGAAGACGCCGAGGTCGATCTCAAGCAGATCCATCAACTGATCGGCGCCGCAAGCCGTGTTTCCTTTGGCAAGCCGGAGGCCCTGCTTGAGCATCTGGGTGTGACACCGGGTTCCGTTTCACCCTTCGGTCTTCTCAACGACACCACAGCCATTGTCCGTTTTGTTATCGACGAGCCGTTGATGAGACATGCCACGATCAATGCCCACCCGTTGACCAATGAGGCGACTACTTCAATAGCTGCCAACGATTTGCTGCGCTTCGTACGGGCCACAGGGCGCGAGCCGCTTGTCTTGAAAGTCTCCACCTGATCGCCACATGTGGCCAGCAGCTACCCAATCGCGCTAGAATGCCCGCAGCAAGCGTTTCGCCTCGCAAGGGCCGGAAGGATCATGATGAGCGACAACAGCAACCCGTTCGGCGGCATGGGCGGACAATATGCCCAGAATGTGAGTTATGGCGCCCCCGAAACCCCGCTGCCCACCGGTAGCGTCACGCAGGCTCCGCAGATAAAGGATGTAACGACGGCCAGCTTTCCTGCCGACGTCATCCAGGAATCGCGCAAACAGCCGGTTCTCGTCGACTTCTGGGCGCCATGGTGCGGACCGTGCAAGCAGTTGCAGCCCGCGCTCGAGCGGGCCGTGGCAGCAGCGGGCGGCCGTGTGAAGCTGGTCAAGATGAACATCGACGACCACCCCGCAATAGCCGGGCAACTCGGCATCCAGTCCATTCCAGCGGTGATTGCCTTCAAGGATGGTCAACCTGCCGACGGCTTCATGGGCGCGGTGCCGGAAAGCCAGATCAACGAGTTCATCACCAAGCTCGTCGGCAAGGACGACGGTGGATCCCAGATCGCGGACGCCCTGGCCGCCGCCAGCCAGACGCGTGACGCTGGTGATCCGCAGACGGCTGCCGGCATTTACGATGCGATCCTGCAGCAGGCGCCGGAGAATGTCGAAGCCATCGCCGGGCTTGCCGACCTGCTCTTTGAGGCCGGTGAGGTGACTGGTGCCGAGGAACTTCTTGCCAGTTGCCCGCCAGATCAGAAGGATGCTGCGGTCATCGCCGCTGTGCGCACGAAGATCGCTCTCGCCGCCGAGGCTGCCGAGCTCGGCGACGCTGCCGAACTGGAAAGCCGCCTGGCCGACAACCCGAAGGATTTCCAGGCGCGATTCGACCTGGCGATGGTGCAGAATGCACAGGGCAAGAGACAGCAGGCAGCCGACAACCTTCTGGCAATCGTGATGGCGGATCGTACCTGGAACGATGACGGCGCGAGGGCGCAGCTGATCAAGCTTTTCGAGGCCTGGGGGCCGACCGACGAGGTCACGCTGTCCTCGCGACGCAGGCTTTCATCCCTGCTGTTCTCCTAGGGTCAGGACCCATTGATGTGATTGAAATGGCGCGGCAACCGGCAATGAAAGGCAAGAAGAACCGTGAAGGGCGGGCTGGTTGCCCGACCGAGCGGTTCGACGCGGCAGCTCGAAGCCGGTTGCGCGTCCCTTTGGGATATGGCCGATCTGCCCGGCTACGTCGTTGCAAGCCCTTGAAAACCGGAAGGTTTCCGGCGGACTTGCGCCTCGTATCCGACCAAATCGGCTCATACCATTTCAACCAGATTAATGTGTCCTGACCCTGGGGTCATGAACTCATTGCCGCAGGGCTTGCAACACCTGCCTGGTGCGCCAGATAGACTGGTACGACCGACGGAGAAAAATGTGCAGGCGGGAAATTACACATACCGGCGCGAAGCCGACCTGCCGGACGTCGTTCCGGTGTTTCCGCTTTCTGGCGCGCTTCTCTTGCCGGGGGGGCGTCTGCCGCTCAACATATTCGAGCCGCGAT
>JBBSOT010000594.1:0-2899 GCA_038259455.1 Hyphomicrobiales bacterium | reverse complement strand
CTCATCGACCCGGCACAGGCCGATCGGACGCGGCCCCACGCCGGCATGGTACAACCGGCTGGCAGCAACATAGACTTCGGCTGCGCGTTCGTGGGCCGGCTGGCTGAGGCGTGATTCCCATTCTTCAGGGCTGTATCGTCCGCCGGGCCGGCGATACTCAACTCGTCCGTTGGAAGAAAGTGGTTCGACAAGCCCGTTGCGGGAATGAAGATATTTTTCGCCGGTCGCCGGTATGAAGAAAGCCCACTTGCCGATCCTGGCCTCGTAGGCATGCCCATCAATCTCGCAGCTACCATCCGCCACATCGAGCTTCAGCGTCGATCGTTGGCGGACAAATATATCGTGGCGCATCGGACGGCTCCCCAACCCAAGTCCGAAACTTAGCCTCCAAACGAATTTTGTTCAATTCACGCCCGGTTTAGCGGATAGCCACAACGCCCTCATCCTTGACCTGGCGGATGGTCAGCGCGGTGCGCACCGTATCGACATTCGGCGACGAGGTCAGTTGCTCGATCACGAATGTCTGGAACGTCGTCAGGTCGCTGGCAACGCAATGCAGCAGGAAGTCCGACTCGCCCGACACCATCCATGCGGCGCGCACGATCGGCCATTCGCGCGTAATGTCGGCGAAAACACGCAGTTCCGCCTCCGATTGATGATGCAGCCCGACGAGACAGAACGCCACGACATCGAATCCAAGCAAAGGAGCGTTGAGCATGGCCCGGTAGCCGCGGATGATCCCGGCTTCCTCCAGGCGCTTCACCCGCCTCAGGCATGGCGGCGCCGAAATGCCGACGCGCCGCGAAAGCTCGACATTGGTGATGCGGCCTTCCTGCTGCAATTCGGAGAGAATCTTCCAGTCTATTGTATCGAGATCAGCCTTGATCGGCATGGCGGCGTCCATGGTCCTGATGTGAGAATCCCTGCTGGTTATCTTACTTTGCTGCAGCCGGCACTCCATTGTTTTGTTCACATGCCCCCGCCTCGACGGCAACCTTTCGGGGGAGGAGACAAGCCGCCGCTTGCTGACATGGCATGCAGCACCTAAATTAGGGCCAACATTTGAAACACAGCGGCGGGCGCATCGGTTGCGTCCTGTCATCATTTGGAATTCACCATGGTTACCAGACACGCGCCCGTCCTCATCATCGGCTCTGGCCCCGCCGGCTATACGGCAGCCATCTATGCGGCGCGCGCCATGCTGAAGCCTGTCCTGGTGGCCGGCCTGCAGCAGGGTGGCCAGCTGATGATCACGACGGATGTCGAGAACTATCCGGGCTTTGCCAATCCCATCGAGGGCCCATGGCTCATGGAGCAGATGCTCAAGCAGGCCGAGCATGTCGGCACTGAAATCATCAATGACATCATCACCGAGGTCGATCTCGACGTGCGGCCGTTTCGCCTGATCGGCGATTCCGGAACTCAGTATACGTGCGACGCGCTCATCATCGCCACGGGGGCACAGGCAAAGTGGCTGGGCATTCCCAGCGAGGCGATCTATCAGGGATTTGGTGTATCGGCCTGCGCAACCTGCGACGGTTTCTTCTACAGAAACAAGGACGTGGCCGTCATTGGCGGGGGCAATTCCGCTGTCGAGGAAGCACTCTATCTGTCCAACATCGCGCGCAGCGTCACGGTCATTCACCGCCGCGACGAATTTCGCGCCGAGCGCATCCTTCAGGACCGGTTGTTCAAGAAGGAGAACATCTCGGTCATCTGGGATACGGCCGTGGACGAGATCACCGGCACGCCGGGCAAGGCGCCGATGCCGCCATCGGCCAACGGGCTTGTCTTGCGCAACACGCGCACGGGCGCCGTTTCCAATCTGCCGATCGATGGCATCTTCGTGGCAATCGGACATGCGCCCTCCGTCGAGCTTTTCGTCGGCAAGCTGAAGCAGAAGCCGAACGGATATCTGTGGAGCGCGCCCGATTCGACGGCTACCGACGTTCCCGGCGTTTTTGCTGCCGGTGACGTCACGGACGATATCTATCGGCAGGCTGTCACCGCCGCCGGCCTTGGCTGCATGGCGGCGCTCGAGGCGGAAAAGTACCTGGCTGGCATCGAAGCACACCGCGAAGCCGCCGAATAGATCAAAGACCGGCAATGAATGCCGGCTCACCGAGGGGAAGTTATGGGTCTGGACTGGGACAAGCTACGCGTGTTTCACGCTGCGGCTGAGGCGGGGTCGTTCACCCACGCGGCCGAGACGCTGCGTCTGTCGCAATCGGCCATTTCCCGCCAGGTCAGCGCTCTCGAGCACGATGTCGGCGTTGCGCTGTTTCATCGCCATGCGCGCGGTCTGGTGCTTACCGAGCAGGGCGAGATGCTGTTTCGCACCGCCCATGACGTGCTGATGCAGCTGGAGGCCATCAAGACCCGGCTGACCGAGGCCAAGGACAGGCCGTCGGGCATTTTGCGGGTTACCACTACGGTGGGCCTTGGCGCCGGTTGGCTGACCGAGCGGATACCGGAATTCGTCGAGCTTTTCCCCGAAGTGAATCTTCAGTTGATCCTCGCCAATGAGGAACTGGACCTGATGATGCGGCAGGCGGACTGCGCCATCCGCCTGCGTCAGCCCCAGCAGCCGGATCTCATTCAGCGCCGGCTCTTCACCGTCCATTTTCACCTCTACGCGTCCCCGGCATACGTGAACAAGCACGGCAAGCCTGCCTCGATCGCGGAATTGAAGGACCACCGTATCGTCACCTTCGGTGAACCGGTCCCGGCCCACCTGAGCGAACTGAACTGGCTGGAGACCGTCGGCGATTTCGACGGCGGCAAGCGCGTCTCCACGCTGCAGATCAACGATATCCTGTCGATAAAGCGGGCTGTTCAGCGCGGCGCCGGCATCGCCATGCTGCCGGACTACATCATCGACAAGGATGCCGGTCTGGTT
>JBBSOT010000593.1:0-2908 GCA_038259455.1 Hyphomicrobiales bacterium | reverse complement strand
GTCCGGCGCCGCGAAGAACTGGTCGGCAACCAGCTCGAACTCGGCGGGTGGCAGAAAGCCTGTCGCCGAGCGGTCATTCTCATGCATCCCCTCGCAGACGCGATGCTCGGCGCCAAGGGATGACGCAAGCGGAAGAGCGGTTTCGATCGCCTTGGTCTCGGCGCTCGACACCACGGCACGGGTCCCGGCCAATGCGCCGGACGCAGAGAGGGCTGCCACCCGACGGCGTCCGACTTCGTTCAATCGCCAGTGCTGAACGGCCACCATGGGATCGATCTCGACCTGCGGATGGGTCAGGTAGCGCACGATCATGTCAGCGCCTTGAACAACAGGCTGGCGTCGCCATACGAATAGAAACGGTAGTTGTTCGCAATGGCGTGTGCATAGGCGTCTTGCATCTTCTCGAGACCGCAAAACGCGGACACCAGCATGAAAAGCGTCGAGCGTGGCAGGTGGAAGTTGGTCATCAGCGCGTCGACCGCGCGAAAGCGGTAGCCCGGCGTGATGAATATATCCGTAGGCCCCGACCAGGGTGACACATTGCCGTCTTCCGCAGCGGCACTTTCGATCAGCCTCAGCGACGTCGTGCCGACCGAAACCACCCGGCTGCCGCGTGCCCTGGCCGCGTTGATCGCGTCCGCCGTGGCCTCGGACACCTGTCCGATCTCGGCGTGCATCTTGTGGTCGGCCGTATCGTCGGCTTTCACTGGCAGGAATGTCCCGGCCCCGACATGCAGCGTCACGAAATGCCGTTCGATCCCGCGTGCGTCGAGTGATGCGAAAAGCTCTGGCGTGAAATGCAGCCCGGCCGTAGGTGCTGCCACCGCGCCTTCGTCCCTTGCATAGATCGTCTGGTAGTCGTTCAGATCGCGCGCATCTTCCGGCCGCTTCGAGGCGATATAAGGTGGCAACGGAATGTGGCCGACAGCATGAAGCGCCTCATCGAGAAAAGGACCCGAAAGATCGAAGCTCAGCAGCACCTCGCCGCCGTCGCGTTTTTCAAGCACGGTCGCGTCCAGCGCCCCGACAAAGCAGGCGTTTCCATCATGGCCGAAATGAATGCGGTCGCCGGCTGCTACCCGCTTTCCCGGACGCATGAAGGCCAGCCACTGGTCTGGCGCGGTGCGCATATGCAGTGTCGCATCGACATGTGCCTCTGCGTCGCCACGCCTGCGAATGCCCGAAAGCTGCGCCGGAATGACCTTGGTATCGTTGAAAATCAGGATGTCGCCTGCCTCCAGCAGGGATGGCAGGTCGCTGACGGTGCGATCCTCGTTCACTTTTCCAGGCTTCACGACCAGCAGCCGCGCCGCATCGCGCGGATCGGCCGGGCGCAAGGCTATGCGTTCGTCAGGAAGGTCGAAGTCGAAGAGGTCGACGCGCATCAGGTCAGGCGGATCAGCAACGCTCCGGAGAGCAAGAGCACGGCGCCTGCGATCCGCCCAATCGAGATTTCGCGCACCGCGAGGCCGAGAAACCCGACGCGGTCAATCGCCATGCCGGCAAGCAGCTGGCCAGTCACCACGAAAGCCATCAGGGCCGCCGCACCGATGCGTGGGGCAAGAATGGTTGCGATTGTTACATAAGACCCGCCAAGCAAACCGCCGACGACAAACAGCCAGGGCGCCGGCGCGCGCCAATCGAGTGAAATGCCCTGCAGGCGAACGATCAGCACCGAGACGATGCCGAGCACGATGGCGCCCGACAGAAAGGAGAACGCGGCCGCCGGTACCGGCGACCCCAGTCCGCGCGCCAATTGCGCGTTGACCGGAGCCTGAATGGCAATGAATGCGCCGGACATGATGCCGAGCAGGGACCAGACAACACCCATCATTGACGTTCTGCTCCCTGCCGGCGTGCGCTCTACTTGACGTCCGCGGCGACCTTCATCGACACGATCTTGTCGGGGTCCTGAACCGGCTCGCCGCGCTTGATCTTGTCGACGTTGTCCATGCCCTCGATGACCTGGCCCCACACCGTGTACTGGCGGTTGAGGAAGCCGGCGTCGTCGAAGCAGATGAAGAACTGCGAATTCGCCGAGTTCGGGTTCTGCGAGCGTGCCATCGAGCAGGTGCCGCGCGCATGATTCATGTTGGAGAACTCGGCCTTGAGGTCCGGCCTGTCGGAGCCGCCCATGCCGGCGCGCGCGGGGTTGAATTCCTTGCCGCCGGACTTGCCGAACTTGACGTCGCCGGTCTGCGCCATGAAGCCGTCGATGACGCGGTGGAACACGACACCGTCATAGGCGCCTTCGCGGGCCAGTTCCTTGATGCGGGCAACATGTCCAGGTGCCAGGTCAGGCAGCAGTTCAATGACCACCTTGCCCTGCGTGGTGTCGAGAATGAGCGCGTTTTCGCGATCCTTGATTTCAGCCATTTTAACGTCCCTTGATTGAAGTTTTATTCGCCGTCGGCTTCGATGCGAACCTTGATCATGCGGTCCGGGTCGATCACGGCGCCCGTTTGAGGATTGTCGCTCTTCTTGATCTCGTCGACGAATTCCATACCGCTTTCGACCTCGCCGACGACCGTGTACTGGCCATTCAGCCCGGAATTGGGAGCGAGCATGATGAAGAACTGCGAATTGGCCGAGTCCGGGTCCTGCGACCGCGCCATGCCGACGATACCGCGCTCATAGGGAACGTCGGAAAACTCGGCCGGCAGGTCTGGCCTGTCGGAGCCGCCCATGCCGGCGCGCTGCGAGTTGTAGCCGTCTTCCATGTCGCCGAACTTGACGTCGCCTGTCTGTGCCATGAACCCGTCCATGACGCGGTGGAACGGAACATTGTCATAGTAGCCTTCGCGCGCAAGCGTCTTGAGCCGCTCGGCGTGGGCCGGTGCCAGATCGGTGCGCAGCTTGATGATGACGCGGCCCTTGGTGGTGTCGATCACCAGCGCATTGGCGGGAT
>JBBSOT010000592.1:0-2915 GCA_038259455.1 Hyphomicrobiales bacterium | reverse complement strand
GTGGAGAACAGCCACCTGCCATTCCGGCGACGAGAACGGGCGACGCTGCGGTTCCGACAGATGAAGTCGTTACAGATGTTTGCCTCGGTCCACGCCAAGGTTCACCACCACTTCAACCTCGTCCGCCACCTCGCCGACAGACAGACCTACAAGACCGCCCGCTCAGCCGCACTGGCTGAGTGGCAGAACCTCATGGCCTGAGCCACCAACGGTGAAAGGCAGACTCCGCCAACCGGAGACGAGTTGCGATTAGACTGACAGCACCGCGCCGAGTGTCTGCGTCCTCGATACAGGCATCAGTCGCGGACACGTTCTTATAGATCCCGCGCTGCCGCTGACTTTCGTTCATTTGAAAAACCCGCCCTGTGCTATCAATAACGTGTTGCGCCATTAAGCCTGGTTCACAGAGCGGCTCGAGGGTCCTATGTCATTAAAAAAATCGGATTTCGCTCGATAAGGGGAATAGCACGATGGGGTCGCAATTGGGCAGGTGCAAGGGCGCAACCACCGACCGGGTCTATTTGGATGCGCGCAAAAGCTTTTCTGCCAGAACCGGGCAGCGAGAGCTGTTCAGTGTCATCGATCATTGGCCGCTCTATGTCGGCACCGGCAATCTCGGACGGTTTCTTGCAATCTACGAGATTTTGAAGCGCCAGCTTCCGGTTGCTGGCGATATTGCAGAATTCGGCAGCTGGCGCGGTGCCAATCTCATGTTCATGGCCAAAGCCCTTCATTTCCTTGATCCCAATGGCGCCAAGCGGATCCATTGCTTCGACAACTTCGAAGGCCTGCCAGCATTCTCCGAGGCCGATGGCGACCCTGCCGAAAGGGAGGGAATGTATTGCGGGTCATTCGAGGAATTGTCTGCCGCGATTGAGCTCTACGGCTTCGGTGACACGATCGCCATCCACAAGGGTCTGATCGAAAACACGCTGCCCGCCCATCTCGAGGCTGATCGCGGGTCGACCTTTTCCTTGGTCTACTTCGATGCCGATCTCTACGAGCCGGCGGTTGCAGTGCTTTCCCAAGCACATCAGCGTCTGGCGCGCGACGGTGTCTTCGTGTTCGATGAATGGAACACCGAAAGCTGGCCCGGCGAGGGGTTGGCCGTGCGGGAGTTCATGGAGAAGCACGGCACGGACTACGCGATGGAAACCGTGCCTGGCACACGTCAGCCGTCGCTCATCTTGCGGAAACTGCGGTGAAAGCGACTTACTTCGCCTCTTCGACGGTCTTGGTGGAGGCGGGATCCGCCAAGATCCTGATGGACCCTTGGCTGGAAGACGGTGAATATTACGGTTCCTGGGCTCACTATCCGCCGATAGAGGTGGATTACAGCCAGTTCGATGACGTGGATTATATCTACATTTCGCACATCCACCCGGACCACATGAGCAAGGCCACTCTGGCGAAGCTCAACAAGTCCATCCCGATCCTGATCCACCAGTATCAGGCGAAGTTTCTCCAGCGCAATCTGGAGGTGGCGGGTTTCGAGGTCATCGAACTGCCGCACGGCGAGCGGATGTCGCTGGGAGCAGGGGCGTCGATCAGCATCTATGCAGCGGACAATTGCGATCCCGAACAGTGTGGAGCAATCTTCAAATGCGCGCCGGTCGGCTCCAGCCAGATCGATATGCTATCGGTCATCGAGAGTGACGGTCAGGTGCTCGTCAACACCAATGATTGCCCCTATGGCCTTGCTCGCAAGGTTCTGCCGCGGATCCTGCAGGAATTTGGTCGCGTAGACCTTCTGCTGACTGGCTATTCGGGAGCGGGCCCTTATCCCCAGTGTTTCTCGATGCTATCGGCGGAAGAAAAGCAGGCCGCTGCCGATGCAAAGAAACAGCAGTTTCTGCGGCAGGGCATGCAATTCATTAAACACCTCGAACCGAGGTACGTCCTCCCCTTCGCAGGCCAGTACACGCTTGCGGGCAACCTCAGTCGGCTGAACGATGCCAGAGGCGTGCCCGAGCTTTCCGAGGCCCGGGATTACTTCCGGGACACGACGGATGCCGATGTGATCTTGCTTGATCGGTCCGGCTCGATCGACCTTGCCGACGGAGTGGTAGACAAGCCCTACCATGAGCCTCCGCGTGCGGCACGCGACGCATATATCGGTAATGTTCTTGAACAACGACGCTACCATTTCGAAGACGAGCCGGAACCGGACACAGATGAACTAGTCACTCTCGCAAAAGCCGCTGGCGAGCGCGTTCAAAGCAAACGCCACGACCTGGGTTTCGAAAGTGCAACCAAGGCCTATATCCGACTGGCCGATGCGCTGTTTGCGCGGGTTTCGTTTGATGGCGAACCGCTGGCGTTCGTCGACTGTGTGGGCGCGGCCCCTTATGTCAGCATGACAGTCGATCCTCGCTTGCTGAAGCGCATCCTTTCAGGCCCTCAGTTCGCGCACTGGAACAACGCGACCATCGGCTCGCACGTTATATTTGCCCGTGAGCCAAATCAGTTCGAGGCCGACCTCTATAATGTGATGAATTTCTTTCACAGCTGACGTGAGGCTAAATCGGATAATCATATTGAAATGTTCGGTCCTGTCAGAGCAAATGCACTGGCTAGCGGATTGGGTGTGATCAGCTAGGGCAGGGTGATGCCAAGATTCTGGAAGCAAGCCAGCCCGTTTCGCACCTCAACTCGTCGCCCAAGTATTTCGCGCAACGCGCGGATGCAGGTCTGATCGTCACAGACTGTACCGCAGTCTCAGTCCAGGCGCGGGCGTGATCCGGGGGCCGGGTATCTGGCGTGAGGACCAGATCGCCGGCTGGCGCATCGTCACCGACCAGGTCCATGCTGCGGGCGGGAGGATCTTCTGCCAGATATGGCATTGCGGGCGCGTCGCACATCCCGACATGCGTGATGGGGAGGCGCCAGTAGCGCCCTCGGCGATCCCGGCGACC
>JBBSOT010000591.1:0-2929 GCA_038259455.1 Hyphomicrobiales bacterium | reverse complement strand
TCAGAGTTTTGCGCGGTAAAATCAGGAAAATTGTAACATGAACAAGTTTGTAGCAGCGGCCCTTTTGGTAGGCGCTTCGCTGGTAAGCGTGCCTGCCAATGCGGCGGTTATCTTTACGTTTACTCCTGGTGCCTCGGCACCCTCGGCGGGCTTCGAATCAGTGAATACCTTTAATACGAAAGCAGAGCAGACGGCGGTCACTGGCGCCAATTTTCAGTTCTGCACGGGGGGGATTTCGGGTGTCTGTGCGCCGCCAGCAAACTCCGCGGTGCAAGGCACACCCTACTTGGCCGTCTTGGGAGGCGGAATGGCGTCGATCGATTTGGACTCAGTCTCGGCACTCCAATTCGATTACGGATCCATTGATACTTATAACACCATCACTATTTTTTCCACTGGGGCTGATCCTGTTATCATCCCCGGCGTAAATTTCGTGAATGCCGCAGATGGTAACCAGGTAGCTCCGGGTACTAACGGTCTCTTCACCGTTACTGGAAATGCGGGCGAGCGGTTCAATCGCATCACTTTTGCGTCTTCCCAGAACTCTTTAGAAGTAGATAATCTGGCTGTCGCTACAGCGGTTCCAGAGCCCGGCACCTGGGCGATGATGCTTCTCGGCTTTGGCGCCATGGGCTTCGCCATGCGTCGCCGCCGTGAAACGCTGACGGTGCGCTACACCTGATATACCATTTTTGAAGCTTTCTGATTCAACCGCCGCTGGTCGAGAGACCGGCGGCGTTTCTTATTAGGCAGGGGCGTTTACATACCACGAACGTGGTGATGCGCTCAAAGCGAGGACGGACGCTGCAGCGAACTTGCAGCGGTTGGTCAAACTTGTATCGTCGATGCCTCTCAGGAAGCCGATGAACCAGCGGATATTCCCGTTGGGCTGATTTCTAACCGAGGCGGCAACCGATATTATGTTCGGAGATCTTTTGGGCTGATTTTCTGGCTTGCTGATCACTTCATTTGTAAGATGGGGGATGGTGGGCGGCCTCCTAAAATAAATCAGCGGTTTGTTGCTTGCCTATCTCGTCTGAACCGGATCGGCGTGACCTACGGTGAGAAGGGTTTGGGGCAAACTTGGAGACCCATCGCTCCCACGCTCAACACGCGGTCTTTTTCGCCGATATCGAGCGCTCCGTGGGCTTCGCCGGGGCTGGGCCAACGGCCCCTTATCGTTCCCTGGTGTTATCCAAACGAACCCCGAAGGTGTAGGTAAGCGCGAGACCACCGGAAATTTGGTCGCGGGTCCCGTATTGGAGAACAATCGGCGAACTTGCCGCGTCCCCTACGAGCCGGTCATACTTCGCATAGCTGTAGATGCCCCAGCGCGGTGTAAGCTGCCGAAGATAGCCGACGGTCGCCCCGACGGCATGGACGCCGCCGTCTGCGGAATAGGCTTGCAATCCGGACACTGCGCTGTCTTCCGGAGCAACCGAGAAATAGGCGCTGCTGTAATTGCTGTCGACGAGCGTGACTCGCGGGCCAGCGGATAGCAGCCAATCATTCCCGTTGCGCGCGACGAAGTCCGCGCCGATAGTCCCGATCCAGCCCTTGTGCCCGCCGAGACCGCGCCGGACTTCTCCGCGCAGGCGGAAGCTGTCCGACAGAGAATATTGGGCAAAAATGCCGGCTTCGACGGTGAATCCTACTTTCGGCAGGTCAGTTCCCACATCACTCGCAGTCCGGCTGCCCTCTAAGTTCAAGGCCGGACCGACCGCCAAGTCACCGGAATGCAAGATTGCGAAGCCGAAGCTCTCATCAGGGGCCTCGAATTCGTAAAGTTCATCACCGCGCGCTGTGGCGACGTCGAAGAGCGGTCGGATGCTGAACTTGTCCGAACCCGGATAGCTGGGGACGGCCTGCGCACCCAAGGCGATCCGAACCTTGCGCGGTTCTTCGGCTCCATCTTTTTCCTGCGCCAGCGCGGGGAAGGAAGCGAGAGATGCCAGGATACATGCGGAGCGGAAAATCTGCTTTTTGAACATGGAAGCTTCGTAGGCGTAAAGACGCGGACGACACAAGCCGAAGGTTGCGTTACTACCTCCGCGGCACTTAACATTTATGGCACGGCGCGCGCGGGAACCCGGTCCACTACAGTCGCGTTTGGTCTCATATGTCACATAACATCACTCATGCGATCAGGGTCCCAAGCAAACCCTTGATCACACTCGATAATGGCGCGCTAGAAGCTGGCTTGCGAAGCCATATCGCCGAGCCCGATTTTCCTTGCGTGGGGGCCAAGTCCGCGCTTGCAAAAGGGACTTTGCGGGTCATCTCCAGTTGGTCATTGACCAGCGCGTGGGATGATTTGAAGATTCACGAGGCGTTGATGGACTGGAGCGACGATTTCCGAAAAGATCCCGCCGGCCTGCGCAGCTTAGCCGTTGTGTTCGAAGGCCCCACCGACGTGTCCGAAAGCGATTTCGAGCGGCTCATGTGGGAGCGTATCCAGTCGCTTGCCGATAAGGACGACTGGCTTGGACAGCCCTACGATCCCAAGGTCAGTACGAATCCGGACGACCCGCATTTTTCGCTTAGCTTCGGCGGTCAGGCGTATTTCGTAGTCGGGCTTCATCCCAACGCGTCGCGCCCGGCGCGGCGGACACCGCATCCGACGTTGGTTTTCAACCTGCATGAACAATTCGAGACGCTGCGAAGCCAGAACCGGTACGAGCGAATGCGCGAACGAATTATCGAGCGGGATGTCGCCCTGTCCGGCACGGCGAACCCCATGCTCGCCCGGCACGGCGAAACAAGTGAGGCCCGGCAGTATAGCGGACGCGAGGTCGAGGGTGACTGGCAATGCCCCTTCAGCGATCCCCGCGGATCATGACAACTCGGATTGAGCCCCGGTCCGGTATCGCGTTCACCGTGGACGCAGGCGATATCCTGACGGTCTACGATCCGGAAGGCGGGCAGGTTA
>JBBSOT010000590.1:0-2944 GCA_038259455.1 Hyphomicrobiales bacterium | reverse complement strand
AGATAACCGCATTTGAAAGACAGTTTTCGACATGCCGTTCGATATCATGCCCTTTGTGGGCTTTACAATCCTTGTCGTTGAGGACGAACCCCTGTTCGCTCTGGAGTATCCGTCCGGTGTTGGCGCGGTCTCAGGCGTTTTCGGTCTGCCAGTTCCACGGCATGATTTCGTCGATGCGATTGATCTTATGATCGGGGAGTCGCTTGAGGACCCATGTGAGCCACGCCTCGGGATCGACGCTGTTCATCTTGCAGGTTTCCATGAGTGTGTAGGCGATGGCGGCTGCCTTTCCGCCGCCGGTTGACCCCATGAACAGATAATTTTTTCTGCCCAATGCAACGGGTCGCATTGTCCGCTCACAGGTATTGTTGTCCATCTCGAGACGCCCGTCACTGAGATAGCCGCGCGCTTTCGGCATGCGGTTCAGGGCGTAGCGGATCGCTTCGGCGAGCTTGGTTTTGCCGGAGATCTTGCGCAGCTGCGCCTGCAGCCAGAGTTCCAACGCGTCGAAGACCGGCTTGGCCTTGGCCTGCCGCAGGGTGACGCGCTCTTCCGGGGATTTCCCCCGCGCCTCTTTCTCGACAGCGTAAAGCTGCGCAATCTGTTTGATCGCCTGTTGGGCAATGGGAGAGCCGGTGCGCTCGACCTCGTCGACGAACTTGCGGCGCACATGGACCATGCAGGCCTGTTCGTCAGCCTTGCCCTCGCCGAACAGGCCGTTGAACCCGACGAAACCATCGGCATGGACCGTGCCAGTATAGCTCGCGAGATGGTTGGAGGGGTGCTCGCCCTTCCGATCGACGCTGAACTGATACCAGGCGCAGGGTGGTGCTACCCCGCACCACGGGCGTTCGTCCCGGACGTAACTCCAGAGCCGGGCAGTTTTGGTTTTTGTCGTGTTGGCGCGCACCTGCAGCTTTACAGGGGTATCGTCTGCAAACAGGACCGGTCCCGCGCGGACCAGTTTGCCGATGTATTCGGCCAGAGGCTCCAGCAGAGACGTTGTGCGCCCAACCCAGTCGCTGAGCGTCGAGCGATGCAGATCGACCCCTTCGCGGGCGTATATCTTGGACTGCCGCTCAAGCGGCAGGTGGTCGCAATATTTGCCGACCAGCATGTGCGCCACGAGGCCAGGCCCGGGCCGCCCACGTTCGATCAGGCGCGAGGGCAACGGGGCCTGAGCAAAGGCTTCACAGCAAGTGCAGGCCATGCGGGGGCGGATGAAGCGGCGCACCACGAAGTGACCGGGGATATAATCCAGCTCTTGGGTGATATCCTCGCCCACCTGGCGCAGGGTGCCGCCGCATCCAGCACATGCCTCACCGGGCGACAGGACCTCATCCTGCCGATCGAGATGATCTGGCAGCGGCTTGCGGCTGTGCTGGCGCTTGCTGGGTGGGGCCTCTTCATCTCCAGCCGACTGCCCGGTGTGTTGATCCGCCGCCGCCTGCGCGATCTCGTCATCTTCCGACAGATCCAGCGCCATTTGATCCATGCCCTCCGACTTAGCGCCAAAGCGCGCCTTGCGATGGCCGTGAAGCTCGGCTTTCAGCTTCTCGATTTGGTAGGCTTGAGACTGGATATGCTGCATCATTTGCGCACTGACAGTGCGCAGCTCGTCAGGGTCTTCGGGCAGGGATTTGAAGGCCTCCAGCATGAGGCGATCCATACCAGATTGCCCCTTGATCGGGAATGCAAATCAGCACAAAACCCATGTTTTGTTGGGATTTATCCCTATCCCGCGACCAGTGGTCGCCAGGTTTTTTGTGGGGTCCTCCAGTCGATCCCTTCGAGCAACATCGATAGCTGCGACGGGCTCAGGCTGACCTTGCCTTCCTTGGCAGCAGGCCAGACAAACCGGCCCCGTTCCAGCCGTTTTGTAAACAGGCAGGCCCCCTGACTGTCCCACCAAATGATCTTCAAAAGATCACCCCGGCGACCACGGAACACGAACATGTGGCCCGAATATGGATCCTCGGCCAGAACCTGTACCGCCTGTGCCGCCAGCGTATTGAAACCGCGTCGCATGTCCGTGACGCCGGCCGCCAGCCAAACCCGCGTGTTGCTTGGCACGGGGATCATTGCGCCAGTGCCTCGACCATCGCCACGATCGCCGATAGCGCGGTGGGACCCTCTACCAAGATGCGCCGACCATCACACAGCGTGATGTCAATGCGCTGCAGGACGAAAGGGTGGCCCGGAACTGGCGAAGAAGGCTCCGCCATCGGCACCGTCGGGCCGCCCGTGATCTCGATCGGGAAAAACGTCGCAGCTTCCGGCCCGGCGACTTCTGTCACCTCAACCTCTGGCGCAAATTGCGGATCGCGCAGCCACGTATGAATCAGGTTGGTGTTCATCGCATAGCGCCGCGCAACCTGAGCAACCGAAACGCCCGGCGCGCGCGCCTGCGTGCAGATCAACAGCTTCTCGTCATCTGACCAGAACCGCCGCTTCTGACCCTTCTTCCCCGCCATCGCTCACCACAAGATGTCCATTATCGATGATGGACATTTAGCAGACACTCCAACCTGTCGTCAGAGCGGGACAGCCGGACGGATACGCTCTGGATATTGCCACGACACTTGAGGATGCAGGCGCTGAAGTCATTGGTCCGTGTTATTGCGTTGCCTAAGCGCTCTGCGCCATTGACCAATATGATCGGCCATTATCCTTGAGCGGGGCCGTGTTGGACGTGAACCTCGGCCATGAAACTTCGATCGCGGTTGCACTTGCCCTGCAGGCGAAGGGGGTGCGTTTTATATTTCACACCGGAGCAGATGTAGAGTCTATCGCTTTGCTCGAAGTCTTCAACGTCCCTGTTATCCCGAAACTACAGGCGAGAACGACACTGTTGTCTAACCTTGCTGCCGAATTCGGACGGCAGTTGACCTCATGAACCTGCAGCACATTTTAGCCAGTTTCCTCGAATGATCGATAATGCGTT
>JBBSOT010000589.1:0-2950 GCA_038259455.1 Hyphomicrobiales bacterium | reverse complement strand
TGCCGCGGTCGGCAAGACGGTGAAGCATGCCCGGCTGACAACGCTGCTGCTGCCCGGGATCGGCACGATCGAGGACCTGCGCCACGCCCATGACCTTGGTGTCACGTCGGTGCGCGTCGCCACTCACTGCACCGAGGCCGACATCGCCCGTCAGCACATCGAGTTTGCCAAGAAGATCGGCATGGATGTGTCGGGCTTTCTGATGATGAGCCACATGTCGCCACCCGCCGCGCTCGCTGGCCAGGCCAAGTTGATGGAGGATTATGGCGCCGACTGTGTCTACGTCACCGACAGCGGCGGGGCGCTCGACATGGATGGCTGCCGCGCGCGGTTCGCCGCATATGACGCTGTGTTGCGACCGGAAACCGCGCGCGGCATCCATGCCCATCACAATCTTTCGCTGGGTGTCGCCAATTCGATCGTCGCCGCGCAATGCGGCGCGGTCCGTATCGATGCGTCGCTTGCCGGCATGGGCGCCGGTGCCGGCAACGCGCCGCTGGAAGTCTTCATCGCCGCGGTCGACCGCAAGGGCTGGCGGCACGGTTGCGACCTTTTCCAACTGATGGATGCCGCCGAGGATCTTGTTCGCACGCTCCAAGATCGACCAGTGCGGGTCGATCGCGAAACGCTCAGTCTCGGTTATGCCGGTGTCTATTCGTCGTTCCTGCGCCACGCCGAAAAGGCGAGTGAGGAATATGGTGTCGATACCCGCACGATCCTTGTCGAACTCGGTCGCCGCGGCATGGTGGGCGGCCAGGAGGACATGATCGTCGACGTCGCGCTGGACCTGGCGCGAAGAAAAGCCGAAAAGAGCTGAAATGACAGGTCCCAAAAAGGGGCCGATGGCGAAAATCGCCGTAGGGGAGGAAGGAAAACGAGATGGCAACACCGAGAAATCGTTCGGTTTTCAAGGCCTTCGCGGTACTGAAATCCTTTTCGACGCCGGATGAGTGGCTAACCTGTTCCGAGTTGAGCCGCCGCGCAAAGCTACCCGACGCCTCGGGCTATCGCCTTATTCAGACGTTGGAAGAAATCGGCGCGGTGACGCGCGGACCCAAGGGCCGCTACCGTCCGGGTATGCTGCTGGTGTCGCTTTCCTCAAAGGTCATCATCAGCGATCTTCTCCACGAGGCCGGCCACGAGATCGTTGAAGCGGTGGCACGTCAGCTTGATGCCACGCTGCATGTCGGCATCTTCGAAGGCGGCATGGTCACCTATGTCACCAAGGTTTCGACGCCCAATTCCTATGTGGTGCATACGCGGCGGGGCGCGCAGCTGGAGGCTTATTGTTCGGGGCTCGGCAAGATCCTGCTGGCGGCGCTTCCCGACGACGATCTTGATGCCTTCTTGATGGAGGACCAGTTCGTGGCGCTCACCCCGAACACGATCACAGAGCCGAGCAAGCTGCGGTCGCATCTCGAGGATGTGCGCCGCGCCGGCTTCGCGATGGACGATCGCGAAATCCGGCCCGACATGTGCTGCCTCGCAGTGCCCATCCTCCATCCGGAGGGGCGCACGATCGCGGCGATTTCGGCAAGCGACCGCGCCGACAACATGACGCCGGACCGCATCGAGACGATCCGCGTCGCCTTGCAAGCGGCGGCGCGTGACATCGCCGCAAGGGTGTTTCCCGCTGGTCCGACGATGCAGCCGCTTTCGATCCCGGCATTGAAACTGCCGAACCACCGCAAAAAGCCGTTGCGTGCTGCCACCGTGTTGGCGTGTGCAGAGGACCTATGACCGCCAGCGCAGAAACCATTGCCAAAACGCTCGACACTGCTTGGCAGACGCGGTCGCCGATCGCGCCGATCACCGAAGCCTTTGGGATCGACGATGTCGCAACGGCCTATGCAATCCAGTCGGCGTGGAGCCGACTGCGCGAGAAGCGAGGCGAGCGAATCGTTGGCCACAAGATCGGCCTGACCAGCGAGGCCATTCAAACGCAACTGGGCGTCAGCGAACCCGATTATGGCGCTCTTTGGCAATCGAGCCACTATGAGGCTCTCGACGGCCGCGTCACCATTCCGGCCAGCGATTTCCTGCAGCCGCGGATTGAGGGCGAGATCGCCTTTCGCATTGCCCGGCCCTTGCGCGGTCCCGATATCACTCCGCAGAATGTTCTCGACGCCAGCGACGCCTGTGCGCTCGCGGTCGAAATCGTTGACAGCCGCATCGCCGACTGGCGGATCAAACTGGTCGACACCATCGCCGACAATGCCTCCTATGGCGGCTTTGCGCTCGGGCCCTGGGACGGAGCGATGCGGCTTGCCGACTTGCCGGCGCTGGCGATGACGATTCGCCACAACGGCGTGCTTGCAGCCGAAGGCGTTGGGGCCGCGGCGCTGGGCAGCCCGGCAAACTCGACTGCCTGGCTTGCAAACAAGCTGACCGAACTCGGCATCGGCCTTGTGCCGGGCGATATCGTCATTTCTGGCGGGCTTACGAAAATGCTGCCGGTTGTCGCCGGCGACAGCTTTGTGTTCAGCCTGACGGGGCAGCCCGATCTGACGGTCAATTTCTCCTGACAGCAACGGCAACGAGAGCGATGCCGGTGATGTCGGGGGCCGGGCGCGGTCGATGGTTGATGGCACACCGCGTCGGGAAGGGGTTCCGGCACCGGGTCACCGGTACGGATCGGCCTGACTTGGTTGGTGGATACAAAGGCCTGCGCAGTGACGGGAGCGGTCGAAGAAGCGGTGCCGATGATAACAAGCGAGACAATTTCTCATGCATTTTGCACGATAGTCTCACCTGTTGAGAGATTTAAGCAGGTTCGCGCGTGGGGCCTCTTTCGTTCGGTTTCTTTGACTGCGACCCTCTCTCTCATCGGCGCTGGCCTGATAAAATGCACGCCAGAACTGGGAAGCGGCCGATGGATTCGGATTTCAATGTGAATCACGGCGTTGGCGCCGGGATTTTCGGGAGCGCATAATGACAGTATTCGGCTGCT
>JBBSOT010000588.1:0-2965 GCA_038259455.1 Hyphomicrobiales bacterium | reverse complement strand
GACAATGAAGGCTCAGGCTATTTCGAAGTCACCCAGAAATCAGGCGTTCGCTGGAGCGCGGCGCGCGCTTTTCTTGGCCGCGATATCCGCCGCCGGCCGAACCTGAAGATTGTCACTGCGGCACAGGTGACAAGGCTGAAGCTCGATGGCCTGCGCGTCACCGGCGTGGAGCTTGAACAGGCCGGCCGCCGGACAGAAGCCCGTGCACGCCGGCAGGTGATCCTGACAGCCGGCTCCATCGGCACGCCGCAGATCCTGATGCTGTCGGGCATCGGGCCTGCCGCTCATCTTCAGGAGCTTGGCATCGACGTCGCCAGGGATCTGCCGGGCCTTGGACGAAATCTCCAGGACCATCTGCAGATCAGGACGTCCTATCGCATAGAAGGAGCCCGCACGCTCAACGACATGCAGGCAAGCCTCTTCGGCAAAGCCCGGATTGCTGCCGAATACGCCATCAGGCGATCCGGTCCGATGGCGATGGCACCAAGCCAGCTCGGTCTTTTCACGCGCTCCAACCCGCGCTTTGCCACGCCCAATGTCGAGTTTCACGTTCAGCCGCTGTCGCTCGACGCTTTCGGCCAACCCCTGCATTCCTATCCGGCGATTACCGTTTCTGTGTGCAATTTGCGCCCCGAAAGCACCGGCGTCATCAGGCTTGCCGCTGCCGATCACCGCACGGCGCCCATCATCGCACCCAACTATCTGGCAACCGCCGGGGACAGGGACGTCGCCGTCGAGTCGATCCGGCTGGCGCGCCGCCTGATGGCCACCGAAAGGCTGCGCGCCTTCATGCCGCACGAAGTCTCGCCGGGAACCGATATCACCAGCGATGCCGATCTGGTCGAGGCGGCCGGCCGTGTCGCCACGACCATCTTCCACCCCGTCGGCACAGCGAAGATGGGGCGGCCCGACGACCCGATGGCGGTGGTCGATCCCTCGCTCCGCGTCCGCGGCATGGACAACCTTGTCATTGCCGACGCCTCCGTCATGCCCCGCATCGTGTCTGGAAACACCCATGCGCCTGTCGTGATGATTGCGGAACGCGCGGCGGACCTCGTGATGGCCGGCTGAAGGATTCTATGCGAAGGGCGGTCGACCGTGCGCGGTGACCTGCACTGAATTGTTGACCGGCCCGTAAACCTCGACGAGGCAGGATTGCGCCGAACAGCCCTGCGCAAGGGACGACGTGCCGATGTCTTGCGTCAGCACGTTGGGGTTTCCGTGCTTGTCCAGGCCGTCCTCGTTGGGATCGTACCATGAACCCGTCGCGATCCTGACCACGCCTGGCATGATCATCGGATTGAGTTCCGCTGTCGCCAGACAGCGGCCGCGTTGATTGAAAACCTCCACCAGATCGCCGTCGCTGATACCCCGTTGTGCGGCATCGTCCGGATTGATGTGCATGGCTTCGCGGCCATTGCGCTTGGCATCCTGACTGTGCGGGCTCATGTCGAGCTGGCTGTGCAGCTTGCGCGCCGGCTGGTCGGACAAAAGATGCAGCGTGGAGGCCCCGCGATCGGGTGAGCCCAGCCACTCGCGTGGCGCCCGCCATTCTGCGTGCCCGGAGCAGTCATCCAGCCCGAAAGAATCGATTTCCTCCGAAAAGATCTCGATCTTGCCCGACCGTGTCGAAACCGGATGGGCCGCTGGATCGGCGCGGAAATCCTCGAGCATCACCATGCTTCGCGTATGCTCGGACAGGTCGATCAGACCTTCCTCCCAGAAGACATCGAAGTCCGGGACATCGACGCCAAGACCGCTCCAGCGCGCGCGCATGTCCTCGTAGATCTGGCGCAACGAACCCATCTGGTCGTGGCCAGTGCCAAAGCTGTCGGCAATCCCGAGCCGCTCCGCCAGATCGAGGAAAATATCGTGGTCATTGCGGGCCTCGGCGAACGGCGCCTTGATCTGCTTCATCGCGACGAGGAAACCCTCCTGCGACGAGTAGCTGATATCGTTGCGCTCCATCGCCGTCGTCACCGGAAGAACGATGTCGGCGCGCTTGGCGGACGCCGTCCAGAACGGCTCGTTGAAGATGATCGTGTCGGGCTTCTGCCACGCCTTCTCGAGCCGGTTCAGGTCCTGATGGTGGTGGTAAGGGTTGCCGCCCGCCCAATAGACCAGATGGATGTCGGCATAGGTGCGCTGCGCGCCGTTATGCAGAAAACTGCCGCCCGGATTGAGCAGCATGTCGGCGATACGCGACACCGGGATGTAGCTCGACACCGCATTTCGGCCCTGCGAAAGCGTCGGCCCGGACAGTTTCCTGTGCGGCGTGCCCATCGTGTTGGCCGGTCCATAGCCGCAGCCGAAACCGCCGCCTGGCAGGCCGATCTGCCCGAGGATCGCCGCCAGCGTCACCAGCATCCAGAAGGGCTGCTCGCCATATTCGGCGCGCTGCAGCGACCAGGCAATGTTGAGCATCGTGCGCGAAGTCGCCATCTCGCGCGCCAGCCCGGCAATGCGCTCCGCCGGCACGCCGGTTATCGCCTCCGCCCATTCCGGCGTTTTCGCGATACCGTCGCTCTCGCCCGTCAGGTATGGCAGGAAGCGGTCGAACCCGGTGCAGTTGGCGTTCAGGAATTGCAGGTCGTGCTTGCCGTCGCTCACCACCTGCCAGGCAAGTGCCAGCATCAGCGCCGTGTCGCTGTTGGGGCGGCAGGCGATCCACTCGGCATTGCACACCGGATCGAGATTGTCGTTGCACGGCCCGATGTTCACGAACCGCACGCCCGCCGCCGCCATCGCCTGCAGGCCAGGCTTCACCCGGTGGAAGCCGGCGCCACCGGGCGACGACTGGGCGTTCTTTCTCGGCACCCCGCCGAAGGTGACGAACAATTCGGTATGGCGGGCCATGACGTCCCAAGACGTATGCTGCGACATCATCTCGTCCATCGTGCCGATGATGTGCGGCATGATGACGTGGGCAGCCCCCAGCGAGTACGATGCGGTGTGCGAGACATAT
>JBBSOT010000587.1:0-2968 GCA_038259455.1 Hyphomicrobiales bacterium | reverse complement strand
AGCCGGTTCGGCAGCAAGCAGGGATGTGGGCCCATTTTGGGCACGGCCATCAGGGGTTCACGCTAGGACCGACGACGGGGCGGCTACTCGCCAGCCTCATGTCTGTAAAAGCGTCCTAGCTAATCCTCCATGCCCGCGTCGGAAGATTCAGCCATGACCACAACCGAACTCGATCACGCCGTCAGAGCCCCCTCGCTACCTGAGGTGACTCTCGACGACAAATACACGCTGCGAAGTGGCTCTGCGTTTCTGACCGGCATGCCGGCGCTGACCCGCCTGCCGCTCACCGTCCGGCAGCGTGACGCAGCTGCCTTTGCTGGTTGCTCGCCCACTGGCGATCTTGATCATTCGCACGTCTACGACGTCTGAACTTGGGCGAGGCGTGCCTTGGCCTTCGGCTATCCGTCTTGCGGCGCTCGAGCACGACGCTGAGTGAGGCGAAGGCGGGCGGATCGTACGAGCACTTTCGCAAGCGCTGCCGGATCAACAAGCGCTGCGTTGTCAAGGGCGGAGCAACGGTGATATGGGGCCGAATCCCGGCTGTGTGTCGCGCAGGTGCACCTAGTAACCGTGCATCGTCCATGTTTCATGAACCGGAGATAGAGAAAACTGTCTCCCCTCGGTTCGCGATCCCCCAAAGCAGCCGTTGGTGATCGGCCGCTTTTGGCCGCATCCGGCCGGTCGCGGTCTCGGGCCGAACGACAGGTTAACGTCGCATAACTGCTGTCGAGATGCGCTGTCGGTCAATGCCGCCGGCCATCTGACGTTCGGCCGCGGGTGACCGTGCGCGGCTAGCGGCGGAGGCTCGTTTGCCTCGGTCGACCAGTCGGCGTCTAAATGACCGGCATTCGATCAGGCCGAATTAGCTTCTGCGTGAGCCAGCCCGCGATCCACGGCCGCAGCGCGAAGCCGTTTGGCGCGTGTCCAAAGCTTGGCCCCGGCGGTCAGTGCGGTCGAAGCCAGCAGATACACGTCGACATATCCGATACCTCTGCCATGAAGCTGCTGCCGCTCGATGAAGCCAAGCACCTCTTCACTGTCAGCAAGAGAAGCCTGCGGCAAGGCGCGCAGCAGTTCCAGGATCGATGCTCGGTCGCTCAAGGTGCCGCCCGCGATCTCCCCGAGAACGAACGAGTGCATGACCACGCCGCCGCGCTCGAGCATGTCGACTAGCTTGGCATCGCCGCGGCGCAGATGATCGACCCACACCGACGTGTCGGCCAGGATCAAGGCTTGATCTCTCGGCGTCTGCGCGGCGCGGCCTTCAAGGCTGTTTCAGTGCCGCCGAGACGGGCCAGCCGGCTGGCACTCTCACGTTCGATCAGCGCCCGGAGCCCTTCGTTCACAACCGCCGTGCGATCCAGCGGCTTCGTCAGCTTGGCGGCCCTGGCGAGAAGATCGTCGTCAATGTTGATGGTCGTACGCATATTTCGCCCGCGAGAGATAGGCATCAATCGTGACATCAAATGATGCCCGAGATGATGTTCTCCGGTAGACGACAAAGGCGCCTTCCAAGGCGAGAAGCGGTCGCAGGCGTGGGCGTTCACCGTCCGGCGCAGCGAACTGACGGGTGGCGAAGTCGCGCGACGGCTATCGGCTGTTTATCAACGCGCGCCGGTTACTATTTCCAAGACGTCTCAGGTTCCAGGTGCCGTGCCAGCTCAGTGGCGTCATGCAGCACCCGACCGATCACGATGAGGGCCGGTTCAGAGCGGTAGACAAGAAAGTGGCGCGGGCGGCGGACGACCTCGACACCGGCTTTGACGTGGTTCCGACTCAGTCGCAGGCGCCAAGATCTGACACCTGCGCCGAGTTCGGGCCGCATGAGACTGCCAGGTCTGTCGGGCTGGCCTGCCACGTCGCGGAGCGCGGCGACGATCAGGCTCTCATAGCGCAGTCGGGCGGCCTCGCCAAATTGCTCATGTGTCCAGGCGAGGATGCTGAGGACATCGCCTTGCGCGGCTTCCGAAAGCCGATAACGAACCATCAACTCGCCGTCTTGGCAGGCTGTGCAGCGCGGCGACCCAGTTGTCCGACGAAGTCTTCGAGCCGATCATCCGCGACGTCCGCATATCGCCCAGCGGACACATCCGTCCATCCATGGCGGGCCGCTTCCCTAAGGGCTTTCAGCTTGGCGCCTTCGAGCCGCTCCCGTTGGTCAATGAGGCGCAGCCCTTCTCGTAGTACCTCGCTGGCATTCTGGTATCGACCAGACTGCACCAAGGTCTCCACCAACTGCTGTTGACGTTCACTCAGCACGACGTTCCGGGTGGGCATGTTCAGGGCTCCAACACTGCGAGCAGCAAGCCTGCGCAGCACTTGGCAGATTATGCCAGTGAGCTACGAACCACTCACAAGCGACTCGGATCCGGCCCTTCTCGCGCACGCCATCGCTCTGTCGGAGGATCGAACTGCCTACCATTTCCGGTAGCTGCAGAATTGCAGTGAATTTCGCGGTAACGGACCATTTTTCGAAAGACGGAATCGAGGCTGGATGCGGCCTGCAGAGGCGATTGCGGTGGACCTCCTCCCACCACTCGACAGTCCAGCAAGGTCCCGAGGATCCCGGGAAGATCAATAGCCCTTGAGAATCAACGCTCAAGGGCTTTCTTCTTCAGGCAACGATGCCAAGGCGCCCGAGGAGATCGACGACTCGTTCAGCAGCGTCGTCGGGCGTCATCGTCGCCGTGTTCAGCCGCAGTTCGGGATGCTCGGGCGTCTCATAGGGCGAATCGATGCCGGTGAAGTTCTTCAGTTCACCTCGTCTCGCCTTGGCGTACAGGCCCTTCGCGTCGCGCCGCTCGGCGATGTCGATCGGGGTGTCGACATGGATCTCGACGAACTCGCCCTCGGCCACGAGGCTGCGCGCCAGCGCGCGCTCGGCCCTGAAGGGCGAGATGAAGGCGACCAGCACGATCAACCCGGCGTCCACCATCAACCTGGCGACCTCGGCCACGCGGCGGATGTT
>JBBSOT010000586.1:0-2979 GCA_038259455.1 Hyphomicrobiales bacterium | reverse complement strand
GCGACCGCTTGTGTCGAACCGAGCCCGCGGGGCTTGTCGAGGATTATCCAGCCATGCGCCACCATCAGGCCCCCGAAACCGCGTCTGCCAAGCCGAGATATTTACCCAGCATCCAGTTCACCGGCGGCCCGATGGTGTTTTCGAGCACGCCCAGCCCGGGTGCGAACCAAGTCAGCGCAATGAGGCCGAAAAACAGCAGCATCCCGAACGGGCGCAGCTTCTCGTAATAATGCACCCATCGGCGCGGCATCGCCCCCTCGACGATGTGCGATCCGTCGAACGGGGGGATCGGCAGCAGGTTGAACATCCCGATGAAGACGTTGATCAGCAGGAAATAGAACAGCCCGGTGACCAGCGGCAGGACATCGCCCGCGGGTCCGACGATGGTCGACATACCCGTTTCGCCAAGGGAAGTCTGCGCCCCGAATGGGGCCGTCAACCCGAACGCGACCGCGGCGATCGCCGCCAGCACGAAGTTCGTCCCCGGCCCGGCGGCCGCGACGGCCATCATGCCAAACCGCGGGTTGGACAGCCGCCGCTGCATAACCGGCACGGGTTTTGCCCAGCCGAATATCGGACCGCCAACCAGCGCCAGAAAGCCCGGAACCAGCAAGGTACCCACCGGATCGACATGGCGCAGCGGGTTGAGCGTGAGCCTACCGCGTTCCTGCGCCGTCGGATCGCCCAGTGCCAGCGCCGCCCAGCCATGCGCCACTTCGTGGAATACAATTGCGATGATGAGCGCCGGGATAAGGATCGCGGCGATCAGGATGGTGTCTGTCATGGCGGGTAGATAGGGCGCGCGAAGTCAGTCAGCCAGCCCAATCGTCGCGCAGCAGACCGAATATCGCCGTATCGCGGACATAACCCGTCCAAGTGACGCGGTTCCTCCGAAGCGTGCCTTCGTGCACCGCCCCGAGTTTTGAAACAGCGGCCATGGAACGGGTGTTGCGGGTATCAACCCGAAACTCGATCCGGGTGAAGCCCTCGGTGAAGGCGTGGTCGATCATCAGAGCCTTCATTTTGAAGTTAAAACCCGTCCCGCGGACCGAGGGGGAGATGTAGGTTCCGCCGATCTCGACCACGCCCGATGCATCGGGATTGATGTAATTGCTCATGCCGACGAGCCGGTCTTGCGCCAGATCGATGACGGCGAAACCTGTCCAGCTCGTGAGATTGTGAAACTCCGCTATCGCCCGATCGAACCCCTCGTCGAGCATATTGACCGGGTAGATCTGCCAGATATGCGGGTCCTCCGCGCAGGCCGTGCGCAGCGGTTCCAGATGATGCGTCTCCAGCGGTTCCAGCCGAACCGGATGGCTTTCGAGAACACCCGAAAGGTCAGCCACCTAGTGCCTCACTGAAATGTTTGCGGCACAAGGCAACATAGCGGTCGTTCCCGCCGATTTCCGTCTGCGCGCCCGCTTTCACAGCTGCGCCGCTGTGGTCAACCCGCAGGTTCATGCTGGCCTTGCGTCCGCAGTGGCAAACCGCCTTCAGTTCCACCAGCGTATCGGCAATGCCGAGCAGGGCCGCGGAACCGGGGAACAATTCGCCCTGGAAATCGGTCCGCAGGCCGTAGCAAATGACCGGGACCCCCGCCTCGTCCGCAAGCCGCGCCAATTGCCATACCTGTTCCTTGGTCAGGAACTGCGCCTCGTCCACCAGCACGCAGGCGAGCGGCTCCACCACATGGGCGGCGCTGACCCGCTCGAACAGACTGGTATCCTCGGTGAAACGGTGCGCGTCCGCACCAAGGCCGATCCGGCTCTCGATCGCCTGTTCATCGCTGCGATCGTCCAATTTCGCGGTCCACAACATTGTCGCCATTCCGCGCTCGCGGTAATTGAAATCCGCTTGCAACAGGGTGGTTGATTTCCCGGCATTCATCGACGCATAGTAGAAATAGAGTTTGGCCATAATCGGCATGTAATAGCGAGTCCGGAAGGGACTGCGAAGCTGCAAGCCGAAATTGCAGGGGATTTCGATGAGCGAAGCAGCGGCAACAGTCCGCAGCCAGAAGGGTATTCTCGGCTGGATCGAACGCACCGGAAACAAGCTGCCCGACCCGGTATTCCTGTTCTTCTGGCTAATCGCCGGGCTCATGGCCGTTTCCATTCTGGCCTCCCTCGCCGGATGGTCTGCCGTTCATCCCACCGAGATCGACGAGACGACTGGTGTCGCAACCGTCATTACGGCAGCCAGCCTGCTTTCGGCGGAAAACATCCAGCGCTTGTGGGTCGAGATGCCCCAGACGTTCACGCACTTCCACCCGCTCGGATATGTCCTGGTGGTGATGTTGGGTGCCGGCGTGGCGGAGCGCGCAGGACTGTTCGGTACCGCGATGCGCGCAGGGGTGCGCGGCGCGCCGGTCAGCCTGCTGACACCGATCGTGGTGTTGGTCGGGATGATGGGCAATCTTGCCGCGGATGCTGCGTATGTGGTGCTGATACCGCTGGCCGGAATTATCTTTCACGCGGCTGGACGGCACCCGATCGCCGGGATTGCCGCCAGCTTCGCAGGCGTTTCCGGGGGCTTCTCGGCCAATCTTCTACCAGGCCAGCTCGATGCGCTGCTGTTCGGCATAACCGAGGCTGCGGTGGAGACTGTGTTTGGCGATTTCACCGCGAATATTGCCGGCAACTGGTACTTCATCGCTGCGATGGTGGTCGTCTTCATACCGGTGATCTGGTACGTCACGGACCGGATGATCGAGCCGCGGCTGGGCCGATGGAACCCCGCGATGGCCGGTTCCGCCGCACCCGAGGAAGCCAGTGACCGCGACCTGACTGCGGAAGAACGCAAAGGCCTCAAGCTGGCGGGCCTCGCAGCCCTTTTCGTGATTGGCCTGTGGCTCGCATTCACGCTGGGCCCGGGCACGCCGCTAATCAACGAGGACGCGACGCCCGAAGCGCGGCTGACCCCGTTCTACCAGTCACTGGTGGCAGGTTTCTTCCTGCTGTTCCTGCTCACCGGCTG
>JBBSOT010000585.1:0-2979 GCA_038259455.1 Hyphomicrobiales bacterium | reverse complement strand
TCGGTCTGGTTGATGATGATGTAGCCGCCCGACTTCAACGTCACCTGGGGCTGCAGCATGCGGTCGAGCTGGGCCTCTATGCCGGAACGCACGAAGATCGGCGTCGTGTCGCGGTAAGGTTGAACGACTTTCGCGTGGCTGGGCATCAGCATCCGCATGAAGTCCTTGGCCTCGCGATAGCCGTCATCGCCCGCGACCAGAATCTCGTCGATATCCTTGTTGTAGAGATCGCGAACCGAGCGCTTGATCAGGCTGCCTTCCTCGTAGACGAGGGCAGGGGCGCTCGATTGAAGGGTGAGGCTGCGGACATTTTCCCAAAGCCGCATCAGATATTCGTAGTCGCGCTTGATCTCGGCCTTGGTGCGGCTTTCGCCTGCCGTGCGCAGGATAACGCCCATGCCCTGCGGCACCTCGAGGTCGGAAACCACCTCCTTCAGACGCTTGCGGTCCTGGGCGTTGGTGATCTTGCGCGATATGCCGCCACCGCGCGCCGTGTTTGGCATCAAAACCGAATAGCGGCCGGCCAGCGACAGATAGGTGGTCAGCGCCGCACCCTTGTTGCCGCGTTCCTCCTTGACCACCTGGACGAGGAGGATCTGACGGCGCTTGATGACTTCCTGGATCTTGTAGTGACGGCGTGCCGGCTTGCGGCGATTGCGCACTTCCTCGAGCGCATCCTCGGCGCCAACCGATTCAACCTCATTTTCTTCTTCAAGGCGGGAAGAGTGAACTTCCTCGGCGTGATCGTGCTGATCGTCGGCGGTTTCGACGACTTTTTCGGAAACCACGTCGGTCTCGACGGCAGCTGCTATGGATTTCGGCGGGGTGCCGTCATCCGGCTGATCGTCGCCTTCGGCTTCCGAAGCGTCGCCGTCATTGCCATTGTCCGGGCTCTCGGATGACCCGGCGGCAGCGGCTGGCTCGTCCGCCTCATCGGAGGCAAATGCCTCGCTCGGCGATAAATCGTCAGGCGCGGCATCGCCATTGTTGTCGTCCTGGGAACCCGAAGCATCGTCATCGGAATTGCCGTTGCGTGCCGAGACTTCGCCACGGTCACGGCTCTTGCCGCCACGACGCCGTTTGCGTCCACCGCGGCTGCGCTCACGCTCGGCGCCGTCATCATCATCGTCGTCCTCGGCATGCTCGTCGGCTTCGGCCCGCAACAGCGCCTGTCTGTCGGCTACCGGGATCTGGTAATAATCAGGGTGGATTTCACTGAAGGCGAGAAAGCCGTGGCGATTGCCGCCATACTCCACGAACGCCGCCTGAAGCGACGGTTCTACACGGGTGACCCGTGCGAGATAGATATTTCCTTTTAGTTGTTTCTTGTCCTGCGACTCGAAATCGAATTCTTCAATGCGGTTACCGCGAACGACGACAACCCGCGTTTCCTCCGGGTGGGAGGCGTCTATAAGCATTTTGTTGGGCATTATCTGGTTTCCCTCCAGCGCCACGCGCCAGGTGCAGCGCGGAGAAATGTCTCCGTCGCCGTGCATCTGGTGGAGTGCCGGATCCTATTGCGTCCGCTCGCCGAAGGTCCGGCATCATGGCGGTGCCGCCCGCTGCCAGACAGGTGCGGTATCGTGCGGACCTTTCCATGTTTGTGCCAGAAGCCATCGCGTTACCTTTGCGGAACCATCTTGAATTGAAGCCCGGAAAAACCGGACCAGCTTGTTTGCTCGTGAAGAGCCGGCGCGGATCCATCGTTCTCCGGCCGTTTTCGTTGCGGCAGGTGTTCCGCGCCACCGGAACGCCCTGACGAAATCCGTCGGCATCACTCCATCCCTATCGCGCTATGTGATTGGAGCCGTCTTGTCGTCGCTATACTATACTTTGGGAGCAGCGACGGAGACGGGTTCCGGGCATTGCAGTGATCCACCGTCGCTTTTATGATTTGGCAGCGTTTTAGGCAACCCCGATTTCTGCTGCCGGCAAAATGGGTTTCCGCTAAGATACTATTCTATGAAAAGGCTTGGTTAACCTTATCTCGATACCTCTTGTTAACGGTCGATATTGCCTGTGCGCGTGGACGGGGTGCGCGGCGAAAATTGGATAAGTTGTTGACATGGCATCTGCGGCGAGTCGTTTCGGGCTGGATTTCAACATGCGCCGTGTTGTGCAGTTCGCGGCAAGCCTCTTCGTATGTGCGCTGGCCTTGGCGGCTCCTGCACTCGGCGCAAAGCTTGAGGCGCGCGACTACAAGATGGCAGGCGATGCGCTTCACATGCGGGTCGTGCTGAATTTCGATCAGGAACCCGATCCGAGATTCTTCATGCTGCGCGCGCCGCACCGGCTGGTCATCGATCTGCCGGAAACCCGGTTCCTGTTCAATCCCGCTGACCTTGAGGCGAGGGGTCTGGTCAAGGGCGTTCGCTACGGCGCTCTGAACGAGCAGACTTCCAGGCTTGTCTTGACGACGAAGGGCCCCTTTGTCATCGACCGCATCGAGGTGCTGCGGAACGAGAGCAGTCCCGGCTACAGGCTTGTTGCCGATTTGAAGGCTGCATCGGACGTCGAGTTCAACGCCGCGCTCGCGATTCAGGCCGAAACCACA
The DNA here is from genome assembly GCA_038259455.1 of Hyphomicrobiales bacterium. Lineage (GTDB taxonomy): Bacteria > Pseudomonadota > Alphaproteobacteria > Rhizobiales > Rhizobiaceae > CAMYMG01. Next base: position 425 of record JBBSOT010000585.1, on the reverse strand, counting down.
GGATCGACGCAAGCCACCCCAAAGGCCGACAGGCTCGGAAAGCCGGGCGACGGGGCCGACAAGCGTTTCATTATCGTCATCGATCCAGGCCATGGCGGCATCGACGGCGGCGCCGAGGGGCCGAGCGGCACTGCGGAAAAGACGATCACGCTGCTCTTTGCGACTGAATTGCGCGACCGTTTGCAGAAGGACGGCCGCTATCAGGTCTTCATGACGCGCGATACGGACGAGTTCCTGCGTCTTGACGAGCGCGTCCGCATCGCGCGCCAGCATGACGCCGACCTCTTCATTTCGATCCACGCCGATACGATCAGGCTCAAAGGCATTCGCGGCGCAACCGTCTACACGGTCTCCGACAAGGCTTCCGACGAGGAAGCGGAGGCGCTGGCTGTCCGGGAGAACCTTTCCGACCAGCTTGCCGGCAT
>JBBSOT010000584.1:0-2981 GCA_038259455.1 Hyphomicrobiales bacterium | reverse complement strand
CGAATGACATACTCTTCTCGGCCCACGAAGTCTATTCGTTGATTGAGCTACTTTGCCAGCCCGAAACCGCAATTGGATTATGTCAAGCATACGGAGTGTCGGTCATGGGGACTGCGCGTTTCATTCTGATCGCGGAGGACAAGGGCAGCTTACGTCGAGCTTTGGCAAAAGACCTCAGCATAGAGAACGAATTTAAGACGACCGAAGCGGCAAGCTTACGCGAAGCTGGTGAGCTTCTTTCTGCTCAGGATGTTCGATTTGATGCTGTGATCCTTGATCTCGGCTTACAGGATGGGGATGTGCTCGCCTGGTGCATGAAGCTGCAGCAGCAGCGTCACAAAGTTCCAGTTATTATCTTAATAGGTGGATCTAACGACCCCGATATTACAGCGGCATTTGATTTTGGAGCGAACGACTACGTGGCCAAGCCGGTTCACCCGACAGAGCTGCTGGCCCGGCTACGCGCGCAGCTACGCATTTTCGATAACAGAGAGGATGCAGTTCTAAAAATTGGTCTTTGGGAATTTTACCCCTCTGCTAAGCTGCTCCAGGGGCACCCAACACACCGCCGTCCCATCCGTCTCACTCAAAAGGAAGCAGAAATTCTAAAGCTTCTATACCACGCGGGCGCGAAATCAGTTTCGCGTTCAGTCTTGCTTGATAAGGTATGGGGGTACAGCTCTGCGGTGGCCACTCGTACACTCGAGGCCCATATTTATCGGCTTCGGCGAAGGCTGGAGGTTGATCGGACGGAATGTCGCCTGCTGTTAACAGCACCTAATGGTTATCGGCTGCAGGCAATGTGCCAGCCGACTGTAGATATCTACGGGTAGTCTAGGGCCTGTTGAGAATCAGAGGATTCCCATGACCACGGCGGCTGTGATTCAAACTCCGCAAAGGAGTTTCCCATGGATCGCTTTTGTCTGACAGACCCGCAATGGACCAAGATGCAGCCATTCTGCCTCGGCAAGCCGTCCGACCCTGGACGCACCGTAAGCGTTGCGCGGTCCCCACATGGCTTTTCCAGCATTGAGTATGCTGGTCTCCCGCCATGGACACGGACCCAATCGCGGCTGAGACGGTAGCATCAACAGAGAGCGCCCATACGACCAGTCGTAAGGGCGCTCCGAGCCTGCGGATGGATTTGATTCCCCGCGGCGAACGCCGCCGCCGCTGGACCACCGAGCAGAAGCAGACGATCGCGGCACAAAGCCTGGCCCCTGGCGCATCGCCAACAGACGTTGCCCGGTTGCACGGCATCAGCACCGGGCAACTCTATATGTGGCGACAGGCCTTGAAAGCGGCGCAGCCTGGTGTTGCGATCGGGCGGTTTGCCCGTGTCGAGGTGGCACCCCAGCCGATGACACCAGCCGATATCTCCGCCATCCGGCCGCCGGGCCTGATCGAGATTGCCTTCTCCGACGGCACGATTGTGCGTGTCGACGCCGGAATCGATCCGCGTGCCTTGCGCCGTGTGCTGTCGGCGCTACGCGGATGATCGGGCCGCAGAGCGGACCGATGCTGCAACAAGCGGTCAGCGCGCTCGTCCTGCCATCCGGTGCGCGTCTGGCTGGCATGCGGCTATACCGACATGCGCAAGGGGATGGACGGGCTGGCGCTGCTGGCGCAGCAGGTGCTGGCGGAAGACCCGTTCGGCGGCGCTTTGTTCGCCTTTCGCGGTAAACGCGGCGGGCTGGTCAAGCTGCTTTGGTTCGACGGACAGGGCCTTTGCCTGTTCAGCAAACGGCTTGAGAAAGGGCACTTCCAGTGGCCGGTCACCGACACGGGACGGGTTTCCCTGACGCCCGCCCAGCTGTCGATGTTACTGGAAGGCATTGACTGGCGCATGCCTGCCCGGGTCCGACGGCCGGAACTGGCGGGCTGAGTGCCGCGGCTCACGCACGATTCATTGGCGCCGGTGCGCAACAACGATTCAGCCTGCCGGCGTGTTCACCCTTCCCACCGAACTGCCCGACGATCCGCCCACCTTGCAGCTGATCCTGCGCGCGGCGCTGGCCGAGATCGAGCGGTTGCAGTTGATGATCGCCGGCCTGCAGCGCAACCGGTTCGGCCGCCGGTCGGAAAAGTTCGACGACGCGGCGTTGCAGCACGGGGTGGAGGATCTGGAACAGTCCGTGGCCGAGCAGATGGCCGGACTGGCGGTAGCGACCCAACCGCCGCCGGAGACACCGGCCGAGACACCGGCCCCGGACCCATCCTCCGCCGAACCGGTGAAGCGCAACCGCGGTGCCTTGCCCGCCCATCTGCCGCGGGTCGAGGTCATCATCGATGTCGACGACAAGGCCTGCCCCTGCTGCGGCGGCAGCTTGCACCAAATCGGCGAAGACCGGGCCGAGATGCTGGATTACATCCCCGCCCAGATGCGGGTGCGGGTGATCCGCCGGCCGCGTTACGGCTGCCGCGCCTGCGAGAGCGCGGTCGTCCAGGCGCCCGCTCCCGAGCGTCCAATTGACGGCGGCATGGCCACCGAGGCGCTGCTGGCACAGATACTCATCGGCAAATACAGCGATCATTTGCCGCTGTATCGCCAGTCGCAGATCTTCGCCCGCCAGGGCATCATCCTGGATCGTTCCACATTGTGCAATTGGGTCGGCCGCGCCTGCTGGTGGCTGGCGCCGCTGCATGCGTTGCTGCTGGACACGGTGCTGGCCTCACCCAAGGTGTTTGCCGATGATACCACCCTGCCGGTGCTCGATCCGGGGCGTGGCCGCACCAAGACCGGACGGCTGTGGTGCTATGCCGTCGACAACCGGCCGTGGCAGGGGCCAGGTCACCCGGCTGCGGCCTATGTCTACAGCGAAGACCGCCGGGCGGAGCACCCGGTGACCCATCTGCACGGATTCCGCGGCCTGCTGCAGGTCGATGGCTATGCGGGGTTTAGCCGCCTGGTCACCGAGACCGCCGACAACCCGCCGCAGCTGGCCTTCTGCTGGGCGCACACCATCCGAACGCAATCCAAT
>JBBSOT010000583.1:0-2991 GCA_038259455.1 Hyphomicrobiales bacterium | reverse complement strand
TGAAGAGAACCGGTGCGTCCTGGCCCGAGAGTGTTCGCGGAAACTGGATGTAGGTCTTCTGACCATCGGAATAGACGCGCTTCGGCTTCCATGGAGCACTGCCACTCAGCGAATACCCGAAAGCGAGGTGCTCCGGAGGAACAACTCCATCGGCATTGGTCATCGTCTGGATACGGGCGTTGATGTCGGACAGTCTGGTAGCGGCGTCTTCCGGATACTCGAAGCCAACGCGGGCCATGTACTGGTTTGGGTGCGATTTGAGCTGAATGTGATAGGTGCGCCTCGACGTTGTCACCACCATTGATGTGATGAGCCCTGGCTCCGACGGTTTGACGATCAGGTGAATCGCCTGACCACCCGCCGCACCCGAGGTTGCAGGTTCGATCTTCCAGCGAACAGTGTCACCCACGAGGACGTCGCGGACGATCTCCCCGCCCTGGAGTTCGATATCGCAAACTTGCAAAGGCGAGCAGACGACAGACGGCTGGGTCTCGCCAAACAAGAAAATAACCTTGCCGTCTGCGCCGGTCGTCACCAGTCCCCGCTGGCCGCGCCATTTGTTGGAAAGGGTCGTTCCCTTCGCTTCATTGATTGTAAGGCTTTGGGTAAAGCCCGATGTGGTCGCAACGCTCCAGAACGCGAGCGCCGTCATGCAGCCAAGAGCTGTGCGGTATGTCTTTGTGTTCATTGAAGTCCCCTACCCTTACAATTGCGCGGTCCAGTCGAAGTCCTTGACGTAAAGGCCGATCGGATTGAGCCGTATCGTTGCCTCGTCCTGGGGCGCAGTGATCGCGACCGTCGCTATGCCGCGAAATCTGCGTGTGGCGATTTCCTTGCCCTTGCGATCCCGCTCATACTCGGTCCAGTCGATCTGGTAGGTCTGGTTCGACAGTGCGACGATGTTGTTCACCTCGATGGCGACGGTGGCGTTCACCGCCTTTTCGAACGGAGAATTGCCACGGAACCAGGCGTTGATCTTCTGGGTCGACGGATCGCTTGTTCTCAGAAGCGCATAGGTTCTGTCGATATACTGCTTCTGGACGACAGCATCCGGGGTTATGGAGCGGAAGCTCGTAATGAAGCTTCCGAGCGTCGCCCGGATGACCCGGGCATCGGCATATTCGATCTGCTGCGGAAATCCCGCCGAAACGGTGTTCCCGAGTTTGTCGACCTCGACGATATACGGCACAAGTTTGACCTGTGTGCTGAGGTAGAGTGCGTACCCAAAGCCGATCACGGCCATGCCGAGGCTCAGAATACCGACCGTTCGCCAGGCCGAGGCCGCTCTGACATAAGAGCCGTATCGTTCTGACCACTCTTGCCGAGCGGCAAGGTACGGGTTTTCAGGGGCGCGTGGCGCTGCCATATGAGTTTCCTTGTCTGAAAATTACTATTTGTCCAGGCGTTCAGGCGGTTGGCCCGGCAAAGATCCCTTGCCACGGGCTTGATCCAGTTTCGCGTTGGCGAGGCCAAGGATTGAGCCGGCATAGGCGCCGGGTGAACCAATCGCCTTCTCCTTGGCCGCGGATCCTGCGGCTATTGCACCGGACCCAAAGCTGGCGCCGATCCCGCGAAGAGTAGCACCGGCGATGGATGATCCACCTGCACGAGCCGACTGTGCTGCCGCGAATCCCGCGCCCGCGGCGCCGGCCGTCAGAAATGCCGCACCGGTTGCAAAGGAGGCCGTCTGCCCGCCATGACCAATGGTTTCCATTCCACCGGTGACCGACGCGCCTTGGACAACTCCCTGGATAATGTTCGGCACATACATCGCGATGATGAAGACAACCACCGAGATGCCGGCGATCGCGAGTGTTGTAATGAACTGATCGGAGTCAGCAGTTGGAGCTTGCGCCAAGCCCAGGAGGACATTGGAGCCGATCTTGGCGATCATCACCAGGGCCATCAGCTTCATGCCAACGCTAAAAGCGTAGACGAGATAGCGAATAGCAAAGTCCTTGGTGAATGAGGATCCTCCAAGGCCCAGCATGATCATGCCCGCGAGCAGGCCGACATACATTTCGACCATAACCGCCACGAAAATCGCGGCGACAAGCGAGAAGCAGACAACGACAATACCCATGGCGAGAACGGCCGCGATCGCAAGCGCATTGTCCTCAAAAACACCGAATTTCGCCTGCTCCGACATCTGCGATGCAACACGGATGCCTGCGTCGAAGACCTCTGCCGGCGAAGCCGATCCACTACCTGCCCCGATCTGGTAAAGGCTGTCGACAACAGCCTTTGCGAAGGTTGGTCCTTGGGCGAGGACAAAAGCAAAGAAGCCGATGAACATGATCCTCCGAACCAGTTCGGCGAACCAGCTGTCGAGTGATGCCGTCTGAATTGCGAGCCACACTGCGGCAATCCCGACCTCTATTCCGGCAAGGATCCAGAACAATGATCTCGCCGCGTCCATGATGGTTGTTTCCCATCCCTTTGCGGCAGACGAAACCTGGTTTTCAAGCTCGGTGAGAACTTGGCCCTGCTGTGCAAACGCTGGACCGGCAAGCACAAGGCAGGCAATCCCGGTTGCGAAAAAGATCAGTTCAGCCCTTGCACTTACCATCGTGGACGCATCTCCTGCCCCTTCCCGATCGGGGGCAGTTCCTTTCTCGTACCGAAGAGTTTCTCACGCGCGAGTCGTTGCTCCTCGCTCATATCGGATGCGGACTGCTCGTTGGAATTCATGATGAATACGGTCGCTGCGGAAACTGACGCGACCGTGACCAAAAGCGCGATAGCGATAGCAAATGTGCGGCTCACCAGCGTGGCTCCATCTTCTGACCATCAGGGATGCTGTTGACGTCGGAGTTGAAGAATTTCTGCCGCCGAGCCTGCGCGAGATCCTTGTCAGTCTGCTCGCTTTGTAGCCAAGTTCCCATCATCGTCATCTGTTGCGAGACGAGGCCGCGTAGCTTTTGCGTTTGCGCAACCTGCTGTGCCGCAATCTCGTGGCCGACTTGAAGGGCTTTCACCTGACCGTCGGCC
>JBBSOT010000582.1:0-2996 GCA_038259455.1 Hyphomicrobiales bacterium | reverse complement strand
GTCTCTGGACCGCCCGCCCCTGCCCCAGCTTTCCCTCGGCGCGTGGCAGCTCAAGGAGCGTGGCATCGAGGTTGCCGCCGTGCGTGTCTGGCACGAGGTCAAGGACCGTGCCGCCGAGGTCAGACAGGTGGTGCAGGAGCTGACCGGACAGGTTCGCGATTGGCTGGACCGTGCGGCAGAGCGCGTCATGGACCGTCTAGGGGCAGGGCAATCCGAGATGGCGCTTGCGGGGGGCCGTGATGGCCGAGAGCAGGAGCCTGACCTTGCCACGCGGTTGCGGGACGCGTGGGAGGCGCGGCAGGGCCGTGAAAAGGACCAGGGTGTCGATGTGCCGGAACGGGAGGCATCGCAGGCTTTGCAAGCCCCGCAGGATTTGGCGGCACGTCTGCGCGAGGCGGCAGCGGGGATCGACCCGGACGCTTTGGCGGATCGCGCAGCCGCGTTGCGCGAGGGCCGTGAGGCCGAGGAACGGCACACCGCACAGGAGGCCGCGCAAGAACAGGAACGGGTGAAAGAGCTGGAGCGCCAGCAGGAGATCGAGCGGGAAGCCCATCGCGACCGAGGGCATGGGATCGAGCGGTAGGGGTGTTTTCAGCAAACGGTCGTCGTTCACCGATGAGAATCGTGACGAGCCCAGAAACCGCCTGCGGCAGCTTCATTCGTTCCAGAAGATCCGAAAACGGGGCGAGCACGACGCCAATCACTAGGCCCAGCACAATCAGCGCGAGAACCTGCTCGGCCAGCTTCAAGGCCACGAACGCAGCGCATACAGTTAGAAATATCAAGGCATACTGCGAAGCCTGCGACTTGATCAGCAAACGTCGGAATTCTTCGGTTTAAAACGCCATCACCGCGCTTCTGGCTCCGTTTGGACGGAACCAGAGCCGCTCGCCTCACACTGCGCAGGGCCCATGCAAAGTTGCCCTACTGCGTAAGGCCCCAGAAGTCGGCTATGTGGCGGGTCGAGGAAATTCCGACCTCCAGCATATATTCGCTTTCTTCCCCAAGGCCCTGGGCTCCCCCGGCACTGATCGGCGTGCCGTGGCCCATATTCCCGATGATGTATTCCTCGATTACAACCTGACCTTCCGCGTCGCACCAAACCTTTCGGGGAAAGCCGTCAACCGTCTCCTCACGTGTCGGCGATCCTTCGACCTTGTGAATCTTCTGCCACTGCCCGACGATTGAATCGGCGTTGGAACTGTTGACGGTCGTATCGCTGCCGCCATGCCAGACTGAAATTGTCGGCCAAGGGCCTTCGAATTTTGAGGCTCCGCGCACAAATTCGTCAAGCTTGCTGTCCGAATGGCTACCAAATCCGTTCATGCTAGCGATAGCCTCCATCATGTTGTCCGCGCTGCGGTAGGCCAACCCTGCGATGATCGCGCCTCCCGCGAAAACTTCCGGATAAGTCGCCAGCATCACAGACGTCATGGCACCGCCCGAGGACAATCCCGTGATAAAGACACGCGACGGGTCCACAGCGTGGTCATCGACGACTTGCTTGATCATATGACGAATAGAGAGCGGTTCGCCGCCGCCACGGTGGCTGTCGCCGGTCTCAAACCAGTTAAAGCTGCCAAGAAGGTTGTTGGTCAGTCTTTGCCCCGGAAACAGGAGCGCTATCCCGCATTCGTCCGCGAGAGTAGACCAGCCTGATCCCAGATCATAGCTCTCAGCAGACTGGGAGCTGCCATGCAGCACGACGACAAGCGGGCCGTTCTTCGGAAAGTTCTCGGGAATATAGATGTCCGCGCTGAGCGACCCGGGGTCAGTTCCGAATTCGTTCAGGGCAGTCAGACGATCAGGAGTATTTGAAAAAATTGACATACTTTATCCTTTATAGTGCTATCGGCGTTTTTTAATGAACTCGTCGTTGACGAAGGCACTAAAGCGCGAAAGACGGGTTTTGCGGTCGAAGCTAACCAACAGGTAATGCTGCACTGCAGCAAAATCCACGGGGGGCGGCAAACAAACTCACTGATCGGGTCGAGTCGAGTCGATCGGCGGTGTCCATTCCCGGTCTCCTTTATCGCCCGCGCCCTCCCCGCCTTCCATTCAGAGAGCGGGACGTGTGACCGTCACCTGTGTTACGTCCACCTTTCCGCTGTCAAAGGCCGCCGCGCAAGCCGTCAGATAGAAGTTCCACATCCGGCGAAATCGTTCATCAAAGCCCAAGTCGGCGACCTGATCCCATCTGTGGTTGAACGTCTCGTGCCAGCGGCGCAGGGTCAAACCATAGCTTGGCCCGAACTCGACCGACCCGATCATGCTCAACCCGGCCTTTTCCGCCTGATCACGCAGTATTGTCGGGGTCAGCAACATGCCGCCGGGGAAAATGTGTTTCTGAATGAAATCGACGCTTCGGCGATAGGTCCTCCAGCGCTGATCGGTCACGGTTATCACCTGTAGCGTTGCATTCGCGCCTGGTTTCAGCCGCTCGTGCAGCGTATTGAAATAGACTGGCCAGTATTTTTCGCCCACGGCTTCCAGCATCTCGATACTGGCGATGCCGTCATATTGACCGCGCTCATCCCGATAATCCTGAAGCCGCAAGTCGACGTGATCGGAGAGGCCTGCCTTGCCAATGCGTTCTTGCGCATAGCTTAACTGTTCCTGACTGATCGTCAGGCCGGTCACGCGCAGGCCACGTTGCCCCGCCGCGTATTCCGCGAACCCGCCCCACCCGCAACCGATTTCCAGAATGTGATCTCCGGGCTTTACGCCCATCTTATCGACCATGCTGGCATATTTGCGGATCTGCGCGGCTTCGAGGCTTTCCTGTCCGGTTTCGAACATAGCGCTGGAATAGGTCATCGTTTCGTCCAGCCACAGAGCGTAAAACTCATTGCCCAGATCATAGTGATAAGAGATGTTGCGCCGCGCTTGTGCGCGATTATTGCGGTGCAGCCAGAACCGCAGCCTCTCATAAGCGCGTACCAGCCCTATTCCGGGAAAACCGTCATAGACCCCATCGCCCGCTTTATACAGGAAAT
>JBBSOT010000581.1:0-2996 GCA_038259455.1 Hyphomicrobiales bacterium | reverse complement strand
GCAGCGGTATCAGGGTTGACATCAGCTTCTGCTCGGTTCGGCTGTCGCCCTCAAGTGCATGCATCAGACACAAGAGCAGGTCGTTGCCGGACGAATCTTTGGTACCCATGCGATCCAGCAAGTGCTCAATCCCAGAGATATGAAGCGTGGACATCTCTGTCTCCTGTTTCGCTGATATTGGAAACACCTCGGACAGGCCCAGTCGATTGGGCCGATGCCGTTGATCATCGGCAAGGGCGACGAAAGTTGCCAGTTATGCGGTGTTAGCGGCTGCATGTTGTCGTGAGGACCAGCAGGAACAGAAGAGCGGCGAGGACAAAGCGCCACAGCTCAGCGCCGCCCGCATCCGCGGGCTGGCGGCGAACGAGAGCTGGCTCTGAAGCGGCTGGAAGCGTGCGTCGAATTTTGCACGCTGGCGGAAGTCACGATTGCCTCAATGGCCGCAAAGCCCGATTAGAAATTCGGCATCCGCAACTCACATCAGTTCAGATCGATTCATTCCTCACAGAACGCCCGATTCCAAAACAACGCGCCCGCAATGTTAAGCACCCACGGTTTTTCGTCAGCCACGCGCACTGAGGTGACTTGCAGTCACTCCGAAGCCTGTCAAAGCGCAGACGCCTCCCGCCAGGAACGCATCTTTGAAAGCGATTTGACGGTTCAGAGCTCGAAATGTTCAAGTCGGTGAAATGTCTGGTACGCCCAAGGGGAATCGAACCCCTGTTACCGCCGTGAAAGGGCGGTGTCCTAACCGCTAGACGATGGGCGCGCTCAGACGAGGCGGGTTATAATTGCGTTGGAGCGATGCGGCAACCCGTGAAACGACGCCAAACACAAACTTTTTATGCTAGCCGGCACGCTTGCGGCAGTTCCAGTTCCAGTCACGCTCCGGACCGATGTCGATATGGACCGATGCCGTGTGGCAGTATGTTCCCACACCGCCGCGACCGGGCATGGCGCGCACGAACTTCGCCAGTTCCCACTTGCTTACACCTGGCACCTGTACGTCGGCAGCGGCACAATACATGTGCTGGGACTTCCTGGCGCCGTTGACCTTTCGGTTGTAGGTCGGGCTGCGATAGCCCGATGTCACCACCATCTTCTTGCCGTAGTGCCTTTCGACGGTCTTGAGAACGCGCACCAGGGCCGGCTTCAGGCAGGCGACATCCACCGATTCGCGCTGTTTCAGAAGGCCATTGGGAGCGAGACGCGCGAGGCCGGCGGCCGAAGCGAGCACAACCGGTCCGCCATAAACGTCTTCGTGCACGTCGATGTCGCTGTCATCATCCAGACCCGACTTGCGCTTGATCTCGAACAGATTGGTCTTGCGCACGCCCGGTAGTGCGAAATCACCGCTACCGCTGTCCAGCGATGCCATCCTTACGGGTTTTTCGTCCGCTTCCTTGTCGACCGCGGCAACCGCGATCAAGGGCTTCTGCTTCTCTTCCTGCTGCTGCGACGGCGACGCGTCTGCCGGTGTCGAACCGAAGAAGGATGACAGGAAGCTTTTTTTCTTGGGTGCGATCGGAGCCGCCGGCATCACGCCTGCGGTCAGTATGGGACCACCATTCTCCAGAACTTCGCCGCGTCCGGCGACCGGCAGCGACTTTTCGGCGCTCTGCCCGGACGGTGCGGACGGCTGGACTTCGGCAACCGCCTGTTCGCTTGCCTGCGCGGCCGTTTCTGTGGCGGCTTTTTCTGGAGGGCTAACTTCCTGTGTCGCTGCAACCTGTTCGGTCGGCGAAGCATCATCCTGGGTTGGCGCGGTTACGACTTCGGCAGGCGAAAGATCCGCGGCGGGAGCACCGGCGTCATAGGCTGGTGCTGCAAGTTCGAGCGAGGAGTCACCAGTGGAGGAACAGGCGGTCAGCAAGCCGGCAAAAAGGCCTGCCATGACGATAAATCGTCTTCGCTTCGCTGGGCGTGCGCCTGATTGCAATCCCGTCCCCTACATTTTCTTGGCCACGCTAGTCTGGCACGCCAGGCTGTCTCAAAATCCGAGCGCCTGATCTGTCTTCGCGCTCGCTAGACGAGCCGATTCTGTGAATGTTACCGCAATTTCGGCCTAGGCACGAATTTGGGCCGCATCATGTTGGTCTTTTCATTTCGCCCAGTTTTGCCGGCAGGTCAAATTATTAGCGGCAGCCCCTTCAGACACGAACGCGCACATATGTTCCGGGCGCATCTCCAAGGATGGTCACTTTCTTGCCCGGTTTGCGGGCCGCGACCCGGGCATTGTCCTGCTTTTCGATCCATTCCTGCCAGTGTGGCCACCAGGAACCGGCAGTCTCGGTGGCGCTCGACAGCCAATCCTGAAAATCGCCGACCGGCTTCTTGCCGGTCCAGTATTGGTATTTCTGGCGTTGGGGCGGGTTCACGACACCGGCAATATGGCCTGATCCGGCCAGCACGAACTCGATTGGTCCGCCGAAATATTGCGACCCGACAAAAACCGACTGGGCCGGTGCGATATGGTCTTCCTTGGTGGCCAGATTATAGACGGGGATCGTGATGTCACCGAGCGACAGCTTGCGTCCGCCAATTTCCATCAGTCCTTGCGACAGCGAGTTGTCGAGATAGCAATTCCTTAGATAGAAAGAGTGGTTGGCGGCACCCATGCGCGTCGAATCGGCGTTCCAGTAGAGCAGGTCGAAGGGCAGGGGATCCTTGCCGCGCATGTAGTTGTTGATGACATAGGGCCAGATCAGGTCGCCGGAACGCAACATGTTGAAGGCGGTCGCCATCTTGGTGCCGTCGAGATAGCCCTTTTCGTTCATCGAACGTTCGACCGCCGCTACCTGATCCTCGTCGACGAAGACCTTGAGGTCGCCGGCATGGGTGAAGTCGACCTGAGTGGTGAAGAGGGTTGCCGACTTGATCCGGTCGTCGCCTTCCTGGGCCATCAGGGAGAGCGCTGCGGCTAGCAACGTGCCGCCGACGCAATAGCCGATCGCATTGACATCGCGCTCGCCCGTCGAGGCCTCGATCGTGTCGAG
>JBBSOT010000580.1:0-2998 GCA_038259455.1 Hyphomicrobiales bacterium | reverse complement strand
TAGAGCCTCAGCGCCTCCTCGAAGGCGGCGCGGGTCAGCGGCATCGCGTCCAGCCACTTCACCGGGTCTGGCTCGCGCGCCAGCACCGTGTCGATCTCGCGCTCGATCGGCTCGCGCTCCCAGGGCGCTTCTGCAAGACAGTAGATGGTCCAGCCCAGTGCCCGAGCGGTTGTCTCATGCCCGGCGCCGATGAAAGTGATGATGTTGTCCTCGATTTCGCCCCGTGTCAGGCCGTTCGGACCCTCGGCCCTGAGCAGCAGGGTCAGAAAGTCCTCCGGAACGTCGCCCGGCGCCTGTTTCATGCGGGCGCTGCGCATCACCATCGTGTCGGCGACGATCTTGCGGAAATAGGCCATGGTCTTGCGCCCGCGCAGCCGCGTCAGCCGGGGCATCCAGTCGGGAGCGCGCAGAAGATCGAGCGGGTCGACGCGGCCCATCGTCTCGAACAGCCGGTCGATCTGCGCGGCGAAGCTGCCCGGTTCGCCGGCAATCTCGTTGGAAAACAGCGTTTCGGCCAATATATCGTAGGTCAGCAATGTCATGTCGACGGCCACATCGACTGTCTCGCCGTCCGAATAGCGCTCCACAAAGGCCTCGGTGCGTTCCAGCATCGGCTTTGCAAAGCCGAAGATGTGGCGTGGCGTGAAAACTGGCGCCATCGCCTTGCGCGACCGCTTCCACACGTCGCCCTCGGCGGTCAGCAACCCGTCGCGCAGGATCGGCCGCAGGATCTTCTGGCGCACCGTCGCCATCTTGTAGTTCTTGGCATTGTCGACGAGCACATGGCGGATCAGTGCCGGGTCGTTGGCGATAACCAGCGGGCCGCCGATGCCGGTCACCGAAATATAGGGCTCATTGTAGGACGGCTCGCCCCACAGTTCGAGCGGGTTGCGATAGACGATACGCATCATCTCCAGCGACGAGGGCGGTGTCGTGCGCGGGATCGGCGCTGGCGGCACGAAGGGAGAAGGGGCTGCGTCCATGAATGACTCCTCCCCACCAATATAGGGAGTACTCTCGCAAATGCGACGGTCCACCAATGCCGACCGCAACGTCGCCGGAGTCCGGGTTGATACCGTCGGAAATCGCGCAGGCCGTCAGCATCTGATTCCTTGTGGCTTGAGAGCTACGCTCGCCTCCCAAGGTCACGGGATCCGGAACAAAACGGACAGGAGGCAAAGATGAGCGAGAAGATCGCTGGCCATTGGGGTATGAGAGATGTGTCCGCTCGCGTGATGGAGGCCATGAAGGCGGCATCGATCGTGCCCGAGACGGTGACGGTCGAACAGATGGCACCCTTCGATCACCTTCACCCACGTGGTTTTAACGCAACGGCCGAGTTGGCAGACGTCCTTCCGGTCAGCGAAGGCGCTATCTGATGGACATCGGATGCGGTATCGGGGGCTTGGCCCGGTATTTGGCAAATCGCTTCAACTGCCGCTTTAGCGGGATCGACATCACGCCGCCCTTCGTCGACGCAGCCAAGAGGCTGACCGCGCTTCTCAGCATGGAGGAGAGCGTCGATGTGACGCTCGGGGATGCAAGCGGGTAATGTTCAGGTAAGTTTGATAGCATGAAGCGACCAACCGACCAGTCTTGGTGGAAAGGCTATCTCTTGCAAAACTCGTCCGCGAACTCCACCATCTGAGCCCCATGCTGAAGTTTGACGCGGATACTCTGAAACTGCTGGATGTCAGCTACAGAGGCTCTGACATAACGAAACGGCGGATGGAGAACATGGCTGCGTTGGGTCCCCGGCGCGGCGAGAGCATTCTCGATTTGGGCTGTGGACAAGGCATGATGACCGAAGAACTGGCCCGGGCCGTAGGTCCACACGGTCAGATAGTCGGCGTTGATCCAAGTCCTGACATGCGGGCCGAAGCCGAAGTGCGTTGCGCGAGCTACGCCAATACTCGGATTCTGGACGGAAGTGCGACGTCAATCCCGACCGAAGATGAGGAACTGGATGGGGCTGTTTCGCTGCAGGTGATTGAGTATGTCAGTGATACTGAAGGCGCATTCAGGGAACTGCACAGAAAGCTCAAACCGGGCGGCCGATTGGTTATCGGTGACATGCAATGGGGTACTTTGTCATGGGCGTCAGACGACCCAGATCGCATGGTGCGAATGTGCCAAGCTTGGGAGCGGCACGTCGCCGAGCCAAACATTCCTGCCATTCTGTCGTCCAAACTTGAGACGACAGGTTTTCAGGTCTTGGAGATACGACCGCTGCCTTTCTCGGCCTTTCAACTTCGGCCTGACAGTCTCCCCTACATGATAATGCACCTGATGAAGGGCTATGCCGTGCAAAACGGCCTGATGCCGGAAGCAGAAGCAAACGACTGGTTCAACGAACAAAACCAGCTGGCTGACGAAGGCCGCTTCTTCTTCTCGCTCACGCACTTTATTGGCGTAGCGATCCGTCGGTAGTCGGCGCACTAGCTAGACCGAGGATGTTTCCTGGGCCCTGTACCTTCCGGTTCGCTCCCAAAGCCGCAGCTTGGGGTCGAAGAGCCCATCTGCTTGGGGCAATCCCCTCACTTCGGAATTAATATTGGGATTTCTGGGAAGGTTCGAGTGTGAAATTCCACTTCCAAGACTTGCGGCGTTTAACCGTAAGTCGGTTCCGCATCGGGTCTACACCGGCCCGCTTCCACGCTCTGTCTTGCCGCAAAGTCAGGACAATTGCGCAGCCTGTGCGGGGCCGGCCGTCGGCTCGTCCGTGGCGATGCCAAATCCCCCTGTCCCGGCGATTGTTCTCCCCGCCTGCAAATGCGTTGAAAGGTTGGAATTCAAGGCCTGAGCGCCTATATATTGAGCAAGTTTCAAGGCCCGATTCGGGGCAGGTTTTGCGCTCCCTTGCGCGGCAGTCAGACGAAAGCAATTCATGAGCGATCAGTCCGAGAACATTCCCGGTTTGCCGGCCGAGTACGGCGCCGATTCCATCAAGGTTTTGAAGGGGTTGGATGCTGTGCGCAAGCGGCCCGGCATGTATATC
>JBBSOT010000579.1:0-3006 GCA_038259455.1 Hyphomicrobiales bacterium | reverse complement strand
GGGGAGGTTCCGTCCAGAGGTTCCCCTGGGGGGTACTAAGGCCCCCGCGCGCCGGAGATAAAGGCGCACATCGCTCGCCTGGCATAGCATTACAGGGGCGGGACGCAGCGGAACGGACGGGAACAGAAATCGCCGGATCGGCGGGTCGCAAGACCGCCTTTCAATACTTCTAGACTGCGGTCACGACCCGCCGGTCTTCCCGACTACCAGCAATGGCCAGACCGTAAACGGGGCGTGGCAACGGCAGATGCTGGCCGCGGGCGCAGCAGGCCGGCAGGATCGCCCAGTGTCAGGACCCTAGACGCGGGAGCGCTTGCGGTCCTTGCCGAGCCCGGTCTCTTCGAGCAGGCCGCGGCGCTTGGCGTCGTAATAATAGCCGCGCGAATAGTAGCGCACCGCCAGATCATGGTTGCCGTCTGCCACGATATAAGCGCCGCGCAAATACTTGACGGCGTATTTGAGGTTGGTCTCGGCGTCGAGCAACCCGTTGGCGTTGCCCTGGTAGCCCATGCCGCGCGCCGTATCGTGGCGGATCTGCATCAGGCCCCAGTAGACCCGGTTCCTGGCGCGCGGGTTGAAATTGCTTTCGCGCTTGACCACCCGGCGCACCAGCGTCTCGGGGACCTCGTACTCGGAGGCATATTTTTTGATCAGCCGGTCGATCTCGCCACGCGGCGAGTCCGGCAGCGCATACATGTCCCGGATCTCGTCCTCGCCGCCGGAAGAGGACGGCAGCGACGCCACCTGGTAGCTGCCGTCGGAAGGCGTGCGGCCGGCAAACGATGTCGGCACCACGGACACAGAATCGGGAAGGTCGACATTCTCATTGGTGGCATAGGCGTAGTCGGCAGCGGTCGGCTGCAGCGCGTAGTTCATGCGGCCGGACATGCAGCCCGACAGGGCGCTCACGCAAAGCGCCAAGGCGACCAGAAATGTTATGCGCAATGCTGGCAACGGCCACCCTGCTTCAAATTTGTTGTCCCGCCCGACACGTGCTTACACCAGCCGGCGCCGTCGGGCAAATCCGGCGGTGGATGAGCCGCTTTCGGGTGGTTGACGACCGCGAATTGTCCTATAATGTTCTTGTTATGTACTGAGCGAGCCGAAATGACCCATCCTAGCGACCCGGCCGGCCATGCGGTCTTCGAAACAGCGCTCGGCTCCATCGGCATCGCCTGGGGCGTCAAGGGCCTGACGCGCCTTTGCCTGCCGGAGCGCGAGCCTGCCCTCGTCGAAAAGCGGCTGATCGGCCACGCTTCCGGGCCGTCGGTGCCCTGCCAGGACTGGCCCGGTTGGATCGCCGATCTGGTCCGTTCCGTCACCTCTTATGCGGCTGGCCAGGCCAGCGACTTTTCTTCCGTCCCGGTCGACCTGTCAGGCGTCGACGATTTCCGACTCGCCATCTATGAGGCGGCGCGCGCGCTGCGTTTCGGCGAGACGACGACCTATGGCGAACTGGCGGCAAGAGCCGGGCATCGCGGCCTTGCCCGCGAAACAGGCGCCGCGCTCGGCGCCAACCCTGTGCCGCTCGTCATTCCCTGCCATCGCATTCTGGCTGCCGGCGGCAGGATCGGCGGATTTTCCGCGCCAGGCGGTTCGGCCACGAAGATGCGCATGCTGGCCCTTGAGGGTGTGCACATCGGACCGCCGCCGTCAGGCCAACACGCATTTGGATTCTAGGCGCGGTCAGTCCCGTCGACCGAAGCGGTAGATGAAGCGATCATCGGGATCGAAATATTTGCATTCCAGAACCGGGCAGGACTTGCGATCGGATGACGGAACGCTGGACCGTTCGGCCCGCAGGCCCGACGCGCAGAATGACCCATTGGCGACAAATCTGCCGTAGCGCTGGATGCCGTTGTTCTTGGAGCGCCAGCGCAGAATGACCGCGCCCTCACCGCGGACCGCGGCCTTGACCTGATTGCAGGTCATCGATGTCGAGTTGTAGCGCGAGATTGCCTGCGCTTCGACGGATAGGAGCGACAGGCAGAGCGCGAGCAGAGCGGTTCGTTTCATGTCTGAATCCTTAAATGGATTGTGCGCGGATATTAGCAGAAACACCAGTTCTGGCGAGGCAGTTTCATCAACGTCGCGTGAGGCGGGGCGGCTGATATGCGACCGTGACGCGCGCTCATTGATTGCCTATGATCGACCGGAAGGAATGGAGGAAGTTTGCATGACCAAGGATCGCATCGGTTTCGTCGGCGTCGGGTTGATGGGCCACGGAATGGCAAAGAACATTGTCGAGAAGGGCTTTCCGCTCACGGTCATCGCGCACCGAAACCGCGAACCGGTCGAGGATTTGAAGAAGCGCGGCGCGGTGGAGGTCTCAAGCCTTCAGGAACTGGCCGAAAAAAGTGATATCGTCGTGCTCTGCGTCACCGGCAGCCCGCAGGTCGAAGCAACGCTGACCGGGCCCGGCGGGCTTGCATCGGCCGGCAAAGAGTTGATCGTATGCGATTGCTCGACCGCCGATCCGTCATCCACGGTCAAACTGGCCGAAGCTCTCAAGTCGCAGAATATTACCCTGATCGATGCGCCCCTGTCGCGAACGCCGAAGGATGCCGAAGCCGGGACACTCGACGTCATGGTCGGCGGCGACGATGCCATCTTCGAACGGGTCCATCCCGTCCTTGAAACCTTTGCTGGACGCATTGTTCGCACTGGTCCTGTCGGCAGCGGCCACACGATGAAGCTCCTGAACAATTTCGTTTCGCTGGGCTATGCCGCGCTCTATTCGGAAGCGTTGACGCTTGGCGCAAAGGCCGGGCTTACACCGCAGGTGTTCGACAGCGTCATCCGCGACGGACGCATGGACTGCCCCTTCTACCGGACGTTCTTCACCTGGGTCCTGGAGCGCGATCCCAACGCCCATCGCTTCTCGATCGCCAATGCGCTGAAGGATCTAACCTATCTGTCGGCATCGGCTAACGCTTCCGGAACAGCCAATCCGATGGGAGCTGCTGTGCGCAATTCGTTTGCGCTGGCAGCGGGTGCCGGAGGCGC
>JBBSOT010000578.1:0-3012 GCA_038259455.1 Hyphomicrobiales bacterium | reverse complement strand
CGGATATCCCGTTGCGGTCAAAGCGCTTGGGCTGGCGCACAAGAGCGAAGCCGGGGCGGTCAGGCTCAATCTGCGCGACGCTGCTGAGGTTCGCGCGGCGGCGCAAGCGCTGACGGGGTTAGGAAGCGGGCTCTATGTCGAGCGCATGATCGCGCATGGCGTGGCGGAGCTGATTGTCGGTGTGACGCGCGATCCGGTGTTCGGACCGGTGATGACCTTGGGTTCCGGTGGCGTGCTGGTCGAGCTGTTGCGGGATAGCGAGACACTGCTTTTGCCGGCAAGTCGCGACGACATCGAAGCGTCCCTGCGCAGCCTGAAACTGTTTCCTCTGCTAGACGGATTTCGTGGCCGACCGAAGGCTGACATCGCTGCTACGGTCGATGCAATTGCCGGCATTGCCGAATTCGTGCTTGCCAATGCCGGCCGGATCGACGAACTCGACATCAACCCTCTTATTGCGTGCGCAGAAGGCGAGGGCGCCTGGATCGCCGATGCGCTGCTGATCTTCACGGAGAACGAAGATGAATGACGTCATCAGAACCCGTCGCGAAGGCGGCATACTGGAGGTAACGCTCGACCGGCCGAAGGCCAACGCGATCGACCTTACAACGTCGCGGCTGATGGGCGAGACCTTCAAGGCGTTTCGCGATGATCCGGGTCTGCGTGTCGCCATCGTAAAGACTGCAGGAGACAAGTTCTTCTCGGCCGGCTGGGACCTCAAGGCCGCGGCCGATGGTGACGCGGTGGATGGTGACTATGGCGTCGGCGGCTTTGCCGGCCTGCAGGAACTTCGCGACATGAACAAGCCGGTGATTGCGTGCGTCAACGGCATGGCGGTCGGCGGCGGGTTCGAACTTGCGCTGTCGTGCGACCTGATCTACGCGGCCGATCATGCGAGCTTTGCGTTGCCGGAAATCCGCGCCGGCACGCTGGCCGACGCAGCAACGCTGAAGCTGCCGAAGCGCATCCCCTACCATGTCGCAATGGACATGCTTTTGACCGGACGCTGGATGGATGTCGCCGAAGCGCATCGCTGGGGCCTGGTGAACGAGGTTCTGCCCAAGGAAAAGCTCGAAGACCGCGTGTGGGAGATCGCGCGGCTTCTTGAATCCGGCCCGCCATTGGTCTTTGCGGCGATCAAGGAAGTTGCGCGCGCCGCCGAGGGAATGGCTTTCCAGGATGCCATGAACCGTATTACCAAGCGCCAGTTCCCGACCGTCGACCTGCTATACGCCTCGGAAGACGGAATGGAGGGCTTCCGCGCCTTCGCCGAAAAACGCGATCCGGTTTGGAAAGGCAAATGACCCTGCCGGCCCGAGGATGTTCATGACCGACTACACGAAACTCATCGATGGCGAGACCTGGGCTTATATCGAGCGAGTCGATTCCTTTTATCCGCCCGACGCCATCGACCATACGATCGAGCAGCAGCGAGCGGTTTATGAGCACATGTGCCAGGCGTTTCACACCGGATATCCAGCCGGCGTGACGGCGCAAGATGCGTCGATTTCGGCACCGGCCCGCGACATTCCGATCCGCATCTACCGCAAGGCGGAGAAGCCCGAGGCCGTGGTGCTTTACTTCCATGGCGGCGGCTTCATCCTCGGCGGGCTCGACAGCCATGATGATGTGTGCGCCGAAATCTGTGATCGCACCGGATATGACGTTGTGTCCGTCGACTATCGGCTCGCGCCGGAGCATCTCCACCCGGCTGCCTTTGACGACGCGCTGGCAGCGTTCGAGTGGGCGGCGAAAGCCTACCGGCAGCCTGTTGTACTGAGCGGCGACTCGGCTGGTGGAAACCTGGCCGCCGCAGTCAGCCATGCGACACGGGGCGACGCCGCAAGGCCTGTCGGCCAGATGTTGATCTATCCTGGGCTTGGTGGCGATCGCGCAAGCGGCTCTTACGTGACGCATGCCGAGGCACCGCAACTGACACTGCGCGATCTGGAATTCTACAAGCATGTGCGCACCGGGGGCGGCGAAACGACAGGCGACATCACGCTTGCGCCGCTGGCCGACGGCGACTTTTCCAATCTCCCGCCAACGGTTGTGATCACCGCCGAATGCGATCCGCTGTCGTCAGATGGCGAAGCCTATGGCCGTCGCATCGCGGAAGCGGGCGGTCGGGCATACTGGCTTGAGGAGCCGGGCCTGGTGCACGGCTACCTCCGCGCCCGCCACAGCGTGGCTCGAGCGAGGGCAAGTTTCACACGCATCGTCGAGGCAATCGGGGCGCTGGGCAGGCAGGAGTGGACGTGGTGACAATGGTGGTGAATTCCTTTCCGTCGAGTGGCTTCTCGGCTTTCCTGTTCGATATGGACGGGACGATCCTGAGCTCAATTCTGGCGACGGAGCGTGTCTGGACCAGCTGGCTGCGTAGCCACGGGCTCGATGTTGCCGCCCTCCTGCCAACGATCCACGGCATGCGTGCCGTCGATACGGTGCGCCGTCTTGCGGTACCCGGCCTCGATCCAGAAGCCGAAGCGCAGCTGCTGCTTCAACTCGAAATGGACGATATTGACGGCATCGAGGCGATCAGCGGCGCGGCACAATTCCTTGGCTCCCTGCCGCCTGATCGATGGGCCATCGTCACCTCTGCTCCGAAGGCACTGGCGCTCAGACGCATAGAGGCTGCCGGCTTGACTGTGCCGCCGGTCATGGTGACGGCCGAGGATGTGTCCCGGGGCAAGCCGGCGCCGGACTGCTTCCTGCTCGGCGCCGAGCGGCTTGGTGTCTCGGCGCAAGATGGCCTGATCTTCGAGGATGCGCCCGCCGGCATCGCGGCGGCAGAAGCTGCGGGTGCGCGCGTCATGCTGGTCACCGCAACGCACGACCATCGGTCAGATTCCGGACATGCAGCTATCGCGAGTTATCAGTCCATTGCCGTCGCGACAGATCGAACAGGCGCGCTGCACGTGCTTTCGCGGGCATAGTCAGCTCAGGAAAGGCTTGGCCTTCATCGTCTCGGGAACAGGCACGCCGAGACGCGTGAGTACGGTCGGCGCCAAT
>JBBSOT010000577.1:0-3022 GCA_038259455.1 Hyphomicrobiales bacterium | reverse complement strand
TACTGCCTCACGACAACTTCCGATCTCTCAAATTTTGTTAATAGCCGGTTCGAGCTTTCTCCCTTTAGGTGCACCACTAACAGGTCGCTGAAATAGTCGGCTGCCAAGAACGTTTTTCTTGTCAGGCGGGAGGGACCGTGCTCCGGGCTCGGGTCTCAGGGCGCATTTTGCGGGTCTTGCTCGTTGTTCTTGGTCATGTTGCGAGCAACTTCGGCAGCCTCGCCAGGTTGCAGGCGGCCATTGTCATCGTAAACTGCGCGCCGAGCCTTTCGGTACCGCGCAGCATTGTCTGGGCCATCGAGCCCACGGTTTTGGCCCACCCGAAGGGCTCTTCGATCTTCTTGCGCCGTTTCTGCGACACGGCGTAGCCCGAATGACGGGTCGTTCGCCCGTCGATCGCTGAGTGGCGCGACTTGCGTGCGACGTGCGGCGTGACGCACATTTGACGAAGGTTGGAGATGAAGTCTGCGCTGTCATATCCCTTGTCGGCACCAAGAGTGAGACGTCTGGTCGAGCCAGGGGAGTGGCGGTTGACCATCTCCAGTGCTGCCTTTCGCTCCGCGTGGCCATCGGCCTGCGTGACCTCCGCCTGCACGATCAGGCCGTTGCGGTTTTCCATAAGGGTATGGCCCATGAAGCATAGAATGGCGCCGGCGCCGGGCGACTTCTTGTAAAGACGCGCCTGGGGGTCGGTCACCGAGGCATGCGTCGCGTTCGACCTTGTGTGCCCGCGAAAGTCGGCTTCGGCATTTCGGTTGCGGCTGGTCTTGCGGGGCATCGGCTCGATCTCGGTGTGGCTGGGTTCGGGTACAGTGGTGTCGGAGGGCGGCGATGGCGGTGGTGGCGGATCGTCTGGCCCATCCATCTGGTCTGGCGGTGCCGTATCGACTTTCGGCTGAAAACTCTTCATGGAAGCCCACGCCTTGATCAGCGTGCCGTCGACCGAGAAGTGCTCGTCGGACAGCAGCGGCTTCACCTCCGAGTGAGCAAGAATGGCAGCCATGAACTTGCGCGACATCTCTGTCGTCAGCAGCCGGTCACGGTTCTTCGTGAAAACCGTCGGGACCCAGACGGGATCATCAATGCCCAGCCCGACGAACCACCGGAACATGAGGTTGTACTGCATCTGCTCCATCAACTGCCGCTCCGAGCGGATCGAGAAAAGGATCTGAATCAGGCTGGCCCGGATCAACCGCTCCGGCGCAATCGAGGGACGGCCAAAATCGGCGTAGAGCGCCACGAACTCGCCATCGAGGCTGACCAGCGCATCGTTGACGACCTGCCGGATCTTGCGCAGCGGGTGCCGGGCCGGAATGCGATCCTCAAGATCGACGTAGCTAAACAGCGACCCGCTCGTCTCGTCCGTTCCACGCATGATCACCTCCTGCGAACCGTCAGGAAAAGTGAATCATGTCCCGGTTCCGGCGTCCAGCGGCGGGTTTTTCAGCAGCGTGCTAGACAGTAAATCGGTATCGGCGCATTTCAAGGTGGGGATGTTGATTTGCACCCAGAACTGAGCAGGTAAGGCGTAAGCGGTGTTCCGATCACACGGTTTCTACGCAGTTCCACGGCAGGAGCTCGCTGATCTGACTTTGCAGATGCCCGTTCACGGTGGCGGTTAGGGTCTGGGTCAGATAGCTATGCGGTTCGATCCCGTTCAGCTTGCCGGTTTCTATGAGGGAGGCCAGGACTGCCCAGCGGTTCTGTCGCAAACATTTACAGCCGCTGATATGGTGCCTTAGCCGACCTTACTCAGGCGGCCAAACTTGCGAATATTTTGAACGGACAACCCCTGCCCAATTGGCCTTTCCTGATCATGTGCGCCGTCTCAATTTCGTCCAAAGTTGCCGCTGCTGATTTGAATGCCTTGAACCCCGTCATCGGACTGATCCGTCGTTTGATGGCGCGATGGTCCTGCTCGACGATATTGTTGAGGTACTTTGACCGATAGAGCCTGATCCTGCGAGGCGATCCAACCTCTTTGAGCGCGGCATTCATGCCCAGAAGACCGGCAGTGTTTGCACCGCTCTCGTCGATCGCACAGGCCTTCGGTAGGCCGTTTGATGAGATCGCCTTGGCCAAAAAGCGCAGCGCCGCCGTCTCATCGCGCTGCTCAGACAGCATGAAATCAAGCGTTTGGCCGTTTCGATCAACCGCACGATAAAGGTAGCACCAGTCGCCCCGAACCTTCACGTAGGTTTCGTCCAACCGCCATGATGGCGCAGTCGGCGCTTTATGTTTCTGCGCTGCTGACGAGAGCGCCGTGGCGTATTTGACCACCCATCGGTTCAGCGTCGCGTGGTCAACCAGAACGCCGCGCTCGGCCAGGATCTCCTCGAGGTCGCGGTAGGACACTCCGTGTCTGACATAGAAAAACACAGCATGCAGGATGACGTGCTGGGGGAAATGTGCGCCTTTGAAGGAAACCATGGGTCTAACCTCACCTTAAAATCGGGGGGTCTGATAGACTAATCTGAGGAAGTTTGCGACAGAACCTCCCGGCGTACGGGCGTTGTTCGACAACAGATGGATGCATCTCTTCGCCCTGGCCGAACGCGGTCAGATGGCTTTCCGGTATACCGGGCGACTTGCATGGGAAAAGATGGTCGATGCTTCAGATGACCGAAATTCGGATCAAGGTCAAAAACGGGAACAGCTAACGGCGTGACGGGGAAGACAACAGAAAGACATAGCCTCCCTTCAGGTGCGCCGTGTCGCGCACAAACGGTGGTTCTGGCGACGATGCACGCCAAGGAGGTCTCCATCGCGCCGGTCCTTGACGCGAGGCTTGGACTCGGGGTGCAGTTGCCCCACGGGGATCGACACCCACAGCCTCTGCAAATATCCAAGAGGGTCGTGACTCGGGTCAGGTTAAGATCCCGCTTGATCACCTTGTCTTTTCCGCCGAAGCTACAATTGCATTAAAAGTCGCAGGCAATGCAGGCTTGGTGAAAGGCGGAGCGTGATAACGCGTGCTCTTCAGGAGACAGTAACTGTTGACGACGCCCTTGGGACCTCGCCC
>JBBSOT010000576.1:0-3034 GCA_038259455.1 Hyphomicrobiales bacterium | reverse complement strand
CACAGGGCTGGCCACAGGTCGGCCGCCAGCTTGACCTCGACTTGGATGCCCGGGCCTACGGTGCGGATGAACAGCTCCTCCATGCCGCCGACCAGGCGGTTCACGTCGGTTGGCTTCGGGTCAAGGGTCTGCCGACGTGAGAAAGCGAGCAGGCGGTGGGTCAGCGCCGCTGCGCGATTGACTGAGGTCATTGCGACGTCGATGTAGCGACCAATCTCCGCCGTGCGTCCCTGCGCCGTGCGCATGCGCATCAGCCCCAGGCTGCCGGAGATACCAGCCAGCAGGTTGTTGAAGTCGTGCGCCAACCCGCCGGTCAACTGGCCGACAGCCTCCATCTTGAGTGACTGGCGCAGCGTCTCCTCGACCCGCCCGCGCTCTTGTGCTTCGGCTTGCAGCTTGGCGTTGGCCTCGGTCAGCTCGTGGGTGCGCTCGGCGACTGTTTCCTCCAACGCCTGACGGAGGCGAAGGCGGTCCACGGCGGCCGCTAACAGGTTGGCGTAGCTGCGCAGGAAGAGCGTGTCGCTCTCGGTGAATTGGCGGGGCGTGCGGCTGTCGATTTGGAGGATGCCAAACGGTGGCCTTCCGTGGCCGCCAATGATGAGAACGTTGGCGACCGCCCTGACGCCGTTGTTGATTAGGAACGGTGCATACCTAAACCGTGTCTCGGTCGCGATATCGGGGGAGATCATCGGCTCCCCCGTCAGAAGGGCATGGCCTTCGGAGGTGTCATGCTCAGCCGTGATGGTGGCCACGCCGATGACGCCGGGCTTCCAACCAACGCCGGCGCGCACCAACAGGGTTTTGCCGTCGGCTTGAAGTTCCACGACCTTGGCGAGGTCGGTGCCCAGGGCTTCCCCCGCCAGGCGGCAGGCCTCAGTTAGGATTTCCTCCAGGTCGTCGGACCTGAGGGCCAGTTCCCCAAACCGCGCCAACGCGGTCTGCTGCCGCAGCTGGTCCACGTAGCCGCCCTTCTCCGTGTCACCCAACACACACCCCCTATGATGCCGCACACAGCATCGACATCCATCTGGACATCGCTTGATGCTACCGAACCGCTTGTCGAATAGGACCTCGGAGAGGATTTTCCCATGAGCATGGGCACGCACGATCACTTAGACGACATCTTCTCACTCTACAGTGTCACCTTCCTCTTGATCCATCTCGGTTGCTTCGCTGTCTTTTGGACTGGCCTAAATTCGCACGCGTTGATGCTCGGGCTGGCGCTGTATCTGCTTCGTATTTTCGCGATCGGTGCAGGATATCATCGATACTTTGCCCACCGTGCTTTCCGAACCAGTCGGACGTTTCAGTTTGGGTTAGCCTTTCTATCGCTGACGTCGGCGCAGCGCGGCATTCTGTGGTGGGCCGCCAAGCACCGTCAGCATCACATGCATTCAGACACCGGTGGTGATCTTCATTCGCCGGTCCTGCGCGGTTTTCTCTACGCCCATGTCGGCTGGATCTTTGAGGCACGAAACGATGCAACTGACTACAAATCGGTTAACGACCTGGCTCAATACAAGGAGTTGCTTTGGCTCGATCGGCATTCCTATCTGCCCATGATGGCACTCGCATTATTAACGTGGCTGATCGCCGGTTGGCCCGGGCTGGTCATTGGCTTTTGTTGGAGCACGGTAGCGGTGTGGCATGTGACGTTCAGCGTCAACTCGCTCTCCCACCTTATCGGCCGGCAGCCCCATATCACCGGCGATCAGTCCAGGAACAACTGGCTACTGGCCCTGCTGACGATGGGCGAGGGATGGCACAACAATCATCACGCCTATCAAGCGTCAGTCCGGCAAGGATTCCGCTGGTGGGAATATGACCCGACATTCTACATATTACGTGTGCTGTCATGGTTTGGCCTCGTCTGGGACCTGCATGTCCCGCCGGAGGCGGTGATCAGAGGCGAATATAAATTAGGTCGGCGCGTGATCAATAAAGTCGCCAATCAGCTAGCGGCCTCCTTCCCGATCGATCTCGTTGCCGACCAAACCCTTGAGGCCTTGACCCGTGCACCGGGTTGGCCCGAGCTGAAGTCGCGGATACTCTTGGCAGATGTATCGCCCGAAGCGTTCTGGGCGGAGATCGACGCGCCGCAAGTCCCGACGCTTGAAGAGGTTCGTCGCTATGCGCGCGAACGGCTTGCTCAAACGCCCTCTATAAACGAAATCGCCTTGTCCACGAGACAAAGATTGCTGGAACTTGTGTATTCGCAATTACTTGAGGTAGCGGCATCTTCTCCAGGCATCCAGCAGCGAGACCGAAGTCAAACGAATGAAAGCATGGGTTACCTGCGCCAAGCGATACCGTCCGCCGATCGGCATTGATCTGTATTTGCGTTAATCAAGAGACTTCCGGCTTTTCCGGGAGATATGACCGTAATGGAAGTACACCGACGAACGGCGTGTCACGCGGGGCGGGACGAGTCTCGCATGATCGCTTTACCGAGTAGCGCCAAGGAACTCCATGACCGGCGGCAGCACGTTGTTGCTCTCACGGAACCCTTGCTGGTGTGAAAGCCTTGGCAGCGAGAAGAAGCATGCAGCCGGGATGCGTTCGGCCGCTGACCTCGCCTGTGGGAACATCGGATCGGCCTCCCCAGCATAAACGCAGGTTGGCATCGTCATGGTCTCGAGGACATCCTCTATGCTGCGCCGGTCGGCAACCGCCGCTAACCAGGCCTCGAGATCAGCCGCACGCAGGGCTGCCGCGTATTCGTCTGATATCGGCCCGGCCATGCTCTGGAAGCTGGCCACAAGGACGTCGGGTCCGCCGGTCATTCCCTCGCGGTAAAACGGCATATCATCCCCCTGTTCCACCTGCCTCTCAACAGAAAGGGTAGAAGCCAATCGAGGCCGATTGCAATTGTGGACGCATGCTGACTCCTAGCGGTAGGTGGCTGACGAAGAAATCAAGAATTCTGCACGAAGGAAAGATGCTGAGCACGCCTTTAGAATTGGCAAAATCTGCCCTCTTGGGGCTTACCGGGATAACAAGTAGGTGGTTGCAAGTTTCCTGCTGCCACTCAACT
>JBBSOT010000575.1:0-3035 GCA_038259455.1 Hyphomicrobiales bacterium | reverse complement strand
CATCCGATCAACCTGTCACTGGACAGCGACAACCCCCGCATTGTCGCGATTGTGGGGGAAAGCGGCAGTGGCAAGTCGACGCTGGGGAACATCATGCTGGGGCTCATGCGTCCGTCGTCGGGTTCGGTCCGCTATGAAGGACAGGATGTTTGGACGGCGCCCCGATCGGAACGATACCGTTTCCGCCGGGACGTTCAGGCGGTGTCGCAGGATCCGTTCGCGGCCTTCAATCCCTTCTACAAGGTGGATCATGCCCTGAGCATCCCGATCCGTCATTTCGGTCTTGCGACGTCGCGCGCGAAAGCCAGCCAGATGATGCAGGACGCCTGCGCTGCCGTCGGGCTTATGTAGAGCGTCAACCACCTTGTCCGCGCGCGACAACCATCTTGGCCGGTTTTCAGGCCGCTGAGGTTGGCGTGTCGTTCAATGTTTCTGGTTAGGTCTCTCCTTCGTTTTGGTTGTCGGTGATGGTTGTCGCTGGGGCTTCGGCCTGGGCCCTTTTGTTGGAGGCGGCGGCACGCTGACGGAAGCTTTCGGCGTTCATCTCGAGGATGGTCGCGTGGTGAACGAGCCGGTCGATAGCCGCGACGGTCATGGCCTTGTCGGGGAAGATCTGATCCCAGCCGCTGAAGGGTTGGTTGGCGGCGATGGCAATACTGCGGTATTCGTAGCGCCGAGCGATCAGTTCGAAGAGGACGCCGGTTTCGGCCTGATCCTTGTGGGCGTAGGTGATGTCGTCGAGAATGATCAGGTCGAACTTGTCGAGTTTGGCCAAGGCCGCCTCGAGGATAAGATCGCGGCGGGCGGCCTGAAGTCTTTGCACCAGATCGCTGGTCCGGGCGTAGAAGACGCGATGCCCGGCCTCCACCAGAGCGTGACCGATGGCGCACAGGATGTGCGTCTTGCCGGTGCCGGAATTGCCGATGGCAATCAGGTTGCCGCCGCCGTCCAGCCAATCGCCTGCCGCCAAAGCCTCGACGCGGGCACGTGGCAAGGTGGGCAGGGCCTTGAAGTCGAAGGTTGCCAGTGTCTTGCCTGCCGGGAGCTGTGCCTCGTTCAGATGACGCCTGATGCGGCGCATGTCCCGCTCGGCCAGTTCATATTCCGCCAGAACGGCGAGGAAACGGGCAGCAGGCCAGCCTTCGGTGTCGGCGCGGGTGGCAATCTCGGCCCAGAGTTTGTGGAAGCTGGGCAGCCGTAGCGCGGTCAGCATGCTGGGCAGCGTGTGGATGTCGATCTCGCGGGCGCTCATGCGCTTGCCCCCAGGAGAGCATCGAAGCTGTCCAGCGAGGGGTGGGCGACAGCCACATCCCTCGGTAGTGCTGTGGCCTTTGGCACCAGCAGCAACACCAGGGCCTTGGGCTCCGGCACCCGGCCTGCGTCGAGGTCTGCTGCCAGCAAATATGCCAACTCCACTTCGCAGGCCTGCTCATGGGCGATGAACAGCAGATCGACCATCCGGCGGCAGGCATCCCGTCTTGGCAAATTACGCTGCAATACCTTCCACGCTTCGGCGTATTCTGTCCGGGGGAACAGGCTGTCGCGGTAGATCGAACTCCACAG
Organism: Hyphomicrobiales bacterium; assembly: GCA_038259455.1. Classification (GTDB taxonomy): domain Bacteria; phylum Pseudomonadota; class Alphaproteobacteria; order Rhizobiales; family Rhizobiaceae; genus CAMYMG01. The sequence continues at coordinate 1,472 of JBBSOT010000575.1, read as the reverse complement.
GGCTTGTGGCTTACGCCGCAGGGCGTGGATAACGTGATGGTAGTTGATGACATGGACGCGCTGCCCATTGTCGCGCCCACGAGCCCGGGGATGGGTCACGACGAGGGTGCCACCCAGAAACGCCTCGATGCGATCATCGTAGAGGTGAACCCGCAGACGCTGCCCGATCAGCTGTGACGGCGCGCTGTAGAAAATGCTCTTGATCAGGAACCCGCCCGTCCGCGTGACCGGTGCCACGATCTCGGTGAAGTCGGTGGTGCGCCGCTGCGGCAAAGGCTTCAAATGCGTCTGCTCCGCCTGAACAGGCGCCGCCCGCTGCTTGTTGCGCCGGGCAACCAGCGTGTCGATGAAGCGCCGGTAATCTTCAATCGTTGCGAAGTCGCGGCTGCTGCGCAGGATCAGTGCCTGTTCGATGGCTTTCTTGAGATGCCGGTTCTGGGATTCCACCGCGCCGTTCTCATGGGCCTCACCACGGTTGTTGCGGCTGGCGTCCATGCCGTAATGGCCGACGAAGGCATCATAGCGCCTGGTCATATCTTCGCGTTGATCGGCAGTCAGGTTGCGGAAGGCGGCCGAGAGGCTGTCGGTCCGGTGGTTTTGCGGCACGCCGCCCAGTGACCAGAGGGCCTGCTGCAGGTTCTCGGCCAAGGCCGTGAAGCTCTCGCCGCCAAGAACCACGCCGACATGTTCCCAACGGCTATAGACCATGACGAAGTGATAGAGCAGGTGCGGGAACGGCTGGCCTGCAATCATTACGCCCAGCTCGTCAGCATGGGTGAAGTCGGATTGGCCCATGTATCCCGGCTCCGGCGTCTGGCGGAAGATGATGTCGCGCTCGGGGCCGTTCAGCGCCCGCCACTGCCGCACGCGCCGCTCCAGGGTGCGGCGAATACGATCGTCGGGGAACGCCAGTGGATGCGCGCTTTGAAGGTGGCGCAACAGGGTGACGGCCTGCAATGCGCTGTCCCTTTCCAAAAGAGGGAGGAGGTCGGTCTCCCAAAAGCGTTCGAGGGGATCGCTCACCGTGCGCCCATGAGCGATCTTGCGCTTTGAGGGCGGTGTCGGGTCGGCATCGAAGCGCCGGGCGGTCCGTTCGCTGAACCCGGCGCGGGCGGCGGCTGTGCGCTGACTGTGATTTTGGAGGTCGGTCATGTATAATCTCATTTGCTGGTCGGTGATGGGTTTGTAGGCCAACCCGGGTCCTCCGTTTGACGGCAGAAGAACCCGGCTTACCAACCCGCAGCGTCCAGCACCTACCCCCGAAAATCGATCAGGCCGGTGGGACTGCCCTCCAGACGGGCATGCCCGTCTTCCGTTCAGCCCCACCGGCCAAGGTGGCTGTCGCTACCGGCCAAGGTGGTTGTCGCTGAACACTGCATTCAGTTTCCCGACCTCCGCATCGAGGTTCGCTAGTGTCATGACCAGCACCTTCAAAGTCGCGATGGCATCGGCGGGTATGCCGCTGTCAGGGT
>JBBSOT010000574.1:0-3047 GCA_038259455.1 Hyphomicrobiales bacterium | reverse complement strand
GCTTGGCGCACATCGTTGGGCGTCTTGCGGTTGCTAGGCCGGCCGCGCTTCTTGGAGATCAGACCGTCGACGCCGCGAACCCTGTAGGCTTTGAGCAGGCGCCAGACCTGGCGCTCGCTGAGTCCTAGGAGTTGGGCGGCGGCGCGCGGCGGCATTCGATCGTGGTCAACGTCACGCAGAATCTCAAACTTGGTCAGTTCCGCATCGCTCATGATCCGCACCGGCGTGAATGTCATCTCCCATGGACCAAAGATTGGTCGAGGAGACTGACTCGACGGCGGTTTTGACTTGGCCGTTACGAGCTGTGCGAGACCGTTATCGCCGAGCTATTTTTTAAGCACCGGATCTTGCGATTCTGTTCACGGATCGGGATTTTTCAATGTTTTCGGTTCCACCCCAGGAGGCTTTTCCTTCCCTTCCTGCGCGTTCCACGGGAAGTTGGGCACGGATTCCACGGCAACATGGGCAGCGATTCCACGGGAAGCTGGGCACTAATTCCACGCAGTTGGGCACGGTTTCCACGGGAACTTGGGCACCCTCTGTGAGGCTTCTCGACCGACGGTTTTAACCGGGCTAGGCCCCCCGCTTTTGAGCGAGGGACCGATGCCTGCGGAGAGATTGTCGATGCGCCGTATCCGTGAAGTTTTACGCCTGAAGTACGACCTGGGGCTTTCCAGCCGGCAGATTTCGGCGTCGCTGGGTATCAGCAAGGGCAGCGTCAGCGGCTACCTGATGCGAGCCCAGGCCGCCGCAGTCAGCTGGCCGCTCGCACAGCAGATGACCGATACAGAGCTGGAGCGGCGGCTGTTTCGCGAGCCGACCGAACCGGCCCCAGACCTGCGCCCCGAGCCCCACTGGCCCACCATCGACCAGGAGCTGCGTCGCAAAGGGGTCACCCGGTCATTGCTGTGGCAGGAGTACCGCCTGCAGCACCCAGACGGCTACGCCTATTCCTGGTTCTGCGAACAATACGAGGCCTGGAAGAAGAAGACCTCTCCCACCATGCGCCAGCGCCATGTCGCCGGCGAGAAGGTCTTCGTGGACTATGCCGGAGACACCATTGATGTCTTCGATCCGCTCACCGGCGTCGCCCAGCCCATGAAGCTGTTCGTCGCCACCATGGGCGCATCATCCTACGTCTACTGTCAGGCCCGCCCCAGCGAGAGCCTCCCAGATTGGATCGGATGCCATGTCGATATGTTCGCGCACTTCGGAGGCGTGCCCGCCCTGCTGGTCTGCGATAACCTCAAGGCCGCCGTCACCAATCCTGATCGCTACGAGCCCGGTATCAATCGTTCCTACCAGGACATGGCCAACCACTATGGCGCCAGCGTCCTCGCGGCAAGGCCCTACAAACCGCGCGATAAAGCAAAAGTCGAACAATCGGTACTCCTGGTCCAGAGATGGGTGCGCGCGCGCCTGCGCAATCAACGCTTCTTCAGCCGCGCCGAACTCAATCAGGCCATCACCGAACTCATCGCACAGCTCAATGCCCGCACCATGCGCGGCTACGGCGCCAGCCGCGCCGAGCTAGTCGCCGCCGTCGATCAACCCGCCTTGCGCCCGCTTCCCGCAGATCCTTACGTATTCGCAACATGGAAGCGCGCAAGGGTCGCTCTAGATTACCATGTCGAAGTCGATCGCTGCTTCTATTCCGTGCCCTACCGGCTGATCCGCCAACTCGTCGATGTCCGAACCGCCGACAAAACCGTCGAGATATTCTTCAAGGGCGAACGTATCGCCAGCCACCCCAAATCCCCAGGACGCCGCGCCCACGTCACCATCGATGAACATATGCCAAGCGCCCATCGTCGCCACGCTTCCTGGACACCCGCCCGTCTCATCGCCGTCGCCCAAAAAATCGGCCCCGCCACAACCAACCTGATCGAAGCCATCATGATCGACAGGCCTCACCCCGAGCAGGGTTTCCGATCCTCTCTGGGCATCCTCGCCCTTGAACGCCGCTACGGCAAAGATCGCCTCGAAGCTGCATGCCAGCGCGGCGCAACCATCAAGGCCCGTTCCGTCGCCTCTATCCGCTCCATCCTCAAAAACGGTCTCGACCGCGCTTTCCTCGAACCCGAGACGCAATCCTCCTTGCCCCTCGATCACCCCAACATCCGCGGCGGAAGTTATTTTCAGTAGCCATCAACAAAGGACATAAAATGCTTGCCCATCCAACCCACGAACGCTTGCTCTCCCTCGGCCTTACCGGCATGGCAAAAGCTTTCCAGGAGCAGCACACCACCCCTGACCTCACAACTCTTTCCTTCGAAGAACGCCTCGGAATGCTCGTCGACCGTGAAGCCATCGAGCGCGATAATAAGCGCACCTCCACCCGCCTCAGATTTGCCGCCCTGCGACACAGCGCTTGCATCGAAGACATCGATCTGCAAACACCCCGAAGCCTCGATCGCCAGATCCTCGCAAAACTCACCCTGGGTGACTGGATCGACCGATACCAGAACTGCCTAATCACCGGCCCAACAGGCGTGGGCAAAAGCTGGCTCGCCTGCGCTATCGGCCACAAAGCCTGCCGCGACGGACGATCCGTCATCTACCAGCGGGTCCCGCGACTGTTCGAGGCACTGGCCTTGGCCAGAGGCGACGGCCGGCACGTCAAATTGCTCAAGACCATTGCCCGCACAAATTTGCTGATCCTCGACGACTGGGGACTTTGCGGCCTAACTCCAACTCAGCGCACCGATCTCCTCGAGATACTCGAAGATCGCAGCGGCCGCGCCTCAACAATCGTCACCAGTCAAATACCCCCGGAGCAGTGGCACGACGTCATCGGCGACCCGACCCTCGCCGACGCCATCCTTGATCGTCTCGTCCATAACGCGCACCGCCTCCCGCTCTCAGGACAGAGCATGCGCAAAATTAATGCACGCCAAAAACTTGACGAAATCCCAAACTCCTGACCCTATGCAAATCGTCGGTCACAAGCTGCCCATAATCCCTGGAACAGCTGCCCAGCTTCGTCTGGAATCGCCGCCCAACTTCACCGGAATGCGCAGCCGAGCGTGCTGGATATGGCATTTGCG
>JBBSOT010000573.1:0-3049 GCA_038259455.1 Hyphomicrobiales bacterium | reverse complement strand
TGTTCAGCCTCAAGCCCAAGATCCTCGAGCTGGGCTATTCCGCCCTCTCCTCGATGGGCATCCTCGATGTCGTCCAACCGATCATGAACGATCTGTCGCGCACCCTGCAGGAATCGGCCTTTGTCGCGGTGCTCACCGGCGATCATGTCACCTACATCGCCCGCGCCACCTCGGAGCGGCTGGTCAACGTCTCGATCACCGTCGGCAGCCGCGCCCCGGCACACGCCGTCTCCACCGGCCGCGTCCTCCTCGCCGCCGAGCCCGACGAGATGCTCCACCGCTATCTCGACCGCGTCTCGCTCGAAAAGCTCACCCCCAACACCATCACCTCGAAGGTCAAGCTCCGCGCCGCCATCGATTCCGCTCGCATCGACGGCTTCTCCATCGTCGACCAGGAACTCGAAATCGGCCTCGGCTCCATCTCCGTCCCCATCCGCAACGGCGAAGGCCGCGTCCTCGCCGCCCTCAACGTCTGCTGCCCCTCCGCCCGCATGACCACCGAAGACATGCAAAAACACATCCTCCCTGGGCTCATGACCGCCGCCCAGGCCGTCACCCGCGGGCTCTAGGCCAGCCACCCCACCTGTCATGCCCGGGGTAGGGACCGCCATGAAAGCAGACACAATGCCTCCGGCGGCTGGGGCCTCAGGCCTCAGACCCGGTAAGTTGGATTCACCATCGTTCGAACACAGACTCCTGCCGTGAATGCCAGAAATGGGGCGGTCTCCTGCCCGCTGGCTTCAGGGCACAAGCAGCCCAAATCTGCATCAACCCCGCCGTTTCATCGTTGCGCAGAGCGACGGCGCATCCGGGGCAGCGCAAAAGTCTGGATGTTCGCCAGTCTGACGCCAGTAAGCAATGAGGCCCAGCCGGTTCGCCAATTCGGCAAAAGCAGGAAGCGCCCGCGCTCGGGCCAGCGCCGGTTCAAACAGGATCTTGGTCGACGGCACTTGCGGTCCATAGATGAAGGTCTCGGCGACCTTCAAGGCGTCGGCGTCGCGGCCAAGGGCGGCCAGCAGTTGAAATGCACCTCCGTTGCGCGTCGCCATGTTCGCGTTCTGCGCGACCAACAGGTCTCCGGCAGCCATCCTTGCCCCCGTATCGCCACTCTGCAGCGCCACCAGCGCCGCGTCGACCGCCACCGCGGCCTGCGGAGATGGCGGTATCAAGCCGGCTACAGCGATACGTGCGGCAGCATAATTGCCGCTTTGCAGCGCGTCTGCGACCTTGAACCGTCGACCATATTGTGATTCCGGCCACTCGGCGTCGAGCTTGCGGATGAGAGCGTCGGTTTCGCCAATCCGGCCGACCGCGCGCAGCATCTTGGCTTGAAAATACGTGCCTTCCTCGTGGTTCGGGTTGATCTGCAATGCAGTCTGATTGGCCGCAATGGCATCGGTCAATCGACCGGCGTTCCACAGCAGATTGCCGAGATTGAACGGCGCGACGCCATTCGATTCTGTCGCAAATCGCTTTGCCGATTCACGCAGCAGCGCTTCCCGCTTGGCAATCTCCCGAGACGGAAGCAACCTTGCCCGCGTGTTCAAAATTGCAAAGTCGTCCAGCCCGAGGCTTTCTGCCTTGGCCAAGGCTGCAAGGGCTTCGTCATAATCGGGCTGCCCTAGTGTTTTTTGAGCTTCCGGCAATGCGCCTGCGAGATTGCTGGCCAATGCGAGCCAACCACCCGCAAAGTCGGGCGTCTCGCCGACGGCTTGGCGAAGCAATGCAATTCTGGCGTCTCTGCTGTCCTGTCCAAGCGAGGCCGCCTGGCAGAAACGGGCGTACAGCACAGCGGTTGAATCAGGTAAGGGCTGCGTTCGCCCTTCGATCATTCCGTGCAACGTGCAAGTGATGATCCGCGACGCTTCGACGGCAACGCTCCCTACCGCCGCGTCGGCGGCGAACGGGCGTTCGAGGCGAAACGACAGTGGCGTCTTGCCCGTTCCCTGCTGTGACAGATTGAAGTCATAGTGCAGAATATCGCCGGTTCTTCCGACGCCGCCTGTCACGACAAAGGCATTCGCCTTGTCGTCGGGCGATGTCCGCACGATGGTGGCAAAAGTCATTGGCGCTTCGCCGAACTTGAGCAGCAATTCGCTTTCCAGTTGCTCAAGCAGTGCCGGCGAAACGTCCGCCGACAGCGAACTTAACTCGCCGACCTGCAACGTTGCATGCAATGGCTTGGGCGGCGGAGCGGCAACGCGCCAGGCTGTGGCAGCAACTGCGACCAGCGAGACGGCAGCGAAGGTGATAGCCCACCACCGTCGCCGATCGGCGACCGGCGACGTACGTGGTGGCGACAACGATGGCGGGATCGTGGGTTTGACGAGGTCGGTCGCCAGCGGCACCCTCACGGTTTGTGCGATCAACACCACCGGGCCAATCAGCCGATATCCCACCTTGGTGATCGTTTCGATCCGGACCGCGGCATCGCCATGCTTTTCAAGCAGGCGCCGCAATCGGGCGATGACCCGGTTAATGACATCATCGCCGACGATCCGCCCTTCCCAGCATTGCCGCACCAGTTCGTCACGACTGACAACCGCGCCATTGGCCATCGCGAGCAGCACCAGCACCTGCATCACTCGCGGTTCAAGCGTCTCCGACGTGGCCGCTGTCACCTGGCGCTGCGCCGGCTCAACGGTCAGCGGTCCGATGCGGAACGGCAGCGCTGTGGCGAGGTCGATCTGTTCCCTGTTGCCCACGCTTTTGAAGACCCCCCGGTTCCTGACGTTTGATTAGCTATCAGGCGAGTCGTTACCATCCACAATCGTTAAAATTCCGGCGTCATCAGCCAAACATCGGCAAGATATCAGTCGCAGCCCATGTCGAACCGGGTGCGCAGGCCACATCTTGTCATGGTGCCATTTGGCTCACCACCGCGGATCATGGTGATCTGCGGGCGTTTAGAGTCTGACTCACAAGCCCGTTGGTCTGGGTTAAGCTCTTGCGATTCTTCGGGTTATGAGCTGGACGGAGGCGAGGAACAGCCACGCGGTGGCGGTTTCGATGTTTTGCTCGAAGTCTTTGGCGAGACGCCGATTACGGT
>JBBSOT010000572.1:0-3067 GCA_038259455.1 Hyphomicrobiales bacterium | reverse complement strand
TATCCGAACCTGGCCGTGGCGAGAGCGCCAACCACAAATAACAGCGCAGTCGTATAGCCCAAAGCCTCTAGGGCCAACGCATCGGTCACGGACATGCGCCCTGCGAAACGGATGTTCATCGCTGCCCACCCCATCGCTCCTCCGATCAAAACGCCGCGTGCAATGCCGTGAACGAAGCGTGGCGAAACAACGCGCGCTCTGACGGCCGCAAGAACGCAGCCTACGGCGAAAAACGAGCGCTCGGCTTCGGGGACGTGATCGAGTTCGGCAGCCATAGCCTCGAACCATGCTTGGCGCTCAGGCGGCGCGATCTTGATGGCCAGCGCGATCAAACCTCGCGTGCGTGTTTTCCGCCTCGAAGTCATACTGCAAATCCCTTGGATTGTTGTGGAGTGTGCGCTTCGCCGGGCGCATTGTCTCGGGCAAGCGCCAGCCCAGAAGCGGTCAGGCGATACGCATGACGGGGCGGCCGCCCCTCATGTGGCGAAGGAACCCATCTTGCTTCGAGATTACCCTGATCGCAAAGTCGGATCAGCATAGGATAAAGCGTTCCCGATGCGATGCCGGTCCGCTCCATCAAGTCATAACCGTAATGCCAATCGCGCGGCTGTTCGAGCAGCGCTGCCAAAGCGGTACGCGTCTGTCGGGAGATGTTGGAGCGTCTAGCCATCCGACTCATCTACATATGTAGAGTTTAGATTGCAAGCATGCTGATCGGGTTTACGCCGCACAACGGCGAAATCTGATCGACGCTAAGGAATTGACGTTGATCCGCCATCCTCATTTACATGACATTCCAGTCGTCCAACACGGATTTTCCGATGCCCACAGCGACCGATCGTGGTGCACAGGGTGGCCTGCTTGTGTACGGCTTTCGGTGACGGAAATCCAAGCTTAGAACGGCGGCTTCGTCGGCGGATGCGGTCACACTGCCCCGCGGTTTGCGTAGTGGCAACTAATTGCAGACTGTGCGAAAACTTGCCGTTCCGGACAAGACGACATTATGCACAACGCTAGCAACAGCCTTACTTTCCAACATGGAAAGTTATCTCTTGCCAAGTTGGAAAATCATGGCAATAGCTTTCCAACTCGGAAAGCGAGGCAGGATTATGGATATCAACGAAGCGGCAACAGCGTTGCAAGGTGTCAGCCGTACGCAAGGCAAGCTGGCGGAACGCGCAAAGTGGCCACTTCACCGCCACGCTATGTTCGGCCTTTCGGAAGGCCTGCTGATTGCGGCATTGTCTCAGCCAATCCAACTGCGGACCGCCATGATCGTTGTGGGGTTGGCGCTCGTGTTCGTCTGCATCTGGGACGACCGGCGTCGCCACGGGATGTTCGTTTCAGGCTGGCAGAAAGGTGCGACCAGGCCGCTGATGATTGCTCTGGTCCTCTTCCTGGTAACGATGGTTTGTACTGGGCTTTATGTTCGCAATGGAGACGGGATGCAGACGATTGGATTGATCATAGGATTGGTCACCTTCACTGTTTGCACCGCCGCGAGCGTAGCGTGGGAGCGGATCTACCGCGCTGAACTTCTGCGCCAGGATCTGTCATGACCTTCGCTGGTTTCGACGCTACACTTCATCCACCTGCCCGGCTTCAGATAGCGGCGTTGCTGGCTCGCGTCGACGATGCGGAGTTCGCCACCATTCGCGATATCGTGGAGGTAAGCGATTCCGTTCTTTCCAAGCACCTTTCCGTGCTGGTTGAAGCAGGGTATGTGAAGCTCCGAAAGGCATCGCAAGGTGGACGGCAGCGAACATGGGTGTCCCTGAGCCGCGGCGGTCGCTCTGCGTTTACCAAACATATGGCCGCGCTTCAGGCGATGGTGCATAGCGCACAGGCTGCAGTTTCGGTTGAATAGCCGCCAGTCTGGAATCCTCGATACTTCCGCCATGTTTCATCGATTATCCAAGACCCAAAAGAGTTCATTCGATCGCGTTCGATCAAATCTGGACGAACGACCGCTTTCGGGAAGCTGGTTTCGCCAGCGCTACGTCTGCTTTGTCGGCGGAAGCCGCCGCGTTGGCAGCCGCCAGGTCTAGCAGCTAATAATCACTTTCGAAAAAAACCTGCTGTTCCGGGCACGACGAAATTGCGGACATTGCAGGAAGCTGGCATTCTCTTGGTCATGAACGCACTCGGCGGGTTTGCAGATTGGTGGAAGCCTTTACACGCCGCCCTGGAATTGATCACCTTGCTAGCCGTCTGCCCGGCTTGGTTTTTCATTTTATATTCCGTTTGCAATGGCCAAGCGAAGAGCCCCTCTGCGCTGGCAGCGTTCTTTGTATTCGCTTGCGGCACACTCCTTCACATCGCTTTTGACGGCCGCAATCGCCGCATACGTCGTCGAGAAGAGAATGGCTTCGACTTTGATGGTGGCGGCGAATGACTGCTCCCCACGACGTTCTTGCTGTTCCAGCCACCTTGTGCTGGCTCCAAAAGCGGACCGGCAGGAAGCGGCGACGTTGCGGAAATTGCGTTCGGTGCGATATCTACAAGGAATGAGAGAATTATTTTACCTCGGCGCATTGGTCGTGTCTGCCTGTTCTCAAAACAAGGGCGAGCAATCCGACTGCCCATCCAGCGGAGATTTCCACTACGAAGGAGTGGTGCTCGTGACTGAAGCTGGTGACAGCAGCTTCGCATTGGCGACCGATTGCGCCTTCTTCGTTTCAGGCCCGGAAATTTATTACGAGAGCGTTCGGGCCGCTTGGATTATGTCGCCTTACCGGGATGACAACAGACCGATCTTCCTCTCCGCGACCGGAAAGGTCGAAGCACGAGAAGATCTGGCACCAGTGTTTCGGATCCGATCAGTCAGGGAAGTGTCGCTTGATTTTACGAGGCTGGAGGCGCGAGACCAGTTTCGATTGAGAATGGACCGCGAGCCTGAAAGCTAACGGCAGATGAGAATTGCTAGAAGCAAAAGACATGTCCGTTTTCCATCTGTGGACGCCCCTTAGGATGCAAGCAGTATTTTGAGAGATTTGGCACGTAGTCGGATGCTGCCATCTGTCCGGCCTCCTGGTGCAGCGTTTTGTGCTGCGGGCCCGTATGGGAG
>JBBSOT010000571.1:0-3068 GCA_038259455.1 Hyphomicrobiales bacterium | reverse complement strand
GATTCAGGCTCACGGGCGACAGGATTGCAGATCTGGAGATAGGCGCATGAGCGATTTCCTCGATCTGACAGGCCGGCGTGCGCTGATCACGTCCGGCACCAGGGGAGCGGGAGCCGCGACCGTTGCGCTGTTCCGGAAACTCGGCGCGCGGGTGATGACGACGGCGCGGTCGGCGCCGGCAGGGTCCGGGGAAGATTTTGTCGCCGCCGATCTTGCCACCGCCGCGGGCTGCGCGACGGTGGCCGAAGACGTCAGGCGACAGATGCGCGGCGTCGACATCATCGTGCACATGCTTGGCGGCTCTTCGGCGCCCGGTGGCGGCTTTTCGGCGCTGGCCGACAGCGAGTGGAAGAAGGAACTGGACCTCAACCTGTTCCCCGCAGTGCGGCTGGACCGCGAACTTGTGCCTGACATGATCGCGCAGGGAAGCGGCGTGGTGATCCACGTCTCGTCGATCCAGCGGCTGCTGCCCCTGCCGGAAGCCACGACCGCCTACGCAGCGGCGAAAGCAGCACTCTCGACCTACAGCAAGAGCTTTTCGAAAGAAGTGTCGCCGAAGGGCGTGCGGGTCGTTCGCGTCTCGCCCGGCTGGATCGATACGGAGTCTTCCGTCGAACTGACCAACCGTGTTGCCAGGCAGGCCGGTACCGACACTGCGGGCGGCCGGAAGATCATCATGGACTCGCTCGGCGGAATTCCGCTCGGCCGCCCATCGAGCCCCGACGAGGTCGCCAATCTGGTCGCTTTCCTCGCTTCCGATCGTGCCGCATCGATCACCGGTGCCGACTATGTGATCGACGGCGGAACGATACCGACGGTGTAGGGAAGCGGTCCGCGGTTCGGATCAGCCGTCGGTTTTCCAGATGCCGGTGTGTTCATAGATGGCGTCGCGGAGTTCCCTGACATCCCGGTTGATCCGGTTGAGATGCGCGGGGCTTTGTCCAGAGGAGGAAAGCAGCGCATCAGCAAGACAGCCCGCGCGAGATCTGAGTTCACGTCCGGTATCCGTCAGCGCAACCACGACCTGTCTCTCGTTCGCCGGGTTACGTGTCCGGCTCAAATGTCCCGCCGCTTCCAGCCTTTTCAGCAAAGGCGTCAGCGTGCTCGACTCCAGCGCCAGCCTTTCGGCGATGCTGCCAACGGTCAGCTTGTCCTCGCGCCAGAGCACATTGAGGACGAGGTACTGAGGATATGTCAGCCCCAGATCGTCCAGCAGTGGCTTGTAAATCCTCTGGATGGCCATGCCGGCAGAATAGATCGCGTAGCAAAGCTGGTCGTCGAGCGGCAAGGGATCGTCGGGTTTTTTCGCGGACATGGGAGGCTCCTTCAGGACACCCTATCCTACCTGGCCCCAAAAAAGAATACCGCGATAACATTTATCGCTGGACATTATAAAACTGCGAGGCTAACAACATATATCGCGATAATTGTTATCGCATAACAAGGAGCTGAACATGAACACCAAGGCGACAACCCTCCTGGCGGCAACGGCCGCCGTAGCGGGAATGATGGCGATCCCGGCCGCCCACTCGGCTGAAAGGATCCCCGACAGCCAGACCGTCCGAAACGTGGTGCTGGTCCACGGCGCGTTTGCCGACGGAGCAGGCTGGCGCGGCGTCTATGACGAACTGACCGCCCGGGGTTATCGCGTGTCGATCGTCCAGAACCCGCTGACCTCGCTTGCCGACGACGTTGCCGCGACCACACGCACCCTCGACCGACAAGACGGTCCCACGGTCCTTGTTGGGCATTCCTGGGGCGGCACGGTAATCACCGAAGCGGGCGTCCACCCGAAAGTGACCGGCCTGGTTTACGTTTCGGCCTTGTCTCCCGACGCCGGAGAAACGACCGCGCAGCAATATGACGGCTACCAGACCCCGCCGGAATTCGTCCTGGAGACCGCCCCGGACGGCTTCGCCTTCATCGTGCCTGACGCATTCAAGGCTGGCTTCGCCGACGACACGACCGACGCTGACGCTGCCTTCATGAGGGACTCCCAGGTGCCTATCAACTTGTCGGCCTTCGCGACGAAGCTGGAGAATGCTGCATGGCGGACGAAGCCAAGCTGGGCGGTGATTGCCACCGACGACAAGGCCTTCGACCAACGCATGCTGCACGACATGGCCAAGCGCATGGACGCCAAGATCACGGAGGTTGCAGCGAGCCACGCCGTCTTCAAGACGCAACCGAAAGTCGTCGCCGACGTGATCGATGAAGCCGCGAGGCATCAGGCGGACTGACCGACACGTCGCGCCAGGCTGCCACCATCCGGCGACGAGACAAGCGTCGAGCCAAGCCCATCCGACGAAAATGCCCCGCCTGACGACGGGGCATTCTTGGTATTCGGATAGAGCCGGCCGCTTCGGCCAGGCCGGGTCCGCGGCGCAGACCCGCCTAGGGTCAGAACCCTAGTTGCAGACCATGACCTCCTCGCAAGCGAAAGGATCGACGATGCTGTAGCCGCAATTCTGGTACCAGTTGCAATAGCCGCGCGAAACGGCGCGGTCGGTTGGAACGGAGGCGATCTCGTCGAGCAGATACTTGTTGTCGCCCGCAAGCTCCTTGGCCTCGCCGAGCACCGTCTGGACGTCGTAGGCGCTGCTCGCCTCGCCTTCGCCGACGGTTCCGAGTTTGCCGAGGATCCTGGCACCGACCAGCAACATCATCGGGTCCTTGTCGGCACGGCCGAGCGCAATGACCCCGGTTGCCAGTTGCAGCCTTGACCGGGTTTCGGCGGCCTGCTGGGCTGTGAGCCCACTGCCATCCTGGGCAAGCCCGGCACTGGTGAGAGAAAAGAGAGCCAAGGCTCCGGCGGTCAGCAAACTTACGCATTTCATCATAATGGATGGTCCTTTCCGGTTTCCAACTATGGTCAACGCGGCCCACGCCCTGCAGCCCGCACACAATCTTATGATAGCGAGCGGACCGAAATATGACCATTCCCCAAAGGAAGGTTGCGACAAGCAACGGTGTGGGGATATCCCCGGCGGCAATCGATGGCGCATGGGGGCATGGGACGGCGATGGCAGCTGTCATGGACAAGATGCCTGGGCGCCCGGTAAAGTCTG
>JBBSOT010000570.1:0-3076 GCA_038259455.1 Hyphomicrobiales bacterium | reverse complement strand
TCAGCGTCGCGACGAGGGTCTCCGGTTCGCTGGCAGCGGTCGTTTCCTTGACGATCTTGCCCTGCGCGCTCACCACGCAGATTGCCGTGCTTGCGAGCGAGACGTCCAATCCGATATACACATCCATGTCGTTGCCCTTTCTTTGTCAGAGATCTTGGGGCGCGCCTCACAGCACGACCCCGTAGACACGCCTCACAGCGTGCCAAGGGCAACGACACCTCACATCGAACCGTCAATCAATGCACCACGATGCCAGTCGGGCCGCGCCCTGTTACGGCACCTGATCAATGGGCTCAACCGCGCAGTAGGCCGGGCGCATAATACGTAGTCGGAGGTCATCCAGGAGCCCGGGCTCCGCTTCGGCGATGTCTTCGCCCTCCATGAACTCCGGCGGGACCTGGGGATCGATACGGCCCTGAAGCGTGCGATGCGGTGGTCACGCCGAGAAATTGACGCCGGGGCGCTGGTCCGAGCAATGGTGTTTAACCGCCTGCGACCAAATCAGAGAATAACGCGCGGTTAAAGCGTACTGATGATTCAGGCAGGGCTAACACTCATCATAACTATACGCTTTGACGCAGCGCATCACTCCATATCAAACCTCTTGACTTCACATTCCCTGAAGCTGTTAACTTTGTAGATATTGAAGAACCTCAGGCTTTTCCACATTCTTGATTCCGCTTGAGTAGATGATTCCGAATGGGATGAAACATGAGTTTTCCAGGGTCTGTGCGTAAAGCTCTATTCGGAATGGTCCTCGCGCTCTGGGGGAACTCGGGCGTGCTCTACGCGCAGCAACAGAGTTACGAAGATCTGCGCACCGCCGCCGCAGCGGGGGATTTGGATGCCCAACGCGCACTCGGTGAGGCACTGGTATCCGGCAAAGACGGCGCGCCGCAAAACACCGAAGACGGCCTCGCGATGCTCGAAGCCACATCGAATGCGGGCGACATCGATGCGAAGGCGAGCCTCGGGAAACTTCTTCTGGAAGGCTACCTGGTGCCCGCAGACCCGGATCGCGGCGCGCAGCTTCTGGCCGACGCCATCGAGGTCGGCAATGTCGAAGCTCAAACGACCTTGGGTCTGGCCCTGTTGTGGGGCGTGAACCGTGAAGTAAATCCCGTCCGCGCCAAAGCTCTCCTCGAAGACGCCGCGGAAGGAGGCGATCTGCTCGCTGTTCGCGTGTTGGGGCAGAACCTTCTGGGCGGTTGGGTTTTTGAACAGGATGTCGAACGCGGGATGGCCATGCTTGAAAAAGCGGGCGACGCGGGTGACCCGGAAGCGCTTGTCTCCCTTGGGAACTCCTATCTGAAACGGTCGCGCGCCTCTGCGGACCGCCGTCTTGCGCTGGACTACTTTGAAAGGGCCGCGGATCTTGGCGATGGCAAGGGGCTGGCTGACTACGGTTCTGCACTAATGTGGAGCCAGGCAGGACCTGCCGATGCCGAGGCCTATTTGCGGCGTGCCGGAGAGATGGGCGTGGGGCCTGCCTGGACCACTTTGGCGACGGGAGCCATGTATGGATACCTCGGGCACAACTCGCGATCGAAGTACAGTGATTTCGCTGAACGCGGGACGGCGGCCGGAGAAAAGCAGATTGCCGTCCTTGACGCCCAGCGGCAGATTTGGGGTATCAGCATGAGGGCCAGCGGCCCCAAAACGCTTGCCGGCCTCGAAGCCGCGGCGGATGCCGGCAACGACGTCGCCACCCAATATCTGATCAGCCTTGTGCGTGACGGAAACGGCCTTAACATCCGCAAAGATCCAGATGCAGCCCGTGCTTACTTAGAGAGGTTTTCCAAGTCGCTTTCGCCGCTGGAGGTCCGCCAACTGGGTTTTACCATCGATGTATCGTCGACAAAGGTCGTTCCGAATTTCGCAGCCTTGGCTGAGACGTACAACAGCCAACCCGACCTTAAATCGGTTGCTTTCGGTGAGGACATCTACGCGGTCAATCCGAATTTCTCGTTCTTCGTCCTGCAGCAGAACATGCGCGAGAAGGGCCTTTACGACGAGGACCTGAACGGTATGGCAACGCCCGCCACTCTGCGCGGCGTCTATGCTGAATGTCGCGCGCTGGCAAATCCAGAACGCTGCAACGATACGGTCATGCGCGCCGATATCATTGGCGCTCTACTTGCACGATGAGCTTATGATCACAATCGCGGACATCACCCAGTTCTGAAGAATCATGCGGTGCGACACCCAGAATAACGTCCCATTCCCCCCTCTTCATCTTTCCCAGCGATCGTCGATCCCGCGGCTCAACTCGCGCTCCAGCTCCAACGCCTGCACGCGCTCGTCCTCGATCTCGGTGGCACTTGCGTTGGCGGGATCCGCGATGTCACCGAAGTCACAGCCAAAGCGATCGGCGGCGACTTCGAACTGCAGGCTTCGGGGGCAAAGATAGCGGTTGATGACGTTGGCGCCGGATATTCAGGCCTTGTCCACTCGCTGCGTCTGAAGCCGGACATACTCAAGCTCGATATCGGTCTGGTGCGGAATATCGACACAGACCAGGCAAAAGAGTCCATGGTTATCGGGATGATGCATTTCGCGGCAAGCATCGACACCATCGTTGTGGCTGAGGGCGTAGAAACCAAAGGCGAACTGAATGCTTTGCGCAGAACCGGTGTTCACAGAGCGCAAAGTTTTCTGCTGGGCAAACCATTGCTCTTCGTAGAAACCAAAGAATGGTTGCGCACGGCATTCGTTCCCTCTCGAACCCATAGTAACAAGTGGCTTTTTCGTTCTGGATCGCGAGAAGTGGCGCCATTTACACGTTGCGCGAACGGCAAAAGATTGAGTCGCCGAAGGCTTTCCTCATGTCGGTGCATCCCTTTACCAAACGCAACTTCATCTCCCCGCCCGCAGGCTGTATAGAGCAGGCTGGTAGCGGAAAAGGGCGCGAGGACACATGGCACGAACTCGAAGACAGTCGGCCCTGACGAAATGGTTCCGCAGCTTTTCCCTGAGAACCTGGCTGGTCGTCGGCATGATGGTGGCGCTGCTTCCCCTGATTTCCATGGCTGTCTTGGGATATGCCACCTATCATAATCAGATCGCCGAGCCCTTT
>JBBSOT010000569.1:0-3079 GCA_038259455.1 Hyphomicrobiales bacterium | reverse complement strand
TGACAGGGGAGGCCGCGCGGACTAGAAGGTCTTGAGAGACTCGGCCAACCGGAACACTGTGGCTGCGCAGGTGATGTTGGCCCAAAGCCGCCGATGGATGTGCGAAGATTCTGAACTAGATACTTGCCCATGCGCACATCACGGACTCCACATCAGTTTGCCTTGGACACATCGAGGCTAGTTGCGGCGGAATGGTTGGGTTGACTGGCAAAATCCTTTTGGTGGTCAGGATAGGCGTAGCGGCGCTGGTTTCCGCCCTCGCAATCCAGATGCTTCTGCGCGAGTTCGGATCCCTGTCCGCGACCGATCTTTCCGACGGCTTGTCTCGGATCGGGTGGCAGGGTCTGGCCGCTATGATTGCTGCTACCCTGACGGCTTTTCTGGCCGTGGCCAGTTATGACGGTCTTGCGCTCTACTACGCGGGGCGCAGGCTGGGCGTACGGCGCTCGGCGTTGTCCTCGGTCTCTGCTTACGCAATATCGAATGCGCTGGGCTTCGCGATCGTCACCGGAAATGCGGTGCGGTTCTGGCTGTTCGAGCGCTGGGGCCTGGGTGCAAAGGAAGTCGCCATTGCTGCGATCGTGACGACGGTTGTCTGCAACCTGGCGCTGGCGCTTCTCATCGGCTGCGCGCTTCTCGTGTATCCTCAACTCATCGGGAACGTAACGGGCCTTGATCCCATATGGTCGATCGCGATCGGGCTACCGCTTTTTCTGGTCGCTATCGCGCTGGTCGTTGTCGGTGTGGTTGGGCCGCAGAAACTGAACATCGGGCGGCGGGTTCTGCGGAGACCGGGGCGTTTGCTTGTCCCGCATGTCCTAATTTGCCTGATCGACTACATCGCCACGGCGACGGTGCTCTATATCCCGCTCGGCCCCACCCTTGGCATGGACTTGCCGGCCTTTGTTGTGCTGTTCTCGACGGCTAAGCTGGTCGGTATCGCCAGCAATATCCCTGGCGGGCTTGGGGTATTCGAAGCCGTGATGGCGGCGAGCATGATTGACACTGCACCGGGTGAGCTGGCCGCCGCTTTGATTGCATATCGTGTCGTTTTCTATCTTGCACCGCTTGCCGTTACGGCCTTCGCGCTCGCCGTGTATGCGTTTTCGCGGGCAACGCGGCGCGAGCAGCCCGGTCGATCGCCGCCTTCCAGCTAGTGCGGGAAGAGCCAAGGAACCCGTCCTACGCGGGACCGTTTACCTGCTCATGAAGGCTCCAACTGTCACGGCCGCTCCGCGGGATCGCACGCTCGCGGTCCCAAGCGGCGTGCCTGCCGATTTCGCTGCTTTCGTCCGGTCCGATCAGTTTCCCTGTGTCGGCGCGAAATCGGCGCTGGCGCTGGGTCAGCTCTACGTGTTTGAGGCTGGGGATTTCCGGAACGCGTACGCCGACCGTCAGCTGCATCGGGCGCTCCATAACTTTGGGGCCAAATCGCCCGATAGCTCCAATGGCGTTGCTTCCTTCGCATGCCTGTTCCGTCCTTGTCCCGTCATGAGCGAGCAGGATTTCGAATTGACGCTGTGGAAGCGGCTTCAGGCGCTCCACGACATTGACGCCGAGCGCGCTGTCGACTGGGCGCCTGACGTATCCTGCGAGCCTGGATCTCCAGACTTCAGCTTCTCGGTCGGCAGCGTGGCCTACTTTGTGGTTGGGTTGCATCCGGGCGCTTCCCGCGCAGCGCGGCGCTTCCGTCGTCCCGCATTGGTGTTCAACGCCCATCAACAGTTCGAGAAGCTTCGCCGGGATGGCCGGTATGGCACGATGCAATCGATCATTCGCGAACGCGAGGTCGCAAGGAATGGCTCAATCAATCCCATGCTAACGGATTTTAGCAGGGGACGTCAGGCGGCGCAGTATAGCGGCCGGCTCGTTGCGCAAAGTTGGATATGCCCCCTGAAGGTAAAACCATGAGGGCATCGAGGACTGAAATCATTCCTCCCCGGTCCGGCGCCTCGCTGAGGCTTGCCCGGGGCCAGATGCTCGTTGTCATCGATCCTGAGGGCGAACAGGTTTCTGACCTAGTCGCCTACAATGCCACTGACACCGAGGAGTACATTTCGTCTGGCCGCTCGATCGATTATGCAGGTCGCATCTTCCTGACCACCGGAGATATACTTTACTCCAACCGTTCGAACCCGATGCTGACGATCGTGCATGACGAGGTCGGGCGCCACGATTTTTTACTTACGCCGTGCTCGAAGGAGATGTTCCGTATCATCTACAAGGACGAGCACCCGCATCAGGGTTGCCAAGGCAATCTCGAGCAAGCGCTCATCGGCCACGGCGTAAAGCCGGATCGCATTCCGATCGCGTTCAACGTCTTCATGCACGTCGATGTTGACTCAACGACCGGACAAATTCGGGTGCTTCCCCCCCTCAGCAAACCCGGGCAGTCCACAAGCTTTCGCGCTGAAATGGATCTCATCGTGGCGCTTACCGCTTGTTCGGCCGGCCAGTCCAACAATTTCCGGTACAAGCCCATTCACTACAGGGTCGAGTAATGGCCGACGGAAGCGCGATGAAACCTCCGAGTGCGGCCGCGCCGTATCGCCCAGGCCTCAACTGGTTTTCGGATCTCCAATTCCATTGGAACGCCAGCGTCACCGTTCGCAAGACAGGCGTTCGCATCACGTTGAAAGAGCTTACGGTCGGCGAATTGTCGAAATTTTCCGGCTATTTCGGCGTGCTGCTCATACAAGCTGTGGGTATGCGCCTATCGGGACGGAAGCGCTATCGTGTCTGCTTCCTGCCTGATAGGCCGAGGCCGTGGTACGTAGTATGGAGTGCGGCTACTCTTGCTGGCGTTAAGTTTGTTCGAGATCCGCGCAAAGCCGATGCCTTGTTCTATTTCGAGGATGTGACAGTCGGCTGTCCACCTCGTTTCAACGGACGTTACGTACTCAACGCTGGCGCAGCTGATATTTCCAAGACCACCGTGGCAGCGGCGTTTGGCAGAGTGGCAGGATACGATCTCCTTGTTGACCCAACGACGCACCAAGGCAACGCAGTCGAGAAAAGCGAGGCTAACGGAGCGCATGACGGTAGGATCGTCGAATGCCCGATGCCGGAGCGGCTGGGA
>JBBSOT010000568.1:0-3104 GCA_038259455.1 Hyphomicrobiales bacterium | reverse complement strand
TACCCACCGGGTCGCGATCTCGAACAGCCGCCTGATCGCCTTTGACGAGACGGGCATCACCTTCCGCTACAAGGACTACCGCCGCGACGCCGCGGACCGGCAGCAGGTCATGACGCTTTCGGCCGACGAGTTCATCCGCCGCTTCCTGATCCATGTCCTGCCGCGCGGCTTCCACCGCATCCGGCACTACGGTCTGCTCGCCGGCTCCGCCCGCAAGGCAAGCCTCGCGCTCGCCCGCCAACTCCTGGATGTCGCCGCGCCACCCGATGGCGACACACCAGGCGAACCGGACGACTACCGTCCGTCATGCCCCTGCTGCGGCGGACGCATGATCGTCATCGAGGTGTTCGAACGGGGGAACCAGCCGCGCGGGCCGCCGTATGCATCGGCTCCGAACCGGGAGACCGCGCCATGACCCGGCATGGCATGGTCGAACCTTCAACCGCAGGCTTCCAGCCGCCGGCATCGGGCCCGCGCGCGTCTATCGTCAAAATCGCCGCCGACAGCGTCGCAACGAGCCTCGTGCAGGATCGGCTGGACTGCGTGGAGGCACAACGAAGCCGCCTCTTCGAATCCATCCCCACGCTTCCCAGCGGCGGTCACGCCATCGCCGACATCGGCCGCAGATCGAAATCCCCATAGCCGTCGACTGTGCCCCGCGGGTTCCTTCCTCGGGGACTTTCGTACGCCTCCCGGCGCCCGAAACTCTTCACGACAGCAGACCGTCAGCTTTCATCGTGTGATACTGTCAGGCAGACTGTGTCTTCTCTAACGCCGCCCGCTTGTCCGTGATGTTGCCGGCGCCCCAGCAGTAAGTTCCCAACTTAAAGGAGCGAGCTCAGCGTTCGGTTCGAGGATACGATTGCGACATGGGATGCGAGCTCCGATCGCGACAGGAATGTACTGTTTGCGTCCCCGTGGTCCGCGGAACTGGCCCCACAACGCCAATTTTACCTACATTCGACGGTCATTGGTAATTCGCCCATTCTATAAACAGCGATGGCCATAGGCAAAGCTCATACCGAGCGACTCATTGCACTGATATCCCGACTGATCCGAAATCGGAAAGGTCTCCTCCCAGCGAGTATCGCGCTTACAGCTATTATGCTCGTGATGATCACGGCAACGTTGATGTCCGCTCGATCCCAAGCCGAGCTATGGCGGAAACTGGGTGATGACGGTTTGAGGAGAGCGGCGTATCGAGGCGGGTGACGAAGCCTGCCAGAACCTCTCAAGGAGAGCGATACGCCATGAATGAGACTACCAACGTTTTGCGTCTTCGTCAGCCTGACGAGTTTGATGATCCACTGACGGATGTGCTTCGCAGCGGTGCGCGCAAATTGCTGGCGCAGGCGATCGAGATCGAGGCCGAGACGTTTCTTGCCGAGATGCGGGATCTCAAGCTTGCCGATGGCCGTGACCGGATTGTCCGGCATGGTCACGGCCCGGAGCGGAGCATCCAGACGGGGATCGGGCTGGTGCCAGTCAGCCGGGTGAAGATCCGGGATCGCGGCGCGAGTGGCGAGGTTGATCGGGTGCGGTTCGCCTCATCGATCCTGCCGAAATGGGCGCGTCGGACGCGAAGTCTGGATGCGCTGCTTCCCGTTCTCTACCTGCGTGGTGTTTCGACGGGCGATTTTCAGGAAGCGCTGAGCGCGCTTGTGGGCAAGGACGCGCCGAACCTTTCACCCTCGGTGATCACGCGGCTGACGGCGGAGTGGAACGCCGATTATGAGCGTTGGCAAAAGCGCGATCTTTCGGCGCGCCACTATGTCTATGTGTGGGCGGACGGGGTCTATCTGCAGGCCCGGATGGAAGACCATGCCGAATGCATGCTGGTTCTGATCGGCGCCACACCCGAGGGCAGGAAGGAACTTGTCGGCTTCCAGACCGGTATTCGCGAAGGTGCGCAGAGTTGGCGCGAGTTGCTGGTCGACGTGAAGCGGCGTGGCCTGAAGATCGCGCCCGATATTGCCGTGGGCGACGGCGCGCTCGGCTTCTGGAAGGCGCTCGACGAGCTCCTCCCCGGCACCAAGCACCAACGCTGCTGGGTGCACAAGACAGCCAACGTCCTGAACAAGGTGCCGCTCTCGGTGCAGGCCAAAATGAAGACGGATTTGCGCGAGATTTACGGCGCGCCGACACGCTCAGCAGCCGAAATGGCGATCGATGTGTTCGCCGAGAAATACGGCGCGAAGTACAACAAGGCAGTCGACTGCCTGACGAAGGACCGCGAGACGTTGCTGGCGTTCTACGACTTCCCCGCCGAACACTGGGATCATCTGCGAACGTCGAATCCAATAGAGAGCGTCTTTGCCACCGTTCGCCACCGAACGGTGCGCACGAAGGGATCCCTGTCGTCGAAGACCGCCAGGCTGATGGTCTTCAAGCTCGTCATGGCCGCCGCCAAATCTTGGCGAAGATTGAAGGGACAAAATCAGTTGCCGAAACTGCTCGCAGGTGCCAGGTTCCAGGACGGGATCGAGGTCATCGAAATGAAGCCGCAAAGCGCCGCTTGATCAACCCCGTCACCCAAATTCCAGCATAGCTCCCTGGTAAACAGGTCGGCCTCGATGAGGGCAGCGTGCTCGCCATCATAGATCGCCTTGTGATGCCTAATCTTGCCGGCGTAAATCGGGTTGGACAGCAGATGGTAGAGATTGCCGCGGCCAAAAGGGTTGCCTGTCGAACCGTTCCGCTCTCGACCTCTAATCCCCCTTGCCTCCGCTTCAGCAGCCAGATCGCGAACCGAACCCAGTTCTAGATATCGTGTAAACAGGTGGCGGACCCTTTCAGCTTCGTCTTCCGCGATGAAAAGTTTGCGGTCCTGAACCCTGTAGCCAAGCGGCACCACGCCGCCCATCCACATTCCTTTCTTCTTCGAAGCGGCGATCTTGTCGCGGATGCGTTCTGCCGTCACCTCCCGCTCGAACTGCGCGAAGGACAACAGAATATTGAGCGTCAATCGTCCCATCGAGGTCGTTGTATTGAACTGCTGGGTGATCGAGACGAATGACACTGTGCTAGCGTCGAAGATCTCGACGATCTTCGAGAAGTCGGCCAGCGAGCGGGTTAGCCTGTCGATCTTGTAGACGACGACAACG
>JBBSOT010000567.1:0-3117 GCA_038259455.1 Hyphomicrobiales bacterium | reverse complement strand
GGCCACAGTACTTATCTAACCTACGGCGATGATGTCGCCGCCTCCGAAAGGCAACGTCGCCTTGGCACGTCACGTGCGCTGGATGATCCGCAGGAGCTGCGTCGAAATTCCTGAAAGCATCCGCTCGATCGGCGAAACTCCGCTACCAAGGATTCAGCTCACACTGCTTAATTTTAAGGTTTTGTCATCGAATAGCGCTCCGATGTAGAGCGTCAACCACCTTGTCCGCAGGCGACAACCAATTTGGCGGGTTCTGAGGCCGCTGAGGTTGGCGTGTCGTTCAGTGTTTTGGGTTAGGTCTCTCCTTCGTTTTGGTTGTCGTTGTTGGTTGTCGCTGACGCTTCGGCCAGTGCCATCCTGTTGGTGGCTGCGGCACGCTGACGGAAGCTTTCGGCGTTCATCTCGAGGATGGTCGCGTGGTGGACCAAGCGGTCGATGGCTGCGACGGTCATGGCCTTGTCCGGAAAGATCTGGTCCCAGCCACTGAAGGGTTGGTTGGCCGCGATGGCGATGCTGCGGTATTCGTAACGTCGGGCGATGAGTTCGAAGAGGACACCAGTTTCGGCCTGGTCCTTGTGGGCATAGGTGATGTCGTCGAGGATGATCAGGTCGAACTTATCGAGCTTCGCCAGAGCCGCCTCGAGAACGAGATCGCGGCGGGCGGCCTGAAGTCTCTGCACCAGATCGCTGGTGCGGGTGTAGAAGACGCGGTGCCCTGCCTCGACCAGGGCGTGCCCGATGGCGCAAAGAAGGTGCGTCTTGCCGGTGCCGGAGTTCCCGATGGCGATCAGATTGCCACCCCCGTCCAGCCAGTCGCCGGCCGCCAAGGCATCCACCCGGGCACGCGGCAGGGTGGGCAACGCCTTGAAGTCGAAGGTGGCCAGCGTCTTGCCGACCGGCAGCTGCGCCTCGTTCAGATGGCGCCGGATGCGACGCATGTCGCGCTCGGCCAGTTCATATTCCGCCAGAACGGCGAGAAAACGGGCAGCAGGCCAGCCTTCGTTGTCCGCGCGGGTGGCGATCTCGGCCCAGAGCTTGTGGAAGCTGGGAAGCCGCAGCGCAGTCAACATGCTGGGCAGCGTGTGGATGTCGATCTCACGGGCAGTCATGCGCTGGTCCCCAGCAGCGCATCGAAGCTGTCCAGCGCCGGGTGGACGACGGTCACATCCGCCGGTAACGCCATGTGTCTTGGAGCCAGCCGTGATGCCAGCACTTTGGGATCCGGCACCAAGCCAGCGTCGAGGTCTGCTGCAAGGAGATATGCCAGTTCCACTTCGCAAGCCTGTTCGTGGGCGATGAAGAGCAGATCGACCATCCGGCGGCAGGCGTCGCGTCGCGGAAGGTCGCGCTGCAGAACTTTCCAGGCTTCAGCGTATTCGGTCCGAGGGAACAGGCTGTCGCGATAGATCGAACTCCACAGGGCCTGTGGCTTGCGCCGCAAGGCATGGATCACGTGGTGGTAGTTGATGACATGGACGCGATGCCCGTCGACGCGCCCGCGGGCCCGGGGGTGGCTGACGACGAGGGTGCCGCCGAGAAACGCCTCAATGCGATCATCGTAGAGGTGGACACGCAAACGCTGACCGATCAGCTGCGACGGTGCGCTGTAGAAGATGCTTTTGACCAGGAATCCGCCTGTGCGGGTGACCGGCACCACGATCTCGGTAAAATCTGTCGTGCGCCACTGTGGCAGGGGCTTCAGGTGGGTCCGCTCCGCCTGAACCGCATCGGCCCGCTGCCGATTGCGCCGTGCCACCAAGGTATCGACGAACCGCCGGTAGTCTTCGATGCATCCGAAGTCACGGCTGCCGCGCAGGATCAGGGCCTGTTCGATGGATTTCTTGAGATGCCGGTTCTGGGATTCCACCGCCCCATTCTCGTGGGCCTCACCGCGATTGTTGCGGCTGGCTTCCATGCCATAATGGCCAACGAACGCATCATAGCGCTTGGTCATGTCCTCACGCTGGTCGACGGTCAGGTTACGGAAGGCGGCCGAGAGGCTGTCGGTGCGGTGGTTTTGCGGCGCGCCGCCCAGCGACCAGAGGGCCTGCTGCAAGTTCTCGGCCAGCGCCGTGAAGCTTTCCCCACCGAGGACCACACCGACATGCTCCCAGCGACTGTAGGCCATGACGAAGTGGTAAAGCAGGTGCGGGAAAGCATGTCCTGCGATCGTGACATCCAACTCTTCGGCATGGGTGAAGTCTGACTGGGCCATGTATCCTGGCTCAGGCGTCTGGCGGAAGATGATGTCGCGCTCGGGCCCCTTCAGCGCCCGCCACTGCCGCACCCGACGTTCCAGGGTGCGCCGGATGCGATCATCAGGGAAAGCCAGGGGATGCTCGCTCTGAAGATGGCGCAACAGCGTGACGGCCTGCAACGCGCTGTCATTCTCAAGCAGAGGGAGGAGGTCATTCTCCCAATAGCCTTCAAGGGGATCGGCCACCGTGCGCCCGTGAACGATATTGCGGTTCGAGGGAAACGTAGGGTCGATATCGAAGCGTCGCGCGGTTCGCTCGCTGAACCCGGCACGGGCGGCCGAAGTGCGCTGGCTGTGTTTTTGGCGGTCAGTCATGTAAACTCTCAATTGCTGGTCGGTGATGGGTTTGTAGGCCAACCCGGATCCTCCGTTTGAACGCAGAGGCTTCCGGCTTACCAACCCGCAGCGACCAGCACCTACCCTTGAAATCACTCAGGCCGGTGGGGCCGCACTCCAGACGGGCAAGCCCGTCTTCCGTTCAGCCCCACCGGCCAAGCTGGCTGTCGCTACAGGCCATAGTGGTTGTCGCTCATCACTCCGATTAGGAGTCTCTCGCCCGCTGTGTCGCGGGCCGGTTATCGAATAACACTGATGGGATTGCGTAAACATCGCCTGTCTTGGTGGTGTGGAATTGAGAAGAATGATTCTCGGGGCTTCCGATCCGACGACCGGCGCCCTGATGTGCGCATCCTTAACACTGTCGGCGCGATTGTCGGCTCTCTTGGAGATCAGTCATGAGAGATATGCCCAAAAGTTGGTGACGGCCCTCATCAGGCGGCGTTTTGAAGTTGCTTGATCCCGTCCTTAAACTCAACCCCCAGAATGACCTCGGGTAGACGGTTTGGCCCGGATATCTTCCG
>JBBSOT010000566.1:0-3121 GCA_038259455.1 Hyphomicrobiales bacterium | reverse complement strand
CGGCGATGGCCAATGCAAGCGGCGACACAAGAAGCAGTATTGTCATCGAAAACCTCACGGAAAATGATCTCTTCCGGACGTATCGCGTCCTCTTGACATAAAAAAATACATTGTCTGAATGAAAACGTTCTGTTTTATAGAACGCCATGCGGCTCAACTATCACCATCTGCGCTACTTCGAAGAGGTGGCCCGCGAGGGGAACCTGACCCGCGCTGCGGAGCGGCTGAACCTGTCACAGTCAGCCCTGTCCACCCAGATCCGGCAACTGGAAGACAGGTTGGGCCACCCCTTGTTCACCCGCACCAACCGGACGATGGTTCTGACAGAGGCGGGCCATATCGCCTTGGACCACGCCACGCGAATCTTTGGCGTCGGTGACGATCTGATCGCCACGCTGACACGCAGCGGCGGCACCATTGGCCCCTTGCGGGTGGGCGCACTCTCGACACTATCGCGCAATTTCCAGCTTCGGTTTCTGCGGCCCATCCTTGAGGAAGACACGGCCAACCTCATTCTGTCGTCGGGGAACAGCCAGACCCTGCTGCGTGCTCTGGAGGACCTTGCGCTTGACGTCGTCTTGTTG
This sequence comes from Hyphomicrobiales bacterium, assembly GCA_038259455.1. Classification (GTDB taxonomy): domain Bacteria; phylum Pseudomonadota; class Alphaproteobacteria; order Rhizobiales; family Rhizobiaceae; genus CAMYMG01. The sequence continues at coordinate 2,537 of JBBSOT010000566.1, read as the reverse complement.
ACCGATCCGCCGCCGCGAGAGACTTTTCCCGACCTCGTCGCACACCGTCTCGCAGAGCAGCCTGTTGCGATCCACGGTACGGCGCGGCGTCTGTCTCATACAACCCTGAACGGCCTTCTGGCGGCAGAGCCGGTGATTTTGCCGACAGAAAGCTCTATCCGAACTGGGTTCGACAGTCTCGTTGCCCGCCTCGGCGTCACGCCCCGCATCGCGGCGATCGTCGACGATATGGCCATGGTACGACTTCTGGCTCGCGATGACGTGGGGCTGGCCATCACACCAGCCGTCGTATTGGCTGATGAGTTGGCACAGGGGCTGCTCTTGACGGCCCCCTTTCCCCTCGAAATCGTCGAAAGCTTCTACGCTGTTACCGCTAACCGGACGTTTCCACATCCACTTTTGAGCGCCTTGCTCACGGACTGAGCCATTTGACCAGAAACTTTGCCGTCCATCAGATGTGTGTTTGATGGACAAATTCGAAGGCTGTCCTAAAAGGCCTTCGTAACGGGTAGTTGGACAGCTTGATTTTTGGACGGGTTTCCGGACAGATGGGCCTTTTATGACACATCACCGAGCCAATCGCGCCCAAAGGAAGATCATTTCACTCATTGGATACGCTCGGGTCTCGACCGCTGAACAGGATCTTGCCCTTCAGCTCAACGCTTTGAATGCCGCCGGGGCTTCCCGTATCTTCAAGGATCGAGGTATCTCTGGTGCCAAGACCGAGCGACCCGGGCTCACCGCCGCACTTTCGTTTCTGCGAGAAGGCGACACAATGTTTGTCTGGAAGCTTGAACGCCTTGGACGGTCAATGACGCATCTCCTGCAGATCGTCGCCGAACTTGAAGGTCGCGGTATTGGCTTCAGGTCGTTGACGGAAAATATCGACACCACCACGCCGACAGGTCGGCTCGTTTTTCATATCTTCGGGGCGCTTGGCCAGTTTGAGCGCGATCTGATCCGCGAAAGAACGAATGCTGGGCTAGCGGCCGCAGCTGCGAGAGGGCGTAAAGGTGGTCGGCCTATCGCAGTCACACCCGATAAAATTCTTCGCGCCCGCCAACTCATCGCATCAGGTCTTAACGTGCGCGAGGCTGCCGCACGCATGAAAATCAGTAAATCCGCACTCTATGCTGCGCTGAAAAACCTTACAGAATAATTGCCATCGTTGATTGGATGAGGTGGGGAAGAGTCTTTGAGGCCGCCGCGAGCGGGCATCCACGCTATCAACATGGTCAGGAGACTTTCAAAATCACCCCCTTGAATGTCAGAAAAAGATAGCCTATTTTCTGACATATGAAAGCCCTGACCGCATCAGTTCCCGATCGCATGATGAACCGTGTTCGCGCAAGCGGACGCGGCAGCGTCTTCACGCCTAGCGACTTTCTCACTGTCGCCAGCCGCTCGGCCGTCGACCAGGCCCTATCTCGGCTCGTAAAGGGGGGGCAGCTGCGCCGCCTCGCGCGTGGGTTATACGATTTCCCCAAAGTGCATCCAAAACTCGGCCTCCTCTCACCAGCGTCCGATGATGTCGCCCAAGCGCTCGCCCGGGAGACCGGCTCGCAAGTGCAGATTGCCGGCGCGCGGGCAGCGAACGCGCTAGGCCTCTCGACGCAGGTTCCTGCTCAGAGCACTTACCTAACCAACGGTCCCTCCCGGCGCGTTGTGCTGGGCAAGCGCGTCGTTGATCTGCGTCACGCATCGCCAAAGCATCTCATCGCCCCGGGAAGCCCTGCCGGAACTGTTGTTCAAGCCCTTCGCCACGTTGGCCCTGCGCGCGCGATTGACGTCGTGCAAGTCGCCGTGGGGCGACTTTCTGCCAAAGACAAGAAAACGCTGGCCTCGGCCGCCGTTCAGGCCCCCGCCTGGATGCTGCCGACTCTCGTCTCGATCGCCACTGCAGCTACGGCCAATATTGATGGATAAGGTCGCTCTCCTTCCCGCTGGCGACCGCGCCGCCCTTTTTGGCGAGACCGGTGCCGGTCGGGGCGTTGCCGACACGATCATCGAAAAGGACTTCTGGGTCTGCTGGACTCTCCGGCGCCTGTTCGGTCTGCCAAGAGGTGGGACGGCCTCCCTTGTCTTCAAGGGCGGCACGTCGCTCTCCAAGGCGTTCGGAGCTATCCGTCGCTTCTCCGAAGATATCGACATGTCGTTTGATCGTGCTGAACTCGGCTACACCGGCGACCGCGATCCCGAGATGGTAGGGATCAGCAGGAAACAGGCGGAACGACTGATCGACGAGCTGGTAGCTGACGTCGAGCGTCACATCGCCAGAGAATTGCTCCCGGCGCTCCGCGCCGCGATCGCCGAACAGCTTGGTGAACCGGCCAACGGCGAGTGGACGCTGGAGATTGATACCGCCGACGCACAGACGATCAACTTCCATTACCCGACGGCGCTGACAGCCACCGAATACGAGGGCATGGCCTACATCACTCCACGCGTGAAGCTCGAGCTCGGCGCACGCGGCGATCCTTGGTCGACGGAAGAGAAAAACATCCGCCCTTACGCGGCAGACGACTATCCCCACTTCT
>JBBSOT010000565.1:0-3132 GCA_038259455.1 Hyphomicrobiales bacterium | reverse complement strand
GGATCGCAACCAGGCCGATGTCATCGCGAACAGCAGCAAGCAGGGCAGGATGCCATGTCGCATCGCTCGCCCGGCCGAGCTGGACGCGCGGGTGAAAGCGCAGTTGGGCGCTACGCGTGACAAGGCCCCTGCCCTCAAGGTATTTGGCCGCAATCGAGCGTCCGAGTGGCCGCGATTCTGCCCAGAGGCGGTCGATAACACCTTGGAGGTTTGCAGGGGCTCCCGTCGCGCCGGTGTCACTGTGATAGACGCCCCCTGCCCTGGCCTGGCCGCCGCGCCGGAGTTCCCGCATCACATCGGCGGTCTCGCAGCCGGCGAAGCAGTGGAACAGCAGGGTCGTATCGCCGACACGCACGGACAGGCTTGGCGAGCTGTCGTTGTGCGCAGGGCACCGGCACATGCCGCCCCCACCGCTCCCATTGTTCGACCATTTGCCGCCAAGCTGCTCGACGATCTGTCGGCCCTGGCTTTCGAGGTCGCTGCGGGTTGCCCCCATCGCCGGTCTCATGGCGCTAAACCTGCCCTGCCCAGTTCAAGCTGCAAGCGGGTCAGCCACGCACCGGCGGCGTATTCGTTGGTCCAAGGCTCCCATGACCGATAGTCGCCTCGCGGCGCGCCATAAATCAGTGGATCGCGCTGCAGCGGTGCGTCACGAAGCTGAAGCGTGTTTTCAATCTGTTGAGGCGACCAGCGCACGACATGGAGTGCATCGCTGGCCGCTGCGATCGGATCGGCTTGCTTATGAATGGTGTATTCGGCAGCCGTCAGCTCCGGAAGGCCATAGCGCTGCGCGATGGCCGCGGTCAGCCGGGTGCACAACAGCCGGAACGGCTCACCAAGGAACGCCTTCAGAGGCGAGATGCAGTCGAACCCAAGCAAGCCCTCTTCGGCATCATGGAGCAGTTCGTAGAGCGCCAGCGCCGGCGACAGCGGACCCTCTGCCTCGCGGATCGCCAACACGAGGAGGCTGTGCTGCGCCACCGACAGCGGGCGTGGCCACGCCGAATGGCCACCCCAGCGATAGGTCCGTGACAGGCCGACGGCGAGGTCATTGTCGGTCCAGCTGTCTGGCGCTGGCTCGGCAAGGTCAATGACATTGCCACTTGGCAGCAAAACAAACGGCCTTGGCCAGTTTGGCATCACGGCGGACAATTCAGGCACGATCGTCTCCTCTGCGGGGAAATGCCCCGCACCTCGCTCGAACAGCCTCTCCTTTTGGTTTCATCGTTCTGACGGATCGTTCTGGCGCGGAAGGATAGCTGGTATCTGGCGGCGGTATTGACGCAAATTCTGAAGTGGCAGATTCTTCCACCATGTTCCGGGCATCATGTCTCGTCATGGGTCTGCTCTGTGCTGCGCCGGAGAGCGCTGGCACGGCTGCCGCGTTCGACTTTACGGCCAAGGTGCCAGAAGCTCCTAGCCTCGCAAACACCGTGATTTCCAACGGTGTGGCGGCGGCGGGAACGGCGGAGTTCGTCGTCTACAATCACGGGATATGGACGGCACCGCGGCCGGCTGCCGCGACCGCAACAACCACAACACCTGCCGATGTCGTAACCACGGCCGTGCTATCAAGGGCGGCTGAACAACCGGTGGCGATGGACGCGCCCACGTGCGGCGATGTCCAGATACCATGGCGGTCACGGCTTTCGACCCGCACGATTGCGGCGCGAATGGCGTATTGGCCGCTGGTGCGGGACGCTGAGTGTCGGCACCGCCTGCCCTCAGGGCTCCTCGACGCGCTGGTGCTGCACGAATCGCGCTACATGCCGTGGGCGGTCAGCCGCGTCGGCGCCGGCGGCTTGACCCAGTTGATGCCCGGCACCGCGCGTGACCTGGGTGTGTCGAACCGTTTCGACCCGGTCAGCAATATCGATGCGGGCGCGCGCTATCTGCGGGCGATGCTTGATCGCTATCGGTCGGTTCCTTTTGCGCTGGCCGCCTATAATGCCGGGCCTGGCGCCGTCGATCGCGCCGACGGCATTCCCGCAAATGTCGAGACTCCGGGCTATGTGTTGCGGATCCTCGGGTCCTGGCGGGAGGGCAATTCAGCGTCCATGTCGCCTCCTGCCCTGATGCACGCGCTCTCGCTGGATTTTAGTGGGTCCAGTCCAGAGTAGCGGCGACGACCCGACGATCGCAAGGGTCACGGGTGTGCTGAACAGATAGCGCTTCTGCCACCGCCACCAGAGCATCGGTCCAAACGCGATCATCGCCCTCCAATCGGTCCGGCGCGGCCAGGCTTTCTCGCGCACGACTTCGTAGCCGACGGTCAGTGCGGAAAGCAGCGTTGCCAGAAAGCAGCAGACTCCGGTGGCAGCGTATATTGCCATCCAGTTCGCTAGCTCGACTGTGTCCATGCCGATATCATGGCGGCGGTAGCGTCGGTCTACAAGCCGCCCCACGGTGAAGGAGGTATGAGACACACCAATGTGCAATCTGTTCTATACCAACTTCCGGATTATGCGGCGCCGATCATTCGCACAGGCAACGACGGCGTCCTTGAACTTGTCATGGTCGCTGGGGACTGCCCATCCGCCTGCTTGGCTTAAAGTTCTCGGAGCTTGGCGGCGAAGGGGAGCAAACGCGCGGGCATTGACGGAAAAGCCGGATCGACCAACCGGGGTAGAGCGCCAGGAGTTTTGTCAGGGATTTGCGATCGGGGGTCCCGTACAATTACGGTTTGACATTGATAATGAATATAGCCCATCTAACGCCAACCGGATCAAGAATCTTTGCTTCGGAAAGGGCGGTTGATCAATGTCCTACACCGTTAATACCCTGCGGAACATGACGCGATCGTGCGAGCAAATGCGCGATCGGGTAAAGTCGATCGTTTTTAAGCCGGAGGATCGGAAGGTGCTCGACCTCACGTTCGGGCCCGGCGTTGCTGCACAGTTGGTCGGGCGCACGCCTGAAGCGTTGGCGAAGGCGGAGAAAGAAGGTCGTCTCTCCCCCCCAAAGCAGTCGAGCAATGGTCGTCGGTTTTACGGACTGGAAGACCTTACAAAAATTCGTGAAGCGCTTGGCATTCACGTTGGCAAAGCAATCGATGAAGATGCTGCTGTTATTGCCATACAGAACTTTAAGGGCGGCGTTGGCAAGAGCACTATTACCAAGCATTTTGCCGAT
>JBBSOT010000564.1:0-3138 GCA_038259455.1 Hyphomicrobiales bacterium | reverse complement strand
TTCCAATATTCCAAAGGAAATTATTGGGTGAGGTCAGCGAAAGCACATAAATGATCAAGCTGGCAATCACTGCAATAATTCCAAGATGTTTCCACCCTAACGCAACCCTAATGTCCCCTCTTTTTTTGGCAAGGTAGGCAGCAACAGCCCCGAAGCCCAAGCCTAAATAACCACGGACCAAGAATGTGGAAAAATCTTTCAGCCAGATCAGTAGCAGTATGATCGCCGTAGCTGAGGCCAGAAGAACGATGTGCCGCCGGCCCAACACTACAAGAAGAACTGGCCAAAGAATATAGAATTTCTCTTCTATACCAAGCGTCCAAGCATGTCCCATGATCCCGCTCATTTCAGCGGGCGTGTATTCAAAGTTGAACGTCAACAGATAAGGGGCCGCGGATTTTAAGTTTAACAAATGTTCGGTAATACCTATTTTATTCAGCAGTAGGCTTGCCACGACGTATCCCGCGAAGGTTAAATAGTAGAGCGGCACGATTTGCAGCGCGACAATCAAGGTGAGAATCCAGCGTCAATCAGGATGAGAACGCGGGTTTGGGGGCACGTAGGGAGGGCGTAGCCCGACCGGAGGGGCCCCAAACCCGCGTTTCGCCCTTAATGGGTGGGTCTGACGGTCGTGACCGGTTCAGGTAGAAGACGATTTTTCCGTGTTGGGAGATCGTTCATGCCGGGCCGCCATGTCACTGATCAACAGACGAGGCTCTTCATGACGTTCAGACAATCCCAATCCGTTCCGGTGGCCGCTGCCAAGGCTGGTCTCAGCCAGGCCACCGGCTATCGCCTGCAGGCAGATTTGATCCTGCCATCCCACAAGAAGGCTCCGCGGGGCAGACGTCGCCCGGACCCGCTTTCGGATATCTTCGACACCCAGGTGCTGCCTCTGCTGAAGTCGTCTCCCGGTCTGCGGCCAGTTGCGATCTTCGAGGAACTTCTGCGCCGATACCCTGATCTGAGTGCCGGCATCCGGCGCACGCTGGAGCGGCGGATACGGGCATGGCGTGCTGAGCATGGTCCCGAACAGGAGGTGATCTTTCGGCAAATCCATGTGCCGGGCAAGATGGGCCTGTCGGACTTCACCGACATGAACAAGCATGGTGTGAGCGTTGCTGATCACCCCTTGGAACATCGACTGTATCACTTCCGGCTGGCCTATTCAGGCTTTGAGCACGCCCATGTCGTTCTGGGCGGAGAGAGCTATGTGGCGCTGGCCGAAGGCTTGCAGAACGCCCTCTGGTCTCTTGGGGGTGCGCCTGCGGAACACCGGACCGACAGCCTCTCGGCCGCATTCAAGAACCTGGAGCAATCCGCCCAGGACGACCTGACTGATCGCATGGATGCGCTGTGTAACCATTACGGCATGACGCCATCGCGCAACACCAAAGGTGTGGCCCATGAGAACGGCGCGATCGAGGGGCCTCATGGCCATCTGAAGCGGGCGATTGCCGATGCGCTGATCATGCGTGGGTCGCACAACTTCGAGGATCTGGCTGCCTATCGCCGCTTCATCGACGAAGTCGTGGGGCGGATCAATGCGCGCAATGCCAAGCGCATTGATATTGAGCGCGCCAGCCTCAGCCCTTTGCCCGCCCGGCGGACCACCGACTATGAAGAGATCACGGTGCGCGTCACATCATCGGGCGGCTTCCTGCTGCGCAAGGTCTTCTACACCGTGCCATCCCGGCTGATCGGTCATCAGTTGCGGGCGCGGATCTATGATGATCGACTTGATCTGTTTCTCGGAGCGACCTTCCTGGTGACGCTGCCGCGCGCCCGCGCAACACGCCATGGCCCACATCAGCATGTGGTCAGCTATCACCATGTCATCCATTCGCTGCGTAAAAAGCCCATGGCACTGATGGGGCTGGTCTACCGCGACCAGCTGTTTCCGCGGCAGGCCTTCCGGGACGTGTTCGCGGTCATGCTGGAACTGGTAACAGAAAGGGTGGCCTGCCGCATGATGGTCGACCTTCTGGGACTGGCCCATGATCGTGGCTGCGAGGCCGAATTGGCCGTCCAGATCGAAGAGGATCTTCGTCAGAAACGATTACCTGACATCGACGCTTTGCGGGCCCTCTTCGTACCCTCGGCTGACAGCCTGCCCGCGGTTGAAGTGCAATTGGCTGATCTGTCGGCCTACGACCAGCTTCTCAGCAATGCGCCGATGACACCGCAGGTGGCGGCATGACATCGAGCGATATCGACGCCGCCCGTCTCACCCTTGCTCTGAACGAATTGCGCTTGCCCGCCATCAAGGCCCTCTGGCCGCGCTTTGCCGAACAGGCCGATAAAGAGGGCTGGCGTGCGGCCCGTCTGCTCAGTGCTCTCGTGGAGCATGAACTGGCAGAACGCGACCGCCGCCGCATCGAACGCCATATTGCCCAGGCACGCCTGCTTCCCGGCAAAACACTCGACACCTTCGACTTCACCGCCGTTCCCATGCTGTCCAAGGCGCATGTAAACGCCATCACCGCTGGTGACAGCTGGGTCGGAAAGGGTGACAACATCCTGCTGTTTGGGCCGCCGGGGGTCGGCAAGAGCCATCTCAGCTCCGCCATAGGGCGGGCACTCATCGAGAATGGCTACCGCGTGCTCTTCACCCGCACAACCGATCTGGTCCAGACGCTTCAGCAGGCCCGACGCGACCTTGCGCTGGAAAGCGCTCTTGCCAAACTCGACAAATTTGACCTGCTAATCCTCGACGACATCGCCTACGTCACAAAGGATCAGGCCGAGACAAGCGTGCTGTTCGAGCTGATCAGCGCCCGATACGAACGGCGTTCCATGCTGATCACCGCAAACCAGCCCTTCGGTGCGTGGAATACGATCTTCCCCGACCCGGCTATGACACTGGCCGCCGTCGACCGACTGGTCCACCACGCCACAATCTTCGAGATGAATGTTGAAAGCTATCGACGAAAAGCGGCCCAAAAGGCAACAGGATCAGGCCGTGCGACGAAAACGGACAGCACCGGCGACAACAGGCATGCCTGATTGACGCTCAGCGACAATCAACAGCCATATATCTCTTGCCCGCGACAAACTGATCAGCCAATCTCAACATGTCGCGGCCAAGGATTATCATCCTGATTGTCGCGCTGCTCTCATCCAGATTGTCGCGCTACA
>JBBSOT010000563.1:0-3161 GCA_038259455.1 Hyphomicrobiales bacterium | reverse complement strand
TGAAACTGCATATGGTAATCGCCACCATTATAGGGGTGTTCGTGTCGGTGTTGCTTGGTACCGGACTTATGGCTTTAGCCTTCTTCAGCGACAAAAGTGGTCACGATGATGACGTGACCGGCGCGACCCGCGATAGAGACGAGACCGAGTAGCCGCGATCCCAAGCGGCAGGATACGGAGCCTCCCGGAGGCGGGACCAGCTGGCAATTCGAAAGTTGGATGCGCGAAGCGATCGGGCTAATGGGCAAGACAGCCTTGTTAAGCGCGCATAGCCGCAGGAAGCCTGCCGGGTTGGCCGAACGTAAGGCAGGAATCGGCGCGTGCGAATTGCTCCGGGTGCTGGCGGTAGCCTGCTCTCCCGAAGCAGACGTGGCGCAGCAAGTTCGTCCCGACTATGCGGTGCAGGTGCCGCGTTCCCAGTAGGCGAGGCCATAGGCCATCTTCAGGACCATTGCGTCGGGGTCGATGGATTCAACAGTGAAGTCGAAAAATCGCAAGGTCGGCATGATCTTCAGGTGACCCTCTTCGATGGTGTAGGTGCCGGGCTTTTCAATCTCCGTCTCCGGATTGACCTGATAGAGCAAGGTGCCATCATCCGAGAAGATGTAGGACATCATTTCATCGCTTCGTTCATCCCCCATGACATTGTGGGAGTAGCACCAGCCGCCTTGCAGATAGGCTGGCGTAAGCGCCGCTGTCACGCCAGTGGCGGCTTGGGAAACGGGCGAGGCCTGCTCACCGCCTTCGGCACCGCCTTGACCGCAGGCGGACAGCAGAAGGACGGCAGGGAAAATTGCGCGCGAGATCATGGCTTGTTTCCTGATTTGAAGAGAGTGCTGGAAATTCGAACGCAGCCTATTGGCCCGATGCGTTTTCGACGCTGATCACCAGTTCGCGGCCGGTAGTCGCTTCGCTGACCGTGATCACGATCGTGCCATGCCCGTTCCCGCGAAACATCAGCCGCCCGGGTTTGGGTTTCGAGGGTTCATAGGGTTCATAATTTGCCGCCGTCATCTTGGTTGAAATTGCTTCCGCGAGGGCTGCGCTGCTCATCTGCGTGATACCGCGCAACACATAGGTGTCCGCCACAGGGGATATTTTCTGGCTCTGGCGCGGCTCGAGATCATCGGGCAACCAGATTTCCGCCGGCATCCAGGACATGTCCTTCGGCAAGAAATCGGGGCTGTCGTCGGCAACGACCGGGGCCTGCATCGCGGTAGCTCCAGCGGCTGGCGAGTTCGCTCCGTCCTGCGCCCGGTCGGTTTCGTTACACGCTGCCAGCACGCACATTGCCGCAAACGGCGCCAAGATCAGCTTATTCACAATCGAATCCCCCAGTATTTAGATGATGCCTGTATCTCAGAAAATTGATGCCTGACCCGACACGCCGGCCCGGCTACTGCCTGACCAGCATCACGCGACGGTTGTTGGCCCGGCCATCGGCAGTAATGTTGGTGGCGATGGGCTGCTCGCTGCCCATGCCAACCACGCTCAGACGATCCGGCGCGACCCCGCGGCTGATGAGGCTGTTGCGAACGCTGGTTGCCCGGTCCAGCGACAGGCGCCGGTTGCGGCGGGGATCGCCCGTGCTGTCGGTATGCCCGATGATCGTAAGGCGGAGCTGCGGCTGTAACCTCAGCAGCGCCTCGACATTGTCCAGGGCAGGATCGGATTCCGGCTTCAGCGCATAATTTCCGGTGTCGAAATAGATGCCCTGCAGATTGATCTGCCCGTCCCGTTCCAGATCGGCAGCCATGGCCGAAGGATCGACGCCTACCATGCCCACGTCCATTTCAGCAGTTTCCAGAACGTGGATGTTGGTTCGCCCGAAACCGGACCCCTCGCGATAGACTAGGATCGATACATAAGCTGTGCCGTCATTATACTTCAGCTTCCCGGTGAAATACCGCACATCCTGGCCATAGGCGGTCATACCATTGTACTTGCGGATATCACCCATCCAGTGGACGATGCCGCCTTTGTCGTAATCGATCCGGAAGCCCCGCGCTGCCAGAGCCGACTTGTAATTGCGCTCCAATTCCAGAGTGGAGCGGCCCTCCGGGTTGCGGTAGAGCAATTTCGTGAGACGGCCTTCCACGCGCTGGACCACAGCCTGCCTTTTCTGGTCCATCCCGATCACGCGGTTGTAATCGGTGAAATCCTGGCGATCCTCGCGTTCGAGGACCGAACCTTGGTAAGGCGTGATCAGCGGATGGTCGCCCTTCCCCCCACCACCACCACCGCCGCCCTCGCCGCCGCCGCTAGCCGACTGTTGGCCGGTCCCGTTCGGGCGGCAATTGCTGCCGTTCAGTGCACAGCGCGCGGCATCGCGTGCCTCTTGCTCGACTTGGCGCTCGACTTCGCTCTGGACCGCATTCTTCACTCGCTTGAGCAAGTCCTGGGCCGAGGCATCCGAAGGCATGACCATGGCCAGGCCCGCAGCCGCGAGCAACGGTTTAACGAACGCGCGCCAGCTGAATGTGACGTGGGTGTGCATAAGACAGGGTTCCTACCGATGGTCGAGCCGCTTCTGGATCGTCAGCAGGATAAACGTGGTCCGGCAGAAGAACCCGCCACTTCGCCGCCATCAAAGACCCAGTGCTGCCCTTCTGCACGGTTCGATATACCTTGGCAGGACCGGTGTAGTCGACGCCGCGAGTGTCCGGCTGGCGGTTTGCACGAACGGCCGCGCCAGCGCTGGCCGGCCTTGTCCGATCAGTGCGATCCCGACCCGGCACCGGGCTACTTCGGTGGCGAAATGTCCTTGCGGAAGGGCGGCCGTCAGGATCGACAAGGCGCGGACGGCGTCGGCCTGTGCCTCGGCGAAACGGGACTGTGCGATGCGCATTTCCGCGCGGGTCAACGAGGGGAACGCTCGCCGGGGATGACCGTCAGGCAGATGCGCGGCGAAGATTGCATCGGCCCGGCTCAGGGCGCTCTCGGCAGCGGCAAACTGACCCGCCCGGACCTGCGCGGTGCCGAGATTTTGCAGGACTTCCCCCGCCTCCAGCGAATCCGGCCCGGATTTTTCCGAGGTCTGCCCGAGGAGCAGCCGGAATTGCGCGACCGCCTCCGCGATCCGGTCGGTCTCGGCCAGCGCGGTCGCAAGGTTATTTCGATGCGAGATGTTCCGCGAATATCCCGGGCCGAAAGCTTCGATC
>JBBSOT010000562.1:0-3162 GCA_038259455.1 Hyphomicrobiales bacterium | reverse complement strand
GTTTTTCGTTGTAGTAGCTGAGCCACGCGCTGATCCCACGCCTCGCCTCTGAACCGGTCTCAAAGGCGTTCAGATAGACGCACTCGTATTTCAGCGACCGCCAGAGCCGTTCGATCATTCGATTGTCGATCCATCGGCCACGCCCATCCATGGAAATCTTCACCTTGGCGTCGTGCAGCACTTCGGTGAAATCGGTGCTGGTGAATTGCGACCCTTGGACGCCCTTCTAAGTGTCAAGCCGCGATTTGAGCCTGATTGATCAGTTTATGGCGCCGCACGATGATACCGAAGACTTCGCGCGCGATGTAGCGCTTGAGGCAGCGAATGGCTTCAAGCTTGGAATGACCGCCAGCTACGCGTCGTGCAACATATTCCCTCGTCTCAGGGTCCAGTCGCAGTCGCCCGATTGCGATGATGTGAAGCGCGCTGTTGGCCGCGCGGTCACCCCCTCGGTTCAATCGGTGTCTTGTGGTTTTGCCTGAGGAGGCAGGGACCGGGCTGACGCCACACAGCGCAGCAAAGCTGGCTTCGGATTTGAGCCGTTCGGGGTTGTCGCCGGCGGTCAGCAGTAATTGGGCGGCGCTGTTAAATCCGATCCCTTTACGGGCGATCAACTCTGGTGCGAGATCTTTGACAATGGCCTCGACCATATCGTCCAGGTCGGCAACTTCATCGTTCAGTTCAAGATAACGACGTGCCAGTGACTTGAGCGCGATCCTGTATGCCTCTTCAACATCCCGATAGCCAGTCAAGTCCGGACGCCAAGCTGCCAAAGCTCTTATCAGTTGCATGCGGGTCATGTTGCGCAAAAGGTCACGTAAACGGTCAGGTGCGCAAACAATTGTCGTCTGGATGATCTGCAACGCAACCCGACGTGCCTGAACAGCCGTCTTGCGGCAAACCTTCAGCACACGCAGGGCTTCAACCATCCCATCTCGGCTGCGCGGAGTCACCGTGCGCCGCTCTGCAAAGGCCGCATGAGCAGCGCTTTGAGCATCGAAGTCGTCGTTCTTGCCGCGCCGCCTTCGGTCCAGCTTGTCCGGTGCGGTAACTTCCAAGACGTCGACACCAGCCGCCTGCATATATCGCAAAAGTCCTGCGCCATAGCTGCCTGTGCATTCGACACCAATACGCCGTAAATCTCCAAACGATCGCATCCAAGTCAGCATCAGTTTGTAACCCTGACGCGTGCTGGCAAAGCTTTGCGTTCCCAGCACCCGATCTTTGCAATCAACAACAGCAGCGACGTGCAGATCTTTGTGAGTATCGACGCCACCGATAATGGGAGACGTATGTAGGGGTTTGGCCATCATGTCATCCTTTCCGGCTTTCGATTGAACGAACTTCATCGGAAAGAATGCACGGACAGGACAGTCATGAGACCAATCGGTCAGGCCCTTCTTGGGTCACGCGGCATCTTCGAGACAAAGCCTCACCGCAAGGCGTTCCCGGGCAGTCGACAGGTCCAAGGAAAGACACGTATCAGGTCTATCGCTGTTTGGGTCAAACCAAACCGGGAAGCCCAGCGGCACCAACCCAACGAACGGTCGATCGGTGTTTGAGTCAAACCACCCGAGAACTGGTGACCATCATATGACTGTCGCTGTTCATGATGTCAGGTGGCCCGAACCGATAGATGGCCTCGTTCAGCGCCTCCACGCAGAAGTCGGCGTCGAGTGTGTTCGAGATCCGCCACGACAGAACCATGCGGGTGTGCCAGTCCATGATCGCCACCAGATAGAGAAAGCCGCGGCGCATCGGCAGGTAGGTGATGTCCACGCACCAGACCTGATTTGGTCGCTCCACCCGCAGGCCGCGCAGCAGGTAGGGATAGGTCTTGTGCCCGCGTCCCGGCCTGCTGGTGTTGGGCTTCTGATAGATCGGCATCAATCCCATCAGGCGCATGAGCCGACGGATGCGCTTCTCATTCACCGCATGGTCCTCATTGCGCAGGTGCCACGTCATCTGACGCACGCCGAAGAAGGGCGTATCGAGGAACTGCACATCGATCAGCTGCATCAGCGCGAGGTTCTGCTCCGTCAGAGGTGGTCGCAGGATTTCGGACCAGTTGCTAAGCTTTAGCGACTGATGAAGGACCGACCCGACATGACGAAACGCAAGCGCTATACATCTGAGTTCAAGGCGAAGGTGGCTTTGGAAGCCATCCGTGAGGAACTGACGACGGCCGAGCTGGCCAAAAAATACGACATTCATCCGACGATGATCACCGGCTGGAAGAAAGCGGCGATCGAGAACATGGCCGCCGCGTTTGATGGCAAGATGACAGCTGCGCCGTTGGTCTCTGATCGAGATCTGGAAAAACTTCACGCCAAAATCGGACAGCTTGTCGTGGAACGAGATTTTTTGGCCAGTGCCTCCAGTCTTGTCCTCGGGACTGGAGGCAAAAAGCGGTGAAGCAGGATCATCCTGATATAAGCGTACGCCGGCAATGCGTGCTGCTCTGCCTGTCGCGCTCGGCGCTGTACTATCAGCCGCGGGGCGAAAGCGCCGAGAACCTGCGGTTCATGGAAATCATCGACAAGCAGTTCTTGGAAACGCCGTGGTATGGGTCACGGCAGATGGCCCGCCACATGCAACGGGAAGGCCACAAATGTGGGCGACACCGGGTGCGGCGCCTGATGAAGCTGATGCGGCTTGTCCCGATCTACCAAGAGCCCAAGACCAGCAAAAAGCATCCCGCGCACAAGATATACCCATATCTTCTCAGAGAGTTGCCTATCACCCGACCAAACCAGGTCTGGTGCACCGACATCACCTACATCCCGATGCGGCGCGGGTTTCTTTACCTGGTGGCCATCATGGACTGGTTCAGCCGCAAGGTCCTGAGTTGGCGGCTGTCAAACACCATGGACGTTGGGTTTTGTATCGAAGCCTTGAAAGACGCCCTGGCCCAATATGGTCCGCCGGAAATCTTCAACTCAGATCAAGGGTCGCAGTTCACCAGCACCGATTTCACCGACGTGCTGCGCGACGCCAAGGTGAAGATTTCCATGGATGGACGTGGCCGCTGGATCGACAATCGAATGATCGAACGGCTCTGGCGGTCGCTGAAATACGAGTGCGTCTATCTGAACGCCTTTGAGACCGGTTCAGAGGCGAGGCGTGGGATCAGCGCGTGGCTCAGCTACTACAACGAAAAAC
>JBBSOT010000561.1:0-3169 GCA_038259455.1 Hyphomicrobiales bacterium | reverse complement strand
CATTGAAGATGCGGTCGCCCGCATTGCTCGCAGCGGCCGCCAGCGCGTTCGAAGCGGACGACTTGCGACAGTTCGCGCCAGTCGATCGGGTAGAACCAACGCTGGCTTGGGCGGATCGGCATGACGATTCTATGAGTCATCTTGCCGACGAACAAAAGAGGAAAATCGATAGCCGCCCGTCAACATCGGCCACAACAGATACGGTAAGGCTCGCTTCCAGGCGGGAGCCTGACGCTTCGTCGCCGAGATTGAGGCCGAAAGATATGGCGCTATATACTCTCACCGTTGGAAAGCGATCTGATGATATGTTGAGACGGTGAGATGGCATCAGGCAAAACTGTAAACCTCGGCAACCTGGTCCGTCTCGGCGCCGACCGGCTTGCCGCTATTCTGCTTGGCCTTGCCGGCGAGAGCGCCGACGTGAAACGCCGTCTGCGGCTTGAACTCGCATCCGAAGCGGGCAGCGAAATGATCGCCGCCGAAATTAGTAAACGTCTGACGGCAATCAAGGCCGCCCGTTCCTTCCTCGACTGGCGAAAGCGACGCGAGTTTGTGAAGGACCTTGATCTGCAACGTACAATGATCGTCGAGCGCGTCGCCGGGCCACAGCCTGATACCGCTCTCGATCTGATGTGGCGCTTCCTCAGCTTGGCGGGACCCGTGCTGAATCGCGTTGATGACAGCAACGGTACAGTCGGCGACGTCTTCCGTTCGGCTTGCCAGGATCTCGGCGCTATTGCCCGCAATGCCAAGCCTGATCCGGCAGTCTTGGCTGACCGCGTGTTTGCGGCGCTGGCGGGCAATGACTGGGGTGTCTACGACAGACTGCTCGAAGCCATTATTCCAGCGCTTGGGCCCGAAGGCATCGCATCGCTCAAGGGAAAACTGACTGAGACACTAGCCAAGCAACAGCGAGGCGCCGGAATGCGGAGTTGGAGTGGCGGCGGCTTTCTTCGGCATGCTTTGCAGTCCATTGCCGACCATGAAAACGATGTCGACGCCTATGCAGCGCTGCTGCCTGCCGAGGATCTGACCCGCCTGGATACCGGTGCCGAACTTGGCCGCCGCCTGCTGGCGGCAAACAGAACGGTCGAGGCGCTGGCGGTTCTCGAAGCGTCGAGACCGGGACGGCAAGCTGCCCGGCCGCATTCCGAGGAAGGTCTTTTTCTGGGCGGTTACGTATTTGGGCAGAGCGAATGGGAGGAGGTTTACCTCGACGCACTTGAAGCCGATGGCCGTAGCGATCAGGCGCAGACGTTGCGGTGGCAGACATTCGAAGAGCGGCTCTCGGCACCTCGCCTGCGCGCTTATCTGAAGCGCCTCGCCGATTTCGACGATATCGAAGCCGAGGACAAGGCAATGCAGCATGCCTTAGCCTACAAAAGCTTCGCCGTGGCCCTCGACTTCTTCTACGAGTGGCCAGAGCCAGCGCGTGCCGCCAAGCTAATCCTGGCTCGCCACGATGAAATCAATGGAGATGCCTACCACCTGCTAACTCCAGCGGCCAGTCTGCTAGACGCCAAGCATCCGCTCGCCGCCACGCTGCTGCGACGCGCCATGATCGAGCACACGCTGGAGGGCGCCCGTCACAGCCGCTACAAGCATGCCGTTCGGCACCTTCTTGAGTGCGAGTCCCTCGTCCCGGTCATCTCGGATTACGGCGCCTTTGACAGCCATCAGGTCTTTGCCGATCGCCTCCGGACCACGCACAGCCGCAAGACCGGCTTTTGGACACAGCTCGCCGAGGTGACTGTGGTCAAACGCCGCTAAGCACTCAGCAGCACGGTTCAATATGGCCAAAGCACACAGCTTCGCGGTCACGACCCCTTCAGCCAATGGGCGCAAAGGGAAAAGCCAAATGACCGCTGGCAGCGGCAGGATCTGGAGCAGGAGCCGTTGCTGCCCGAATGGCCACAAGGCATTCGCCATATTTATGAAGACACGCGAGGGTTTTAAGGCTTGTTCGCTTATGATGCGGCATCGTTGGAATTGTGTGGCCGCTACCCGGCAGTTGCGGCAAACGATGCCACCGTGTATGTTACCTAAGAGCACATTAGGTATTACCGGAGTATAGCCATGGCCTTCACCGATCCTGCCAAGCCCGTACGACGCCGCACCACCGGCGTTAAGTCGGCGGGAACCCTCGCCTTGCGCATGGCGAATGCAGCCGGCCTGACTGGTGAAGCCAAAACGAAGCATGTGAATGCCAAGGTTCAGCCGGCGCTGTTCGAAGCCGCCGCACGCCGCGCCGGCAGCACGTCTCCCGCCGTCGTGATCGAGGCGGCGCTTGCCGCGCTCGCTACCCAGGACGATCTTGGGCCATGGCTTGCTCAACAATGGGGGCAGCTTTCCGATGTCGACCCTGATCTGCTCTCTCAGATCGAGTGGTAAGCCCGGTTGACCGCGCCAACCCTTGCATATCGTGATCCCGCCGCGCTCCCACGGCTTGGCACCGATATGCCCAGCCTGCCACTTCTACTCGACACCAACGTCATCCTGAACGCCCTTACGGGCCGCGGGCCGCCGGAGCTCAAGATCCTTCTCACCAATCTGCCAAAGTGTTTTGTATCGGCGCCGGTGGTGGCCGAGTTGAGCTGGACGCGCGGCCGCCTTGATCCGGCGCACCAAAATACCGCCCAGGTGGTCGGACTGATCGACCAGGTTCTCCGGCAAATCGACGCGACCAAGATCCTGACTCCTACGGCAGCACAATGGGAAACCGCAGGCGAAAGAGCGGGCTTGGCGGTTCGCGCAATTGCCGGCGAAATCCGGACATTCAAGCAGCCCGCAGAACGTCATGAGATGCTCCACGATGCGCTCACCGCGCTCGTAGCGAGCGAGGCAGGCGTATGTGTGGTCACTCAGGACCGCGATTTTGACCTGTTTGTTCAGCTCGACCCGAAACTCAATGTGCTATTCTATGGATGACGATCGCGGTTATTCCGCCGGCGAGCAGAGCGAGGACGCAATGTCATCTGTCCCAACTGTAAGCCGGGACGACCTGCCGCCGAACCCAGGAGCAATTGCGGCGCCGCGCCGACGGTCAAAGCGCTTGCAAGGGAGTAGAAGAAGGCAAGGCGCACGACACCGTTGCGAACAGTACCAGCCCCATCTATGAAGCGCAGCGACCCTGGCAACCTCAACTCATTGATATAATTTAACATAATCT
>JBBSOT010000560.1:0-3213 GCA_038259455.1 Hyphomicrobiales bacterium | reverse complement strand
TGGCCCGAGCGGAAGGATATCGGATGGCCTATCGTACCATGATTATGGTGGCGCTGGCGCTGGTCTGCGCGCCCGCATCGGCGGCAGGTGAGGGCAGCGACGCGGCCCCCGCCCCGCACCGGGAGTGGCTTATGGGCGATCTGCATGTCCACTCTCGCCACAGCGAGGATTCCAGCAACCATCCGATTGCCGCGATCCTCGCTTTTGCCGAGGCGGTCGGAATGGATTTCCTCCTGATTTCCGATCACGACAATCATGTCGCAGGGGCCATCGCGGCCAATACTTGGGCGGACCCGGAGTTTCGCTCTGACACAATCGTGCTGCTGTATGGCGCGGAATGGACCACTCATCGCGGCCATGCCAACCCGATCAGCGCCCGGCCCTATGATCACCAGCGCCTGTATGATCTGCGCGATGCGCGGGATGTTCGGATTGGCGCACTCAAGCGGGAACTGGGCGTCCACTTGTCGGCCAATCACCCGGCGGGCGACGATACGTTCAGCTTTTCCTATGACATGGTCGATTCGCTCGAGGTTTGGAATTCGGTGCTGTGGGCCCGCAACAAGGGTTCGATTGCGGTGTGGGACGATCTGCTGAAATCGGGGCGGATGATCGCGGGTCGCGGCGGGAGCGACGCGCACCATGGGCCGGTGCCCAATCCCGACATGACCAATGCGCGCCAGCGCGAGGCCACCGCCAACAATATCGGCACCCCCACCACCTGGGTGCTGGCGGATGCGCGCAGCGGTGACGCTGTGATCGAAGCGCTGACCAAGGGCCGCATCGCTATAAGTGCCAACCCCATGGCGCCGCGGGTTGAGTTCAGCGCCGATCATGACGGGGACGGCGCGGCTGACTTACTGCCAGGCGACAATCAGGCGTGGAGCGGCGGGGCGGTGCAATTCCGCGTCGCTCTGGTTGGCGGGCCGGACGGGGCTGCAGCTTACACTGTGACGGTGGTGAAAAACGGCGCCCCGTTCCAGACCCTCACCCTGTCTCCGCACGGCGAGATCACCTTTTTTGACACCCCGGCGCAGGCCGAACGGACCTATTACCGTGTCGAAATTCGCGGGGCCGTGCCGCCCTATCCGGAGGTGCCCAATGCCACTGCGGTGGCGGGCGACATGGTGGCGCTGTCCAACCCGCTCTATTTCAATTTTGACCCCGCGGTCTAGAAGCGCGGCGGGCTCGCAGTTAGGGGCTGCATCAAGGGTCAACGTCGGGCTTCGCACAAGATTCTGAGTTCTTACGGGACGCGCGATGATGCCGCATCAGCGCATGCCGGTGCAGCGGATTTTCTGGATGGGTCGTCATTAGGATGGCCGCCATCCAGCAGTCTACCTATGACCGATCATAAACGCAGCCGATGCGGGATACCGAAAGCGGAACGGCGGCTCTCCAGTATTTGACGCCCAGAACCTGCCGTTCGGCTAGCGACCCCGAAGCCGCCATTCGGGATCGAGCGCGCAATTACGAGATCGCTACCGGCTGATGTTCTATCGCCTTGCTCGATCGCTCGCAGATATTCCTTCGTCTTTGATTGGTTGGCCAGTTCGGTAGGGAATTGGAACAGATACGTCGCAAGCATCGTTCGAACCTATGGAACGCCGCCACATCAGCTTTCGTGGAGAAAAACGTGCACTTTTGCTCTGAAGGACAAGGCAAGCCGCTTCTGTTGGTGCACGGCATCGGTAGCAGCAGCCGGGTCTGGCAACACTTTCTGCCGCCGCTGGCAAGTGATCGCACCATCATTGCCGTCGACCTTCCAGGCCACGGTCAATCGCCTGCACAGCAAGGGGACGCGACATTTTCCGGCTTGGTCACAAGTCTCGAAGCATTTCTTGAAGCAGAAGGTTTGGACGGTGTGGACATGGTCGGCTTCTCGCTCGGAGGTCGGCTGGTGCTTGAGCTAGCTCGACGCGGTCGTGCAGGCTCCGTTGTGGCGCTCAGCCCCGGAGGATTCTGGGCCGGGTGGGAACGCACTTATCTTAGGTGGACCCTCCTTTCGTCTGTCTCCGCATTGCGGCTGCTCAGAGGTATCGTGCCGGGACTTGCACATACTGCCGTAACGCGCTCGGCGGTTCTGGCTCAATTGTCGGCGCGGCGTTGGTCACTGGGTGGAGACGAAGTGGAAGCGGAGCTGCTTAGCTTCACTTCCACATCCACTTTTTCGGCCCTCGTCAGAGATCTGGCTGCGGCTCCAATGCAACAAGGGCCTGCTGCATCCGCCACGCCGAAGGTCACGATCGCATGGGGGCGACATGATCGCCTCTGCTTTCCCGTGCAGGCGCAGCGCGCGAAAGCAGCTTTCCCCGGCGCGAGCTTTCATTGGTTCGATCAGAGCGGCCATTACTTGATCTGGGACGAGCCGGAGCATGCTTTGGACATCATCCGGCAGGGGATAAAGGCGGCCAGCACTCGCTGACGCGTCAAAATCTCCTTCCGGTCGCCCGCCATGCTGTGGAACGAAAGGCGTCCTTGAATGGCCGCACCGATGCGCAGCAAAGATTGTTGAAAGGGGTGGATCGTTGCAAGCGGAGAAACGTAGTATCGCAAATGGGGGATCAAAAGGAGCCGGAGCATGGCCGACGACAAGGACCTTCCTCATTCATCTGGCCCGGCTGGCGGATGGGGTTCTCTGAAGGGCATCGCCCAGACATTTGGACAAGCTTGGGCTACGCCCGCCGCGCTCGACAGTCTGCGCCGTCTCAATAAGCCCAAGGGCGTCATGTGCGGCAGCTGCGCTTGGCCAAAACCCGCCAATTATGCTGCCTTCGAATTCTGCGAGAACGGCGCAAAGGCGACTTTGTGGGAACTGACGATCGAACGGTGCAAGCCCGATTTCTGGACCGATCACACTGTCAGCGAATTGCGGGGCTGGAAGGACCATGATCTGGAGAAGACCGGTCGGCTCACGCACCCGATGCGATACGACCACGAGACGGACTGCTATGTAGCCGTGAGCTGGGACGAAGCCTTCGCTGATATCGGCGCAACGTTAATGCCGCTCGATCCGGAATCAGTGATTTTCTACGCATCCGGCCATGCAGGACTTGAGGCGTCCTACCTCTACGCACTGTACGCCCGGCTCTATGGCAACAACAATCTGCCTCAGAGTTCCAATATGTGTCACGAAACCACCTCGGTCGGATTGACGAAGGTTATCGGGTCGCCAGTTGGTACCATCGTGTGGGACGATCTAGCAGAAACCGA
>JBBSOT010000559.1:0-3223 GCA_038259455.1 Hyphomicrobiales bacterium | reverse complement strand
GAGGCGCTCGCCTTCGTCGGCCAGCGCTTCGAGAAGGGCGTATAGCCTGGCGTTGCCCGTGGCGCTGGCGATAGCGCGATGGAAAGCACGATTGGCAGCGACGAATGCAAGCCGATCATCTGCGGTGCGGGCGAGTTGCGGCGCCTTGTTGAGCTGTCTCATTTCGGCAGCATCGGCCCGACCCGTCGCAAGAGCAGCGGCCTTTGGCTCGGCGATCAGGCGCACCTCAAACAGTTCGCGGATCGACTGCACCGTGACCGGCGTCACCGTGTAACCGTGCCGGGCGACTGGCAACACAAGACGCTGCTCGGCGAGCCGCGTGAGCGCCGCCCGCGCCGCCGCACGTGCCAGGCCGAAACGCAGCGACAACACTGCTTCCGAGAAGCTGCTGCCGGGTGCCAGCCTGCAGGTCACGATCTCGGCTTTGAGCAGCGCGAACGCGGCATCGCTTTGGCGTGGTGACGCCTGGTCAGTTGGGTCAATCGCCTTCGAAAAAGGGGCAGCCATTCCTGTCTCCAAACGGTCGGGAATTAGTCTTTGACATACTATTGACATGTCAGTGTAGAGGCAACATGCTTCGGCATCCGATGGAGGATAGCATGAAGGCAATTGGAACCACGGCCATGGCGGCGTTGCTGCTCACTACCGCAGGTCAGTCCGATTTGACGGCCGCCGAGGCATCCCCGGCTGCGAGTCCCACCATCCAGCAGCAAGTGGCCGCCTACGCCGCAGCGTGGAGCAGCCGCGATGCGGACCGCATTGCCGCGCTCCACACCCCGGACACGATCTTCGATCTGCGCGTCGACGGGGAAACGCCCGCAGTGGGTCGACAAGCCACGCGGGACCAGTTCGCCCGCATCCTGCGTGACAACCCCAATTACGCTTCAACGGTGCGTAAGGTCGGCTTTGGGGCGGACTTCGTCGTCATCGAATATGAAATCGCCATGAGCCCGTCAGCGCCCTTCGTGCTCGGACACTTCCGCTATATGATGGCCGGTGCCCCTTACGCGGTTCCGGCGATCGATGTGATCCATTTCTGCGATGGCCTCGTCGCCGAGAAGGTGACCTTTCTCGATACCGACACCATCCGGGCAAAGAGCAGCGCAGTCGCGGCGGTAGAACCCCGCCAATGACGCCCGTCGTCCTGTCGGCAGATGCGGTGGGCATGCTGCTCGCCGTGTTCGCGCTTAACGCGCTGACGGCCATCATGATGCTGTGGATGTACGCGACGCGGCTTCCCGCCATGCAGCGTGCAGGCCTTGATCCGCAGACCGCCGCGCATGTCGCCGACCTCCACGGCAAGCTGCCGCAGTCGGCCGAGCGCGTCGCCGACAATTACAATCACCTGACCGAGGCGCCGACGATATTCTACGCCGTCGCGCTCGGCATCGTGGTTATCGGCGCTGCCGACCCTCTGCACGGCGCTTGCGCTTGGGCCTATGTGGGCTTTCGCGCTCTGCACTCTCTCGTCCAGGCGACGATCAATCGCGTCGCGCTGCGCTTTGTCCTGTTCTCGCTGTCATGGCTGGCGCTGATCGTGATGATCGGTCGCGCTATTGCAACGGCGCTGTCCCGGTGAGCCGGGCGCTGCTTCTGATTATCGGTGCGCTATGGGTGGCGACGGGCGTCGTGGTCTTCGCCGCCCCGTATAGCTTCTACGAACTCACACCGGGTGTCGCGATGATGGGGCCCTACAGCGTCCACTTCATTCGCGATGTCGGCCTCGCTTTTGCTGCCAGCGGAGCGGTGAGCTGCGTTGGCGCGTGGCGACGCGATCGTAGACTTGCGCTTGCCGGAACCGTCTGGCCTTTCCTTCATGGCTTGTTCCACATTCAGATCTGGGCGCACCGGGGGTTCCCGTTCGATGGCATTGCCGCATTCGATGCCGCGGCCGTCTCCCTGCCGGCGTTCGCGGCAGCGACGCTGGCGTGGCGGCTCGGAAAAGTGGACCAGTAAATGCGCAAGGTCTCGGTGCGATGATCGCTGTCGTCTGTTGGGCAGTGCTCGGCCTCGTTCACTTGTTGCCCGCAATTGCGCTGTTCAGGCCGTCGCTGATTGGCGCGCTCTACGGCGTCGATCCAGGCAGCGCGACCTTCCTGTTGCTCCACCACCGGGCAGCCCTGTTCCTCGTTGTGCTGGTCGTCTGTATCTGGGCGGCCTTGCGACCCGAGGTGCGGCAGCTCGCCAGCGTGGCTGTTGCCATCAGCATGGTGTCGTTTCTCTGGCTGTACGCCGCCGCCGGGCAGCCACCGGCGCTGCGCCAGATTGCCATAGCCGACCTCGTCGGCCTCCCCTTCCTCGCGGTCGCGGCCTGGCTGGCGTTCAGACCAGTGGCCGGGTCATGAGGAATCAATGATGATGACAATACTCGCGCCGGGGCTTGCCGGGCTATTCTATTTGGCATTGGGCCTGGCGGCGCTGGTGCAGCCGACAACATTGCTCAGCGGGTTCGGACTTCCGGCAAAGGTGCGCGACGCTCGAAACGAGGTGCGTGCAGTATACGGCGGGTTGCCCCTTGCCATGGCCGCTCTCGTGTTCTGGAGCCTGGCCGGCGCAGCCCATGCCACCGGAATCCTCCTCTCACTAGCAGTCGCATCGCTGGGCATGGCACTGGGACGCATGCTCTCCGCCGTGATTGATCGCAGCATCGGCCAGTTGCCGAAACTGTTCATCGGCGTTGAGCTAGTGCTGGCTGCGTTTCTGGCTTTGGGTGCAGGCGTGGTTTGAAGGCAGGGGCCTGACCCTGCGCATTCTCGTGCAGGCGTTTCATCGCCAGACTATGCTCGCCCTCGTTCAATCGGATGCAGGCGCAACGCTGGTTCCTGGCTCGTTTGTCGGCATGTCCATCGACGGCCTATGCTCCGTTTCTTGCAAACCGAAGACCCGTGCCTGTGCGTTGCGGCGGCGTTCCGGACGGGCGATTTGCGCGGAGTGGTCGCGCAATTTCTCCGCTCTGCGCGCGTGGCGGTTTAGTGATAACCTTGCGAATCAACGTCGCGACTACTGGGAGAACTCGTAATGTCGCGTAGTAGTGCCACAGCGCAATTGAATGGTTAGAAGGCAGCGGTGAGGGCGAAGAAGATGACGGCAAGATAAAGCGAGATTCCTCGCTGCCGGAACTTCGTTCCTAAGTGTTTGTCTGCACATTGTTTTTCGGCGTTGCGCGGCACCGTCCGCGAGGTGCGTGGGTGGCACTCACGCCATTTTCTCGTTTGTTATCAAT
>JBBSOT010000558.1:0-3283 GCA_038259455.1 Hyphomicrobiales bacterium | reverse complement strand
TCATGACATTCTTTAAGTCCGCGACGCCGCGTTGATCATCGACGCAAATCTGCACTGTCTGGAAGGCTTCTTGCGCTCGTGCACATCCATTTAGGGCAACCACCGCGACAATTATTGGCAACAGCAGGCGGGAAAATAGCGTCATGCATGACAATCTACGGATTGATTTTGGTGTCTGCAACTCGGTCGCGTCCTGCCGGTCTGCTTTTGGAACAAGCTCCAGGCGACTGGAACGGCTAAAACTGGGTGGGAAGCGGTCGATTCGGGCAGTCTAACGGTTGAAAACGAATTGGTAGATTATGACCGTCGGAATGAACGCTAGGACCAACACGATCGGTCCGGCAAAAAACCAGTAGGATACAGGGTCATTCTGCCGTTCGATCTCACCGCTTAGATACCAGAATATAGCATTTTTCCGTACCCGGATATTCCGCCCGACCCAACCACCGCATAGCCCAAGCACAGCGACCATCAATGCGATGAAAATGGCGATTTTGAAAAACTCGTTCACCAGCGCAACCTATCAGCATCAGAAATGTCCGCTAGTGGGTCGATGCACGAACCGCTCCGCGGATTGGTGCTAACGGCGAGGTTGACGCCTTGACCCGATTGTCGCGTCTGGATTGAACAACTCCCATCATGAGCAGACCCTTTCGACTCCCTTAACCTGAGGAGTCGAACGATGAATGAGCTTGTACACATTGGTCCGATCAGCCCGCTGCGCCAGCGCCTGCTCGACGACATGGCGATGCGCAGGTTCGGGCTGGAGACGCAGCGTAATTATTTGCGCGACGTTTCACGGTTCGCGACCTGGCTGCAGCGATCGCCCCACACCGCGACCACCGAGGATATCCGGCAGTTCCAGTTCGAGCAGCACGAGGCGGGCGTACCGGCGCCGACGATGAACAGCGTCGTCAGCGCGCTGAGGTTCCTATTTACCCATACGCTCGATCGTCCGGATCTCGCGCGCAAGTTGATCCGTACCAAGCAGGTCCGCAAGATCCCGGTCGTTCTGACCATGGCCGAGGTGGCGCGGCTGCTCGATTCCACGCGCTGCCTTAAGCATCAGGCGGCCCTGTCGGTTGCCTATGGCGCGGGGCTGCGGGTTGCCGAGGTCGCAGCGCTCAAGGTCAGCGACATCGATAGTAAGCGCATGTTGCTGCGGATCGAGCGCGGTAAAGGCGGACGATATCGCAATGCCATGCTGCCCGAAGGCCTGCTCCTCTTGCTGCGCGACTGGTGGCGCGCCGGACGGCAGCAGGGTATTTTGCTTGCCGACGGCTGGCTGTTCCCGGGACAGAACGCACGGGCCCCGATCAGCACACGCCAGCTCTACCGCGTCGTCGTCGAAGCGGCTGAGGCGGCGGATATCAACAAGCGGGTCGGACCGCACACCCTGCGCCACAGCTTCGCCACGCACCTTCTCGAAGACGGCGTCGACATCCGCGTCATCCAGGTCCTGCTCGGCCACGCCAAGCTAAACACCACTGCCTTCTATGCGCAGGTCGCAACAAAGACGATGCGCGCGGTGACCAGCCCGCTCGACAGGCTTGCGCTGGCCGCGCCGGACGAAGAGGCGCCTGACGGCTAAGGCGATGCGTACCTCCCTCGAGGTCGCCGACATCTTTCGTGCTGCTGGACCTGCGTACCGGACCGCGCATGCTGGCCACCTCAGCCTGCATCAACTGAAGATCATGTCGGCGATCGAACATTGCCGTACCGCTGCTCTGGGAGGGCACGTCGAGGCCTGCACCGACTGCGGGCACTGGCGCATCGCGTACAACAGTTGCCGCAACCGCCATTGTCCCAAGTGCCAGGGCGCCGCGGCGCGCACCTGGCTTGAAGCGCGCGAAGCCGACCTGCTCCCGGTCGGTTATTTCCACGTCGTCTTCACCCTCCCCGCCGAGGTCGCCGCGATCGCCTTTACCAACAAGGCGCTCGTCTATGACCTGCTGTTCAAAGCGGCGGCAGATACGATGCTCAGGATCGCGGGCGATCCTGAGCATCTGGGGGCCCGGATCGGTATCACCGCTGTCCTCCACACATGGGGCTCGGCGCTGACCCATCACCCGCACATCCACATGATCGTGCCGGGCGGCGGCATCTCGCGTGATCTGACACGCTGGATATTCGCACGCCCCGCCTTCCTGCTGCCGGTCCGCGTACTCGGCGCACTCTTCCGCCGCCTTTTTCTCACCCGACTGCGCGCGCTGCACGATGACGGCAAGCTCGCATTCTTTGGCGGCTTGACACATCTTGCCGACCGGCGCGCTTTCTTGCGGTACCTCTCGCCAGTCCGCAAAAAGCGCTGGGTCGTCTACGCCAAGCCGCCGTTCGCTGGGCCCGAGGCCGTGCTCGCCTATCTGTCGCGCTATACCCACCGGGTCGCCATATCGAACGGCCGTCTCACCCACTTCGACGATGCCGGTGTCAGCTTCCGTTACAAGGATTATCGGCGCAGCGGCGCCGACCGCCAGCAGGTCATGACGCTGGGCACCGACGAGTTCATCCGCCGCTTCCTCCTCCACGCCCTGCCGCGCGGATTTCATCGGATCCGCCACTATGGCCTGCTCGCCAGCGCCAGGCGCAAGGATCATCTCGAACGCGCCCGCCGTCTGCTCAGCGTCGCGCCCCCACCGGCCGACGACCCGATCAAGGAGTCGCAGGTTCGTCCAACTTGCCCATGCTGCGGCGGCACCATGGTCATCATCGAGGTCTTCGAACGTCGCTACCTCGCCCGCGCCCCGCCGTTCCCGTCGCCATCATCCGGGAGCCAAGCGTCGTGATCCGGCACGGCCTGTCGCCAACACCATCCAGGGCAGACCCGCGCCTGGAAGCGGCCCCCCTTGCGCTGGCCCTGCGCATAAGCGGACGCCGGCAGAGCAAAATCGGACCGTCTGCTTTTCGACGTCCGCTTTCGCGACCTAAATCCAGACAGTCCGTTCTCAGATGCGTCCACTTTTCGGCAGCCGTCACCACCCCCAGTAACTGCGAAAAACCGCTTTCCCCATAGCTCAGCCTACGCAGCCCGCGGTTCGGGCATCGTCGACTTTCCGACGCCTAACGGCGTCCGAAACTCTAAACGATGGCGGACTGTCCGCTTCTAGGTCTGCCGACATGAGTAGTTGCCGTTCCTAGCTTCGGCGCAAAATTGCTGCTTCGCTGCCATTTTGGCCACTCTCCCTGTAGGGGGCACCTCCCGATAGCGATGACTTTTTTGCTGCTTTTGCGGTTTGTCAAACCCACAAGGTTGCGGACGGTGATAAGTCGCGACTGTGCTAGG
>JBBSOT010000557.1:0-3287 GCA_038259455.1 Hyphomicrobiales bacterium | reverse complement strand
GCGAGAGCCGCCTCAGCCAGCGCCAGCATGCCGAAAGCACACCACAGAAGCGTTATGCCGAGGTTGACGGGTCGCAGCCGCTTGACGCGAACTGGATGCAGGAAGTTGACTGGCAGGAAAGTCATCAACCCGGCGATCAGAACGACCGCAAAAGATATCCACTCGCCCGGCCCCACAACGAAGAGCGTGAAGACGATCATGTTCCAGACCACCGGAAAGCCCTTGAAGAAATTCTCCTTCGTTTTCATCCCGGTGTCGGCGTAGTAGATGGCGCTCGACACGACGATGATGGCCGCCGACAGGAACGACAGGCCCTCGCCCATCAGCCCCCTTTGGTAGAGCGCGAACGCTGGAATCAGCACGTAGGTGACATAGTCGATGATGTTGTCGAGCATCTCGCCCGACCATGTCGGCAGGATTTCCTTGACGTTGAGCCTGCGTGCGATCGGGCCGTCGATGCCATCGACGAAGAGCGCCAGTCCGAGCCACCAGAACATGGCCGTCCAGCGCCCTTCGCTGGCTGCGACGAGCGACAGGAATGCCAGAAACGAGCCGGACGCGGTGAGCAGGTGGACCGAGAACGCCCTCGCCTGCGGCCAGGTTACTTTTCCAGGCTTCATGGGCCGCGCCAGTCCAGTTTGCATATCTCAGCCGAGCGACCGGCGAAATTCCAGTTGCGTCCGAAAGCGCGAAGCCTGCTCTTGTCGGCCTTCGCCACGGTGATTTCCGGCGCAATCCAGTATTCCGAATTGGTGATCACGGTGTCTTTGTCTCGATCGTTGCCACGTATCGGCGTTATCGATCCGTCGATGATCTGGGGAATGTTGAACAGCCGGGTCTTGTCCTTGATCTCGTAAGTGATCGGCACCTGTGCGACGCCGATGAACTTGCCGACAAGAATGGAAAGCAGCGCAGTCGTGCCGCCTGCCTTGCCGGTGAATATTCTTGTCAGGGCCTTGAGCGCGTAGATGGAAGCGCGCTCGTCGACAAACAGCGCAGCTGTCCAGTTACCGCGACTCATCTGTCCGGGAATTTCCATGATCAGGCCGAGGTTAAGCCCTGACAGATCGACATCGCCAAAATGGCCGGCATCAATCCGAAAGCCTGCCCAGGTCTGGCAATAGCCCTCCGTTGGCGGGTGATTGCCAAGCGACAGGACGCAGGGGCAGAACACCGTGCAGTTGCACGACAGGATGAGTTCCCCCTTCATCGCCCAGCTTTGGTCGGCCATGGATCCTCCCTACGCAGTTTAAATCGAAACTAATAGCAGCGCCGTACCCCAGACAAGCAGTATCCCGCCCGCCAGCCGCGTGGCCAGTACACCCTTGGTCTGTTTTTCGACCAGGGTAAACAGGGCAAGCACCGCCATCCAGAATATGTTCATCAGGCCGACGGCAAACATTACCAGCATGAGCGCCCAGCAGCAGCCTAGGCACCAGAGCCCCTGCTCCATGCCCAGCCGCAACACCGCAGCCGGACGGGTCGACCAGCGCGCAAATAGGATAGAGAATGGGTTCCGGCATTTCTCAAGGCATGCATCCTTGAGCCCGCTGAATTGGTAAATACCTGCAAGGACAAGCGCCGAGGCGCCGGAAACACCGAGTATCGGATCGAGTGCCGCGCTGTCACGGTACGAAACAATCAGGGTCGTAAGCAAGGCGAAGAAAAGCGATGCGGCGAGCCAGACGACAAGGTAACCCCCCGCAATAACAAGCGGATGGACCACGTCTTCGCCCTTTGCACGCGCTGTGTCTGCAATCTCGCAATAGGTGCGAATCAGGGGCGCGGCAGACGGGAGCATCATCGCTATCGCCATCAGGAACCACATGGCAGTCAGCGCGACCGTCGACACGACGCCCGACTGCGCAAACGGTGCCGGGGTTAGGCACAATGCAAAGAAATTCTCGGCGAAAGCTGGCAGCGGAACATGAAAGAAGCCGGAGAGGATGCCGTCACCCGGCCCCGCCGCCTGTCCAAGGCGGGTCTCCGCTCCGCGCGCCGCCATCGCGGCGATAACCAGCCAGGAAAGACATACTGCCATGCCAACGGCGCCATAGACCGCGATCCTTGGCTGCCGGGCAATGTGGCCCGCCGCCTGTCCGGCCCGGTCGAGATGGGTAAAACCTTGATCGTCTGAGCTCATGTCAAGGGAATGGGCCAATTAGCCACGTTGTTCAATCCGTGTTGCGTGAACTATATGAAGGGCAGGCCAATCAAGGGAAGCGGATCGCGTTGGACAAACAAGCCCCCAATCGGATCATCGTTGCCGGGACCGGTCCGGTCGGGCTGATCGCCGCTTTGTCCCTGGCGCATCGAGGGCTTGATGTGGTGCTTGTTGGACCCGAAGTCTCCGCCGATGACAGCCGAACAACCGCATTGATGCGCCCTGCCCTATCTCTGCTGGACCAGCTAGGCGTGCTGGCCGAACTCGAACAGAAGGCAGCTCCGCTCAAGGTAATGCGGATCGTTGACGCGACGTCACGGCTGATTCGCAGTCCCGTGGTGACATTCCGTGCCGGCGAGATTGGCGAGGAATATTTTGGTCTCAACATTCCAAACGCCGACATGAACGCCGCGCTCGCCGCAGCGGTGGCCGCTCACGGCGGGATCGACCGCCGCGCCGAGTTGGTCGAGTCCTGGGTGATAGGGTCTGACCGTATCACGGCAAATCTTGCAGGCGGGACAGCAGTCGATGCATCGCTTGCGGTCGCGGCGGACGGGCGTCTTTCAAAAGCGAGGGATGCGGCCGGCATTACCGCGACGACAAGAAGTTATCCGCAATCGGCGCTGGTGCTGAGCTTTGATCACACCCGCGATCATGAATTCATATCGACCGAATTCCACACGGAAACGGGGCCTTTTACGCAAGTCCCCCTGCCCGGCAGGCGATCAAGTCTTGTATGGGTGCTGAAACCCGAAGCCGCCGTCTCGATGGATAGCCTCGCCGACCAGGCCTTGTCGCGTCACGTCGAGGACGCGATGCAGTCGATGCTTGGACGTGTAACGGTGGAAGGCCGCAGGCAGATCTATCCGCTGTCGGCGACCCTACCGCTGCGATTCGCGCAAAACCGTGTGGCGCTGGTCGGCGAGGCCGCGCACGTGTTTCCCCCAATCGGCGCCCAGGGTCTCAATCTGGGGGTCCGAGACGTCGTCGATCTGACCGACATCGTTGTCCAGCATGGGACGGATCCTGGATCCAGTCAGGTAATGACCGCCTATGATCGCAAGCGCCGGCCCGACATCGTGGCCCGCGCCACAGCGGTCAACCTGCTCAACATGTCGCTGCT
>JBBSOT010000556.1:0-3306 GCA_038259455.1 Hyphomicrobiales bacterium | reverse complement strand
GCGGACATCGAGGAGGCTAAGCGCCTCGTAAAGGAGACCGAATAGCCATGCCCCAGATCAGCAAGATCGACCCTGCCGAATATCTCGACACCCCCGAGAACGTCGCCGTCTTTCTGCGCGATGCGTTCGCCACGAGCGATGCCGCCGTCATCGCCGATGCCTTGGGCGTGGTCGCGCGCGCGCAGGACATGTCGTCTGTCGCCGAAGCAACAGGGCTGACACGCCCAAGCCTCTACAAGAGCTTGAGCCAGGACGGGAAACCGCAGCTCGATACCATCCTGCGCGTCTTGAACGCTGCGGGGCTGCAACTCGAACTCACCCCGATCCGTGACACGGTAGCCTGACATCCGCATCCACCGTTGCGGGCATTACTATGATGCCTAGCTGAAAATCGTGCATTCAAATGTCAACTATAACGTTAGAGTTAGAGATAACGTTATAGTTGACTTTATCTCTAACTTTGTCATTGTAGCAAGTATGTATGTAATCACCTTCGCAAACCCAAAGGGCGGGTCGGGTAAAACGACTTCCGCCATCCTTCTCGCAGAACAGATCGCTCTTTCGGGCGGTCGAGTATCCATTCTCGATCTTGATCCAAACGCCAACATCCTTGCGTGGTCCGAAGGCCGGAAGGCGCAGAAGCGCGATGTGCCATTTGCGGTTCATGCACGTCCACAGGCTGAGGATACGGTTGAACTGATTGATCAGCTTTCAGGCGAGGCAGATTATCTGATCGTCGATTTGGAAGGATCGAAGGATCAGATCGTCACTTTTGCGCTTTCCCGGACGGATCTTTGCGTTATCCCGCTCGACGGCTCACCCATGGAGGCACGACAGGCGGCTGCGGCCGTTCGGCTTGTGCAGACCACATCGAGCATGATCCGCGCACCAATCGCTTATTCGCTCCTGTTTACACGGACAAATGCGGCCTTCCAGACCACTGATGAGCGAGACGTGCGGCAAGAAATGGAGATCAACAACATTCCGACATTGCCGGTCCGTATTGCGAAACGTGCGCCATATACGCGCATCTTTCGGGACGGGGTACTTTTGGCGGAGTTACCCGGCATTGTCGCGGAAGAGCACAAAGGCAAGACCGCGTCCGTTACTGATAAAGCCCTGAAGCAGGTGTCTGGGGCCATCGAAAACGCGCGCGACTATGCCCAGGCTGTCATTCAGGCCCTTACGGAAGAGAGGGCAGCATGAGCAAGTATGGATTCGGTGGGGGTTTAGACCTGCCCCCGCCCTCTAGATCGTCCAGAGCGCGGGCCAATGTTGAACCGGATTCCCTTGAGAAAGCTGTCGAAGCTGGGAAGTCCTTGGGGTTTGTCAGCCGGGAGGGCTCCACACGGCTGAAGCCCGGCCCGAAGCGCAAGGAGCCTCAGGACAAGGTTTCGATTCCAGGCCCAAAACGGGTTGTCGATGAGTTTCGGGCGTTTTGCCAAGAGGGTAACCTCACACTCTGGCAAGGGCTTGAGTTGTTGCTTTTGGAAAAGCGAAACGGTTCCGGCTAAGGTCTGCCGCGTCTTTCGAAGACCTTCTTGCAGAACCCAATAAAGGCAGCGTTCGGGTTGCGCGGCGGTTCCGTCATCCACTCCCGCCATTCCTGTTCGAGGACATACACATCCCATCCCGGCGCGGCCGCTCTTGCGTCATGGTAGGCGTCGGAGCCAAGCCGGATTTGCGAAAGGGCGGGGGGGATAGTCCCGGTTAGATCGCTGCGCCGGTTAGTGAAAATCACCATGTCATCCTCCATCCGCACAGCATAATCAGGCATGTGGGTATGTTGGCTATCCTGGCGCACGACATTCATGACTAGGCGGCGAAACTCCTTTTCAGTTGAGCTGGAACCACACTTGGCTTGCAGCTTCGCCAGCCCGATCTTCCATTCCTTCTTTACTCCGCAATGCTTGCGGGCAAGCTCATAGATACGCCGCTCCAACGGTTTGCGCAGGCGGAAATAATCGCGATGCAAGGTCAAGACTTCACGATGTCGGATAGCGTTGAACACCCAGTCCGAGAGCCTGATTTCGACTTCCTGCATTCGCCCGTCGCGTGTTTCCCGAACGATCTTGAACCGGTCAATCAGCCCAAAGCCATCGAACTCTTCCTTGCCGCCTGTGATCAGGTTGGTGGTGATCACCGTCCCCTGTAAGCGCTCCAAAGCCGCCCTGAGCTGTTCGTAACCGCGTCCGTCCGTTCCGCGATTCGTAGCCTTAAGAAGGTCATAGGCACGAAAGCGAATAGTTGGACTAACCTCCCTTTCCTCGTTCAAGGCTGCGATGCACTGGCTGATACAGTAGATCAGCACGTCACGGTCATGGACTGTCGCCAACCCCTTCACTGAAGGAGTGATCTCAACAAAATTCTGCCCGTTTTCATAGCGGCGGATATGCCGGTCCGGTTTTGTTGAAATTGAGAAAACCGGATGTTCCATCGATACCATGTCGCCCTTTGGCGCGGCATCGAAGATATCGCACACAAAGAAGTCCGCCTGTTGCATCCGGTCCGGCAGAAGCGGAGACCGTGTATTCGTGTTATCACCCACCATTCGCCCACCTTCGTGCTTTCACACACCCCGTCAAGAGATTCGTGTTATCACCCACTAAATTTCGTGTTATCACCCACCGTCTTTCGTGCTTTCACACACCAAGCTTTTCCGAAAATATTATGATTTCCGTGGCTTAGGCTAAGCTACCGATAGCGTAACACCTTATTTAACACATATATAACACCCAGCTTTCAGGCTGAGGCCTATGCAGAAGCGCCTCCGGACCCCTCACGGTCGGTAGAACACGCAGGCATCGGTGCCCGTTGTCGTCGTGGTCCAGACACCGCCAATGACAGCGCAGGTTGCAGGGTAGCTGGCCATGAAGCGGGGCAGGGCTACCGACATCGCCAGAGCCAGAGCGACAGCGCCCAGAGCGAACCAGAGCCAGCGCGCTTGCCAGTCCCTCAGCCGTTCTTCCCGGTTCGAGATACTGCGAAGCGTATCCCGCTGATCCTGCCGCGCCTGGCCGAGAACCTCCGCTGTCTGTTTCGTGCCCTGGTCCAGATGGTTGGTCGCATACTCCAGACGCTGGAGCGTTTCCGAGAGGTGCCCGTCAATCGTCTCCCCGACCAGCGCACCGTAGCGTTCGGGATCGGTCTGGGCCTTTGCGGCGAACGCGGCCTGGCGGGCCTCGGTCGCCGTCTTGTTGATCCGGTCGAGCGCCTTCGTCTGGTCATCCACCCGGTCCGAGACGCTAGCCATGACGGTCGAGAGCAGTTCGAGGGTTTCGCGCAGCTCGTCATCGGAGAGAGACG
>JBBSOT010000555.1:0-3316 GCA_038259455.1 Hyphomicrobiales bacterium | reverse complement strand
CTCATCACTTTGGCACATTACGATGCCGTCAGGAGGGGGCATCCACGCTTTCAATTGAGCCTGTAACCTAGGGTCAGGACCCATTGTTAGGCTTGAGGCTTTCGTGGCTGTGTGATTCAAGCTCCCGAACTGACGGGGGTGTTGATGAGCAATCTTTTTTGGCTGACAGACGTTCAAATGGAGCGGCTGCGGCCCTTCTTTCCGAAGAGCCATGGCAGGCCGCGCGTCGATGATCGGCGGGTTTTGAGTGGGATTATCTTCATCAATCGCAATGGTTTACGTTGGTGCGATGCACCCATAGAGTATGGTCCTGCGAAGACCCTCTACAACCGCTGGAAGCGATGGGGTGACAAGGGTGTCTTTGCCCGGATTA
The DNA here is from genome assembly GCA_038259455.1 of Hyphomicrobiales bacterium. Classification (GTDB taxonomy): domain Bacteria; phylum Pseudomonadota; class Alphaproteobacteria; order Rhizobiales; family Rhizobiaceae; genus CAMYMG01. The sequence goes on along the minus strand of JBBSOT010000555.1, from coordinate 2,943 downwards.
TGCACGGTCTGGCGGCAGAGGCGGCGGTGCCGACGACGGTGATGATCGACGCGACCTATCTGAAGGCGCACCGCACGGCGACCAGCCTACGGGCGAAAAAGGGGGGCCTGACGACCAACGAGGCCGTCTCATAGGCCGAACCAAGGGTGGGATGAATACCAAACTGCACGCCGTCACCGATGAGGATGGACGTCCAATCCGCTTCTTCATGACGTCTGGGCAGGTCAGCGATTACACCGGTGCTGCGGCCATGCTCAGCAGCTTACCTGCGGCAGAATGGTTGCTGGGTGACCGAGGCTATGATGCTGATTGGTTCAGAGATGCGTTGAAAGACAAGGGGATAAAGCCGTGCATCCCAGGTCGGAAGTCCCGTAGCAAGCCCGTGAAATACGACAAGCGCCGCTACAAACGCCGAAACCGCATCGAGATCATGTTCGGGCGTTTGAAGGACTGGCGCAGGGTTGCCACGCGCTATGACAGATGCCCAAAAGTCTTTCTCTCCGCCGTCGCCCTCGCAGCCACTGTGATGTTCTGGCTATGAAACGAGAACGAGATGCCGTAACGGGGCCTGCGTCGCGACCCGCCCGTTACCGTTGCAAAGTCGAGGGCAAGCTGGCGCAATTCCCCGTATCGGATCCAAAGGGAGGACTGCGGGATGAAGCTGTTTGTCGGGCTGGATGTGTCGCTTGAGAAGACCGCGATCTGCGTGATCAGCGAGCATGGGAAGATCGTGAAAGAGGCTCAGGTGGCCAGTGAGCCCGAGGCGCTGTTGCGCTGGATCAGCGATCTGGACGGCGCGGTTGCCGCTGTCGGGCTTGAGGCAGGCCCCTTGTCGCAGTGGCTGCATCGCGGGCTTTCAGAGGCGGAGCAACCCGTCGTGCTGATGGAAACCCGTCAGGTGAAAGGCGCCTTGAAGGCGATGCCGATCAAAACGGACCGTCGTGATGCCGAAGGTATCGCACGCCTGCTGCACCTCGGCTGGTTCCGACCGGTTCATTGCAAATCGGTGTCTGCACAAGAAGTTCGGGCCGTGCTCAGCGCTCGCAAGGCCGTGCAACAGGGGTTCATCACACTGGAAATGTCAGTGCGCGGGCTCCTTCGGAACTTCGGCCTCAAGGTCGGCACCATATCGCGCGGCCGGTTTGAACAGCGTATCCGCGAACTGGCTGCGGGCAATCCGATGCTGGAGGCGGCCACCGAACCCATGTTGCGCGCGCGATCGGCGCTGCGGCGAGAGTTGGCGGGCCTTGAACGCCATGTCCGCCAACTCGCCCAAGAGGATCCGGTCTGTCGTCGGTTGATGTCGATGCCCGGGATTGGCGCTGTCGTTTCTCTGACCTATCGATCTGCGGTTGATGACCCCGCCCGGTTCACCTCCTCGAAGAAGGTCGGGCCGTGGGTAGGCCTGACGCCCTCCCGCAACCAGTCAGGCGAACGCGACATCTCAGGCGGGATCACCAAGGCAGGTGACGTCAACCTGCGCCGTGCGCTGTGCCAGGCGGCCACCGTCATGATGCATCGCGGGCGGGCGACATGGCTGAGGACCTGGGCGGCGAAACTTGCGCGCCGTCGCGGCGCCAAGCGCGCGATGGTTGCGCTGGCCCGGCGCATCGCCGTGATCCTACACCGCATGTGGACGGATGACACCGACTTCCGCTTCGACACGCCGGTGCTTCATGCCGGCTGAAGACACAGGTTCCAAACGTCTGCCCGCCTGATCGTGGGCCTTCGAGGTCCCCACGGGACGCGGTTCCGGTGATGCCGTGCTCAGGACTGATGCCGACCATGTCGAGCACGCCAATGAGATGGGCACACCGGAATTGCATTGAACCAGCATCATGTTGGCGGCCATCGCGCCGACCACGGACCGAAGCATGCACCCGGGATGATCTCAAGCGAAGGCTGCCGAATAGAGAAGCAGATCAATCGTTCAAAGAACAAGACCGCGGTTCGGCGGCGCAAGTCGCATGTGCAAAATCGCTTGACTGGGACGACCCCGTTACCGAAGTCTGGAGCCTAACACGACTATGTGAGTCACCCGACCGCGAAAGGCGATTCGAACCACATCATGGACTTTATGCGGCATCGTGTTCGCGAAGGTATTGCTAAGCACGGAAACAGATCATTGAGCTGCGCCCTATAGAATTACTCTTACTCATGAGGATACGCTGAGAACGGGCGCTGCAGATCTATCCGCCCTCCATGGCGACCAACCCTCCGTCGGGGCTATGCATTGCATTGTATTTACGAATTGCGAACGGCATGCGCCAGGTACCAGAGAACCCGCGTGGCAGGACGAAACCTTCGCCGGCGTGAAAGGTTTCGGAATGTCCATTCTCATCCGTTATGACGACCATTCCCTCGATGAGATAGCATGCTTCATTTACCACAAGGTCCCGGATTTCCAGCGTGCCGGCATCGCAAGCCCAGACACCGGCCGTGAACTGACCGGCCGTATCGATGAAGGCTGTATGTGCCATCGGGTTGCCCGCCCCGGCAACCGCCGCGTCGCTGACTGCGTGTTTCGCGTGATGGTGGGCATCGATTTCACGGGATCGTGGGCAGTCATTTCGCGTGAGGCTGGGCACTGATTTCGCGGGATCGCGGGCAGGTCTGGTCGGCAAATTGAGGATAGTTGCGCCTTCAGGAATGAGGGAGTGGCTTGATGCCGACAGGACGATTGAACATGCGCCGGATACGAGATGTTTTGCGATTGAAGCTTGGGCACGGCCTGAGCGAGCGGTCCATTTCCGCCTCCCTCGGTCTGAGCAAGGGGAGTGTCGGAAGCTACATCCAACGGGCGCGTCATGCCGGGCTAACCTGGCCCTTGCCGGTGGGGCTCGATGACGACAGCCTTGAACTTCTTTTGTTTCCAGCCCCATCCACGGTGTCGGACGGGCAGCGTCTTGTTCCGGACTGGGCGGAGATTGATCGCGAGCTGCG
>JBBSOT010000554.1:0-3324 GCA_038259455.1 Hyphomicrobiales bacterium | reverse complement strand
TTTTCTTCCTTCGCCATGACCAGCCGTAGCCAGGCTGTCAGCTCGGCGCGCGCTCGCTCGTCTCGGACAAGCACCCTGGCGGCCGCGTCGACCAGTTGCGGCGTCGGCTCGATCTCGAAGAACTCGGCGGCGAGATCCTGCTCGATGTCGGCGTCTCGCGGCAGTCCTAAGCGTCCAAGCTCGGCGCCGACGAGACTGGCGACGGCCGCCACCTCTGAATCGTCCGTCACGCCATCGGCTCGGGCCACCCAGAGCATCAAGGCGGCTGTCGGCCTAGTGGCGGCCATGATCAGCTTCCGAGACTCGTCGGACAGTGCTAGGCCGGGCGTCGGTTCGTGCTCCGATCCTGCGGCAGCGCCGCGCGGCTTGGGAAGTGTTGGCGCTGCTGATCGGCGTCTCGGTTTGCGCCTCGGCAGCGGTCCTGGCGGTTGCTGCGGAGCGGCCTTGAGGTTCGATGGCACATAGCGTGGCAGCGCATCGTCAGCCGGCAACTGGACGCCATGAAGCCACAGATAGACCTGCATGGCCAGCCAAGCGTCTTCGAGGGCGCCGTGCGTCTTCGCTGACCGCTGCAGCCCGATCTCGCGCAGCACCGCGTCCAGGCTGCTCTTGCCGCCGATCTGATCCCGCCATGCCTGCATGGTGCAGAAGCAGGATTGCGGTACGAGAGGCGTCTCGGCGAGCTCGAACTCCCGGGCGATGAATTTCCAGTCGAACCCGGCATTGTGCGCGACAATACTCGCACCGCTCTCAAACAGCGGCAGCAGGGACGCAGCATGATGGCTGAACGGATCCTGGTGCCGCAGCACCCAGTCAGACCAACCATGCACCGCCTCGGCGCGCGGATGGCTCTTGCGGCCGGGATCAAAGACCAAGTGATAGGAATCGGCGAGGATCCTGCCCTCGCGCAAAGGCCTGGTGTCGAGATCGATGATGCCGAGGCTCACCACGCGATCGGAGCTGAACAGGCCGGTGGTTTCCACATCGACGAAAAGCAGACGGTCCGGGAGCGACATGGTGCGGTATCTCTCGCTTCTACAAACTACTCACAAACCACCGGATTCGAACGCCCATCCCATTCTGTGTAGCAGTTGGAGTCCCGCATGGCCTTCACGCGCCAGTCGACGCCGGGCAAGGCGGATGCTGTCCGGTCGATCAGGCCGTAGACCACGGTCGCAGCAATCACACCGACGAACCAGCCGAGCCAGTTCTTGTTGGACTTTTCAGCTACGCGAATGCCGACCCAGATGCCGGTGCCGACACCTGCGAACATGCCTCCATAGTAGAAGATGCTCGCAACAAAGGTCTGCACCACACCGTCTACGAAATCGCGCTCGCCCCAGGCAAAGCGGATCGAATCAAGCAGGACCAAAACACAAATGGCTGAAGCCCACTTCGCCCAGAGCGGAAGCCGAAGCCAAGACATAAGCAACTGATCGAGCATTCTCACCCCCGCTGCAAAGCATCGCCCAAGGTCAGGATAAGTGCAATATGGTCGGCAATGCGAGAAGCCGTCGGGCGGTGTTCGTGCTGCTGGATCGAGGCCAATCCGGGAGAGGTTGATCAGGTCAGCTGCGTTTCATGGGAAACGGGCCGTGTAACAGTCAGATTTATCGCAAGGTTTTTTGCTCACCAGAATCAGCCGGGTCCATCGCCCAGGGGGCCTTTCGCTTGTGCACGTCGCCTGGCAGCGCGAGCGTCGAGCATCAGGGCCAAGCCGACTGGTAATGCTCGCCAGCTACCGAGATCGCAAGACGCCGCGACGGTGACTAGCCGGCAGACAGGCCATCAAAGAAGTTGCTTGGGCCGTCGTCCGGCAAATCGGAGAATGCCGCATCGAGTGCGAATCGATCCCAGATCGTGCGGCCATCAACCCTCTTCGGCTTTGGCATGCGGCCGTCTTTCACCATCTCGTCGAACTTCGTCGTGCCGATGCCGATATAACGCGCAGCGAGCTCGCGGGACATGCCGCGCGGCGGATAGGCGCTGCTGTCTGGGGGGTGCATCTTGGTCATACAAGGGCCAATCCGGAAGCAGTGGGTGCGGCCTATGTGACCGGCTACTGGTCAAAGCCTCACGATGGTTCTGACGCAACGGTCGGCACTACCTGAGTGCAGTCGATCGTGAATTCGTATTGCGGCTTTACCAGCAGATAGCCGGACACGATCCGGCAATTCGCGCGCCCCGTGTCGTCGAGATATTTCCGCGCGGCCGCCTCGTGGCGCTGCTCTGGCGGCTGGACATCAGCGAGGCCAAAAGTAATCCCCTGGACCGCGCCGGCACCTGCTGACTTGCCGAGGCTCGGCGTCGTCATGATCTTGTTCCCGTCGGGATGTTCGAAAACGCGATACGTGTCGTCAGGCATTCTCACAAGGTGCACCTTCGGCTCGTACTTCATGGCGGCGCCCACGCCCGCGCACCCCGATAGGGCAAGGCAACAGACAACCATCGTCCGGGCATAGCCTTGAGCCATTCTCATTGGTTTGCCTCCACCTCGGGATGACAATGTCGCATAGGCGTCGGGATCGCAAACGCAATATCCGTCAGATGCAGAAGGCAAGCATGTGAATTGGCCGCCGGGAGCTCGGCGCTCACCTCAATCGTCCATGACGTAGTAGTTTTTCTCGCGCTTCGGACAGTTCGCGCGCAACTGCGACAGGCATCGCAGAATCGAAGCCTCGGCGGTTCCCAAGCATTCTTCCGAATGGCCGCATCGGCTGCACGTCACTTCAACGCCTTCGACCAGGCCGTAGTCGCCATCAAGATCAACTCGGTCGGTAGTGGTGGTGACGCGCATTGGAAACTCCTGCCACGGCAACATCGCCCAGGGCGCGTCGCTGCGCAAGCTTCGCCCCTGGCAGAGCGAACTTGACGTTTTCAGCGAATAAGCGCAGCTTCGTCCGTGGGCTTGGAAACCCGGACCGTGATAGACCGCATTCCCTGATAGGAATTGCCCGATCGCCTGCAAGCGAAAGGGCGGCGGTGAATTGAACTGGGAAATTTCCCAGTTCGGCAGACGCGCTTGGCGGCGCGGCTCTGACCGGCTGAATATGGCCGGGGGCGAGCGTGCTGTCCAGAGGGAAACCTTAAAAGCGTCTCGGCCTGTCTCACGGCAGGTTTCCAACCCCCGGCTATCGGTCCGCCACCGATGATGGCAAGTATTCCGACTGGGAAAGACTTTCCGCCGGCCTTGGAAAGCTGGTTCGAACCGTGAGAGAGACCATGACAAACAACATTTCGCGGCGCGCCCTGGTGCGCGCCATGGGTGCCGTGACAGCGACAGGCGCGACAGGGACAGCATTGGCGATGCCTGCCGAAGCCGCA
>JBBSOT010000553.1:0-3326 GCA_038259455.1 Hyphomicrobiales bacterium | reverse complement strand
GCAGGCCATGAACCGCGAGCGAGGCGGGAATGCCCCATCGCCGCGGCTCCTCGCTGCCGACGTTAGCCGAGGGTGCAAGCTCGTTCTGTTCCAACGGGCCATAGAACCTAAGTTGCGAGACGCTCGCCATCTATCCTCAGAGTGACGGTCACCCCCTCGGAGGCCCAGTCGTAATTGATCGTTCCGCGCAGGTGGCCGGAGACGCTCCTTTTCACGAGGCGGCTGCCATAGCCCACCTCATCCTTCGGCGGCTCCACGCGGGGTCCTCCACGTTCCATCCAGATCAGCTCCAGATGCTGCGCATCCGATGACCCCGACAGATCGAGCACACCCGTATCTGCCGACAAGGCTCCATATTTCAGCGAGTTCGTTGCCAGTTCGTGCACGATGAGTGCAAGCGACGTTGCAGCGGCCTCTCCTATCCCCATGCGCGGAACCGCTACCCGTATGCGGCCGCTGAACGCTCCGACATCCTCGTAGGGAGACAATAAAATCGACAGAAGGTCGCCCAGCAGCGCCGCATGTCCCTGATTTCCCGGCAGGGGCCGCACCAGGTCATGGGCCCGCCCGAGAGCCGCGAGCCTGCCGGTCAGTGTCGCAGCCATTTCGGTGGCGGTCGACGTCGACTGCGCGCTCAAATTGGTCAGGCTGGTTGCAATGGCAAGCAGGTTCTTCACGCGATGGCTCATCTCGCCGGCAAGAAGTTCGTTGCTTTCTTCCGCCTGCTTGCGGCCCGTCACATCGAGAAAAATTCCGAACATCCGCCTGTGGTGAAGGGCCGAATCGTCGCCCAGGCCACGCGCTGAAATCCAGCGGACTTCGTCTTCCACCATGATTCGGAAATCGATTTCGTAGGATCCGACTATGCCGCGCGTTGCAGTGAAGGCCTCGCGCACACGGTCCCTGTCCGCGGGGTGGATATGGGCAGACAAGTCCTCGAATTTGACGTCACGACTGAAAGGCAGACCCCAGAGCTCAAAGGCCAGCTCATCCATCGTAAATCGATCATCGTCGACGCTCCATGACCACAGGGCGACACCGGCCGCATGGATTGCACGCCGGAGATTCTCCGGCTGCGATAACGGATGATCGGGGTCGCTGAATGGCAAAAGTGCCTCCTGGGAACGAAAGTTGGCCATCCTAGGGGAAGTGGTTGCCATCCCCTATATATATTCGACCTGCGATTGCGTCCGACCAACGCGGATCGCCGTCCTGCCGGCCATGTCGGCCAGCCGAGCACCCTCAGGCTTCGCCGCTGCGCTCTCGCCTGATCCTGGCCCAATAGTCGAGCCGCTTGCGCACGTCGCGTTCGAATCCCCGCTCGGGCGGATCGTAGAAGGTCCGGCGTCCCATTTTTTCGGGAAAATAGTCCTGCCCGGAAAAAGCATCGGGCTGGTCATGGTCGTAAAGGTAGCCCTCCCCGTAACTCTCCTCCTTCATCAGCTTGGTCGGCGCATTGAGGATGTGCTTGGGTGGCAGCAGCGAGCCGTTCTCCTTGGCGGCCCGCACCGCGCTCTTGTAGGCGACATAGATGGCGTTGGATTTCGGTGCGGTGGCCAGATAGACGGTCGCTTCGGCAAACGCCAGCTCGCCTTCCGGCGAGCCCAGATAGTCGTAGGCATCCTTGGCGGCATTGGCGATCACCAGGGCCTGCGGGTCGGCCAGGCCGATGTCTTCCATCGCCATCCGCACCAGGCGTCGCCCGAGATAAAGCGGATCTTCGCCGGCATCGAGCATGCGGGCAAGATAGTAGAGTGCCGCGTCGGGATCGGAGCCGCGCACCGATTTGTGCAGGGCCGATATCAGGTTGTAGTGACCGTCCTGTCCCTTGTCGTAGATCGGCGCCCGGCGCTGCACGATATCCTGCAACGCTACGGCGTCGAATGTTTCGCCCGGTCGCGCGGCGCGCCACACTTCCTCGGCAAGCGTCAGCGTCGCCCTGCCGTCGCCGTCAGCCATGCCCAGCAGCATGGCTCTCGCCTGCGCATCAAGCGGCAACGCCCTTCCCTCGACCTCTTCAGCACGCACCAGCAACCGTTCCAGGCTTTCCTCGCCAAGCGAGCGGAATGTCATGACGCGGGCACGCGACAGAAGTGCCGCGTTCAGCTCGAAGGACGGATTTTCCGTCGTGGCGCCGACCAGCACCACGGTGCCGTCTTCCATCACCGGCAGGAAGCTGTCCTGCTGGGCGCGGTTGAACCGGTGGATCTCGTCGACGAACAGCAATGTCTGCCGGCCGTTGGCGCGGCGCAGCTTGGCGCTTTCAAACACCTTCTTGAGGTCTGCAACGCCTGAAAAAACCGCCGAGATCTGCTCGAAGGAAAGGCTTGTCTCGCCGGCCAGCAGCCTTGCCACCGTCGTCTTGCCCGTACCCGGCGGCCCCCAGAAGATCATCGAGCCGAGCGAGCCGGAGCGGATCAGCCGCGTCAGTGCCCCGTCTTCGCCGGTCAGGTGCTCCTGGCCGACGACCTCGCCGAGGGTTTTCGGGCGCAGACGCTCGGCAAGCGGCGCTGCGGTCTGCGGCTTGCCCTTGTCAGCATCGCCGAACAGGTCAGACATGGGCGCGGATATCCCCGTGGTCAGTAGCGCAGCGTCTGGCGCAACAGTTTGCCGTCGCGTTCGATGGTGAACCGCCACCGGCGCGCCGTCTCCTCCGTGACCTGGCGAAGCTTGTCGGGCGTGTCGATTTCTTCGCCATTGATCTCGCGCACGATGTCGGACGGGCGCAGCCCGAAACCGGCTGCCGGGCTGCCCTGGGCAATGTCGACGATCGTGACACCCTTGATGTCGGAACGCAGGCCGAGCCGCTGCGCCAGTCGCGGAGACAGTTCCGCCACCTTGGTGCCGGCGAACGGACTGCGCCCCGTAATGGTGAGTTCAGCGAGATTGGCGCCTTCTGGCGGACGGACCAACTCGATCTCGATCGTCCGCTTGTCGCCCTGGCTCAGTATTTCGAACGTCGCCTCGCTGCCAATGCTCATGGTGGCGAGGCGGTAGCCCAATGCGTCCGGGTGCTCGATCGGCGCGGTATTGAGCGCCAGCACCACGTCACCGGGTCGCAAACCGGCCTTGGCCGCCGGGCCGTCCTCGGTCACGGAAGAGACCAGCGCGCCAAGCGGACGGGCCATGCCAAGCGATTCAGCGATCTGCGATGTGACTTCCTCGAATTCAGCGCCCACATAGGGACGCTCGAAATAGTCGGCGCCGCGTTCGGCGGCCTCTGCAACGGCGCGCACCATGTTGGAGGGAATGGCAAAACCGATGCCGATGGATCCGCCGGTGCGGCTGTAGATGGAGGTATTGATGCCAACCACCTGGCCGGCCAT
>JBBSOT010000552.1:0-3329 GCA_038259455.1 Hyphomicrobiales bacterium | reverse complement strand
GGGCGACCAGGTCAACATGGTGATCATCTATGGCGATGACGCATGCCCTGTTTCTACCGAGGAAGTCATTACGGTCTGCGCCCGTAAGAATGAGAGCGAGCGTTTCCGAATCCCCGAGAACCTGCGGACTAGCGACGATCCCTCAAACACCGCGTGGGCCCAGCGCGCCGAGAGCTTCGAGATGGTCGGCGCGTTCGGCGCGTTCTCCTGCTCGCCAACCGGCGCGGGCGGATTTACCGGCTGCACCCAGGAAATGATCGACGCAGCTTACGGTGAAAAGGGCGAAGCCTCGGGCATCCGGTTTGCCCAGCTGATCGCCGCCGCTCGGGCGGAACGTCTGTCAACGATCGACGAGGAAGCTGCCGAGACACAGGCCCGCGTCGAGGTGCTGGAAAAGGCCTATATGGACAAGCTCGAGCGGGAACGCGAAGGCGCTCTCCCGGGTGAGGAAGAGACCTTGCCAGCTGTCACAACGACGCAGGATCCCCCGGGCGAATAAGCTCACGAACGCCGCAGGCAAATTTAACCAATCCGCGCTAGGGCGGGCGGCATGACCCCGGCGCGCAAGATCCTGACTGTATTCGGTACCCGGCCAGAGGCCATCAAGCTGTTTCCGCTGATCCATGCGCTCGAACGCGATGACCGGTTCGCGTCGCGGACCTGCGTATCGGGTCAACACCGCGGAATGCTGGACCAGGTGCTGGAAATTGCCGGCATCGTGCCGCATCACGATCTCCACCTGATGCAGCCGGACCAGAGGCTGGATGCCCTCACTGGCAATTTGCTGACCGGCATCGGCGGGGTGCTCGATCAGGAACAACCCGAATGCGTGGTCGTGCAGGGCGATACCGCCACTGCCATGGCGGGAGCGCTAGCAGCCTATTACCGCAAGATCCCAGTAGCCCATGTGGAGGCGGGCCTGCGCAGTGGCAACATCCACCATCCTTGGCCGGAAGAGGTCAACCGCAAGATCATCGGCACCATCGCTGCGCTGCATTTCGCGCCAACCGAAACCGCCGCCGCGGCTCTAGTTCGCGAAAACGTTGCGGCGGGAACTGTCCACGTCACTGGCAACACGGTGATCGATGCGCTGCACTGGATCACCGCCCGGATCGACGCCGAGCCTCAGCTCGCTCGGGACCTCGCGCCATTGGAAGCGCGCTTTGCGGGCAAGCGGATCATCGGCGTTACGAGTCACCGGCGAGAGAATTTCGGCGGCGGCATGGAATGTATTGCCGAGGCAATCCGGCGTCTCGCCGCGCGCGATGATGTCGCGCTTATCTTCCCCGTGCACCTCAACCCCAACGTGCGCAATGTAATGAACGACCGGCTTTCGGGGCTCACCAATGTTGCGCTCATCGAGCCGCTCGATTATCCGCATTTTGCGCGGCTGCTGGGGATCTCTGCCCTGATGCTGACAGATAGCGGCGGGGTGCAGGAAGAAGCCCCATCGCTGGGCAAGCCCGTGCTGGTCATGCGCGAAACGACCGAACGCCCTGAAGGTATAGAAGCGGGCACTGCACGACTGGTCGGTACCGACGCCGACACAATCGTGGCAGAGACGGCCCGCCTGCTCGACGACCCCGAGGCTTATGCGGCCATGGCGCAGGCGCATAATCCATTCGGTGACGGAAAATCGGCCAATAGGATCTGTGAGTTGCTCGCTTAACAACGAATGGGTTTATAGCGGTTTGGCTCATAGCTAGCACCGATATCTCGAAAGCTAGATCGGCTTGGCACTGTGCTTTTCAGCCTAATTTTTCTAAAAACGTGGCGTGCCGCCAAACTCGCTAAGACAATCGAAATTCGTAAATTGTTCGCTGGCAAACCACGCTTTGCGTCTTGGACTCTATTCAAGTTCTTAACCGGCACTATTTTGACAAAGGTGGGGCAAAAGTTGGCTTGAGTTCTGCCGACATAACGGAAAGCTCCAAATCCGTGATGCACTAGCCTGAGAAGTTGTATTTATTTGCAAACTCTCGCTCTGCGTAGCGAAGAACCACCGCGGGAGGGTCGGCCGAAGCGTTCCGCCACAAATGGCTCATCGGCGTCGCTATCTCATCTAAAAAGTGGCTGAGGGCGTTCGGCAGAACCGTAGTGAAGCGTCGCTTCATTCGGAAAAGCCGTAGCGCCCTCAATTGCAAGCTGGGCCCTAAAACCTAATTCTTGGTTAACGAGAGGTAATCACGGCGCTTGACGAAATTACCTAGACCGGCGGGCAGACTTTGCCTCGCAGCTTGGTCTGGACGACTTCATTCTCCGCCCAGCGCATCACCGTCCGGGTGAAGTACTCTCGTGCCGGCAGGGCAAGCGCCATCGCCTCGGCCAGGGCCAGGACCGTCTGCTGCGGCTTGCAGCTGATAATCCCGTGGCTGGCTAGATGCCGCACCAATATGACCGCTGGGGTCATGACGTCGGCCAGAACCTGGTCCTTGACCGCGGGCCAATCGCCCGCTTCGACCAGCTTGCCGATATGTTGGGAAGGCGAAGGCTTGGCCGGAATGGAACAAGCGGCGGCATATTCCGGCAGATGCACCGAGTTTGCCTTGACCGAGACGGCATCGCACAGATCGATCCGTCTGGAGGAATAGGGTGACACGTCGCGCAGCTGCATGGGTAGCAGCAGGCCAAACTCCCCGGCGGTCTTGCGCAGGACCGCAAGATCCTTGGCCTCCCCGCCCCAGGTGACGAGGCAGGCGGAAGGTTCGGCGGCGAGAGCGTCAAAGAAGGCGCTGACGATCTCCCGCTCGTCCATGGTCTCGGCGCACAGCACCACCGGGGTCTCGATCTCGGCGATGTCCTCACCCGGCCGGAACCAGATTACTGCCCACGCCGCGGCGACAATACGGTGGAAGGGCCAGCGCACTGTGCCCTCCGCATCCTTTCCTTCGGCGGTGGTGTAGCAAGTGTGCAAGGCCCGGTCGTATTTGTATTCGAAGTCGGCAACGATGTAGGTCCGCACGGCGGCGGGTCTGTCGGTGTCGGGACGCGCGGAAAACACCCGGGCTTCGAGAGCAAGGTCCAACGCCATCTGGTCGAGATTGGTGGTCATGGGTGTCGCGGTAGGTTCGGTAGTCATGATTGTCTTCCTTGAACGAAAAGGGCCCGCCAATTGGCGGGCCCTGAGGATGGTTGTTGGTGGGTGTCGGCGGGTTTGCTCAGCGGTGCCGCTGGCTCGAGGTCACCTTCGCGGTCCGGAACGGCGGCAGCTCCTGTGCCCGGAACCATCTGCACTCGGTGGTGAGATCCCCGTAACGCAGTTCCTTCCACCAGACCTTACGCGCAGCTTCCCAGCGGTAGCCGCGTGCCTTCAGCCGGTCCTTGGCCTC
>JBBSOT010000551.1:0-3330 GCA_038259455.1 Hyphomicrobiales bacterium | reverse complement strand
AGGATGTGGAAAAGGTACTGAAGACGCTGTCCCCGATCGAGGCAGAGGTCCGAAGCGATGCGGGCCGCTGGTATGTGCGCCGCGTGCTTCCCTATCGTACGCAGGACAACCGGATTGCAGGCGTCGTCGTCACGTTCAGCGACATCACCGAGCGCAAACGCGCCGCCGATTCGATCAATGATGCCCGCACCTATTCCGAAACCATAGTGCGGACGGTTCAGCATCCTTTGCTGGTTCTGGACAGCAACTTGCGCGTCCAGACCGCCAACAAGGCCTTCCGCGATCTGTTTGCTGTTTTCGACGAAGAACCCAAAGGGCAGATTATCTTTGAGCTTGGAAGCGGCGAGTGGAATGACCCGCCGCTGCGGGCCCTTCTGGACAAGGTACATTCGGAGGATGAAGACATCCACAATTTCGAGGTCGAGCAGGATTTCCGTCAGACCGGGCGACGATCAATGCTGCTCACTGCGTGCAAGTTGCGGCAAGAAGGCAACCTTGACGACCTGATCCTGATTGCCATCGAGGACGTCACCGAGCGCAAGCGTTTCGATGAGCATCGGGAAGTCCTGGTCGGCGAGCTCAATCACCGCATAAAGAACGTCATGGCGACGGTGCAAGCCATCGCGTCGCAAACGCTCAAAAGCGCCACGTCGCTAGAGGAAGCGCGCGCAACTTTCGGGGCGCGTCTGATCGCGCTTGGTAAATCGCACGACGTGCTGACCCGTGAAAACTGGGGCGGTGCGGATTTGCGGAACATTGTCGCGGAGACGGTCGAACCTCTTTGGGGAGGATCGAACCGCTTTCAGATTGAAGGTCCACACCTGTGGCTGGCGCCAAATGCCGCGCTCTCGATTGCAATGGCGATGCACGAACTGGCAACGAACGCCGCGAAATACGGCGCGCTTGCTACCGAGGACGGCCAGGTCGACATCCGCTGGCAGCTTGTCGGTGACGGCAACGATCGACGCCTCTCCTTGAGGTGGTCGGAAAGCGGCGGTCCGCCTGTCGTCCCGCCGACACGCAACGGATTTGGCTCAGTCCTCGTCCAGAAGGTGCTGGCGTCGGAACTGGGCGGCAAGGTGGACGTTGTCTTTGAAACGTCCGGTGTCGTCTGCAAGATCGATGCTCCAATGCCCGACGGTCAGGAAAAGGGTAAACGAATTGACGGGACAGACGGCGAAACGGGTTCTGATTGTTGAGGATGAAGTCCTGATTGCGATGAATCTGGAGGACATGCTGAACGAACTCGGGCACGAAGTCGTCGGTCAGACCACGCGTATCGATAAGGCGATGGAGCTTGCCCGCGAAAGCGACATCGATTTCGCAGTTCTCGATATCAACCTGGCCGGGAAGAAATCCTTTCCCGTAGCCGAAATTCTTCGCCAGCGTGGCATTCCCTTCACCTTTGCAACGGGAAACGGCCCCGAGGGCCTGATGGATGGATATCGTGATCTACCGGTGTTGCAGAAGCCATACGCGCAAGAAGACCTGAAACGTACTATCGCACTCGTTTTTGGCAGGCCGCCTTGATGATGCGATTCTGCCAGACCTGAGCGGGAGAGGGCGATTTATCCGCGAAATCCGGTCTGGTCATGGCGGTCATGGGCCGAGGCAAGCGGGCGAGCGGTCTCCGGCGTGAGCCAATCCTGCTCCACGAGGTGGCGGAGTTTGTAGGCCCGATCCAGCGCCTGTCTGCTGGCCGCGTGCCATTCAATGGAAGCATCGAGCTTTCCGTCATCGACGTGTTCGGCCATCTGGAGACAGAATTCGGCGCGTTCGTTGAGAAACCGTACCGCAGCCCGCATGACTTTTTCCATTTCTTCGAACTGCGCCGCAGCCATGTTCTCTGCGGTATAACTGTGGCCGATGTGGCATGTGAATTTGACGATCGAACCGACCTTGAACTTCTTCAGTGCGCCGCCGCAGTCCGGGCAGGTGACCGTCAGCGGCCGCTCGAAAGTCTGGCTGTCGATGATTTCGGGCGCTTGTCTTTCCCGTTGAGACGAGATTTTCGGCATGGGCAATTCCTTTCCGCACTTTTGGCCGACCAGCTCAATGAGGAGTTCCGGTATTTCCGCGAGGGGCAGGCAGTAATCCAGCGCGACATGCTCGGCAGCGCTTCTCGGCATTTCTGGATGGGCGGCATCGTTCGGGTCCTGGCTTATGGCAACACCGCCGCGTCGCTTGATTTCGAACAGTCCCAGCGTACCGTCGTTCAGGTTGCCTGTCAGGATCACGCCCACGGCGTCCGAACCATAGCTTTCAGCCACGCTTCGAAACAACGGGTCGATGGCCGGCCGCGCGCAGTTTTCCTTTGGGCCACGCGAAAGGCGCAACCGTCCGTCCGCGACGATCAGGTGGCGATCCGGCGGCGCTACATAGATTTGACCGGGAAGGATGGCTTCGCCGTCCTCGGCATGTTTGGCCGGGACCGGGCCAGCCGCGCTCAGAAGTGCCGGCAACTCACTTCGATACGCGCCGATATGAAGGACGACGAGAACAGGGGGGGAAAATAGACGCGGCAGTGCGGCAACCAAGGACCGCAATGCAGCCACTCCGCCCGCCGAAGCGCCTATAGCGATGATCGAGGAACGCGCCATGAAGACCTGTGGGCTGGGGAATGACTTCGTGAATCCAACGCGGTATGGCGAAAAAGGTTCCAACGGTGCGGTCCAACGACAGCAGGAGCAGGACGATAGCGAGAGTGATAGCGCCGTACGGCAGAGCGGCTCGCGCCCGTGGACTGGCGGCAATCCCGCCCAGCAAGGCGGCAATCATCGCTGCCCCCTGCGCCAATCATCAAAGCGCGCTTAGATCGTGACCGCAATGCCCACGAGCGCTACGGCGATGAACACCCAGCGCAGCGTGTCGAGGTATGGCACCAGCGGCAGGACGGCGGACTGGGTCTCAGCAGGGACGTCTCGTGCCACCTCGACCCCCGCCGCACTCAGCGTCGCCACACCGGCCGCCCCGCCACCCTTCATGGTGCGGCTCTGGGCCAGCACCTCGCGCGCTGGTGGCGTCTCAGCAGGCAGTCGCCCGGATCGGGAAGCGCTCGCCCCATTGCCGCGCGGGTCCGAGATCGATGTGCATGAACCCCGACCGCGGATAAAAGCCGAACCCCAAGAAGCCAACAGCGCGCGCCGCCGCCTCGAATGCAACGGGATCGTGGTTCGCCATGGCGATGTCGAAGGCCGCACCGTCCATGTGTTTTGAACGCGTCGCGCCACCAACGGCGCGGTTGTGCTCCGGGCTGCGATAGGCCGAGCGGACAATCAGCGGCTTGCCCAGCCGATCCCGCAGCGCCTGCAACTTGTCGAGCGCGGGTTT
>JBBSOT010000550.1:0-3332 GCA_038259455.1 Hyphomicrobiales bacterium | reverse complement strand
GATGGATTCGTCAGTTTTCTCCACGCACTCGACTGGCTCGATTTGAAGGCCAAGGACAAGGCGCTTGCCCGGCTGTGGCTCGATGGCCGTTTCGGCGATCCCATCCCCATCGCGCGGGGCCGGAAAGCGCCAGATGGCGGCATGGCGAAGCCGGAGGAGGTCGAGGCGTTCACCGCCATCTGGCAACGCGCCCGCGCGCTGATCGGGGAGGAACGCTTCCTCAACTGGCAGATCGCCTTCCCCGGCGTGTGGGATAATTGGGCGAGCAAGGGCCGCGAAGGCGGGTTCGACGCCGTCGTCGGCAATCCACCATGGGACCGGATCAAGCTGCAACAGGTGGAATGGTTCGCGGCGCGGCGGCCTGAAATCGCGCTGGCGCAGCGCGCGTCGGACAGGGCGCGGATGATCGCCAAACTGAAAACCGATGGCGAACCGCTGTTTGAGGATTACGAAAAGGCTGATGCCCGCGCTGCCGATACCGCGCGGATGGCGCGCGCATCGGGCCATTATCCGCTGCTCAGCCGGGGCGACATCAACCTCTATTCGCTGTTTGTTGAACGCGCACACGCGCTGGTGCGGCCGAATGGCATGGTCGGGCTGCTGACGCCGAGCGGCATCGCGTCCGACCTGTCGGCCAGCGCCTTTTTCCGCGAGCTGGCGGTGGGCGGACATCTCAAGGCGCTCTACGACTTCGAGAACCGCCGTACCCGGCACGGGCTTGAGCCGTTCTTTCCCGACGTCCACAGCAGCTTCAAGTTCTGCGCGATGGTAGCAAGCCCCGACCGCAGCTTTGCGGCGGCATCGTGCGGCTTCTTCCTGCAAGCGGTTGGCGAGCGCACCGACCCCGACCGCGCGTTTGCGATCGGCGCGGCGGATTTTGCCAGCGTCAATCCCAATACCGGCACCGCCCCGATCTTCCGCTCACGCCGCGACATGGCACTCACCACTGCGATCTATGCCCGGGTGCCGGTGCTGGTCGATCGTTCGGGCGGTGCGCCGGTCGCAGCCTGGCCCGTGCGCTATGCCACGATGTTCCACATGACCAACGACAGCCACCTGTTCCGCACTCGCGCCGAACTGGAGGAACGCGAAGGCGCATGGAGCATCGGCGGCAACCGCTTCCAGTCGGCGGCGGGGGAATGGGTGCCGCTGTATGAAGGCAAGATGGTCCAAGCGTTCGATCACCGTGCGGCGAGCGTCGTGGTGAATGCCGCCAATGCCAACCGCCCGGCCCAGCCGCTGCCCGCAACGTCGCAACAGCATGGCGACCCGGCTTGGGTGGCTGACCCGCAATTCTGGGTGCAACCGCCCGCAGGATTGGGGCAGCACGCCTATACGCTTGGGTTCAAGGATGTGACCGCGCCGACGAACGTGCGTTCGATGATCGCGGCCATTGCGCCCAGTGGCGCGGCGGGCAACACGCTGCCGCTGATCGAGGTCGATCCGGGGATCGGCCAGCCCGACGCAACACGTCTTGCGCTGCTTGTCTCCAATCTCAATGCGTTGCCATTCGACTATGTCGCGCGCCAGAAGATACAGGGCCAGCACCTCAACTGGTTCACGGTAGAACAGCTTCCGGTCATCCCGCCCGCCGCCTATGCCCGAACCTTCGGCCCCAAAACCGCCGCCGACATCGTCCGCGCGACGGTGCTTGAACTAAGCTACACCGCCCACGATCTCGCCCCCTTCGCGCGCGACATGGGCCATCTCGATGCGGCAGGCGAAGTTTTGCCGCCCTTCGTCTGGGACGAGGACCGGCGGCTGCGGCTGCGCGCCAAGCTCGATGCGCTCTACTTCATCCTCTACGGCGTATTCGATCCCGCCGACCCCGCTCAAAGCCGCGACGACATCCGCTATATCTATTCGACCTTCCCGATCGTCGAACGCGAAGAGACCGCAAAATGGGGTAGCTTTCGCAGCCGCGACCTTTGCCTCGCCTGGATCAACGCGCTGATGGCCGGGCAACCGGATGCGGAGGTTGAGGGATAACGCGCCATTCGAGCCTTATTCGGCTGGGTGAAACTTTAATCACAAAGCTGCGTTGCCTCAAAAAGGAGAGCCCTACTTGGAAAAAGCCGTACTAATTCTGCTCGTTGAAGACGAAGCTATGATCGCACTGGAGGTCCAGGATGCCTTGAACGAGGGTGGCTACGCCGTCAGCATTCTCACGAATGGCACCGACGCAATCGCGGCCCTTGACGATGCCGAACACCACTTTGCTGGCCTGGTAACGGATATCCAGCTTGGTAATGGGCCGGAGGGTTGGGATGTCGCGCAGCGTGCGCGGGAACTGTATCCTGACATTCCGGTCGTCTATATGTCAGGAAACAGAGCTGGTGACCACAACTCGCGAGGGGTCCCTAACAGCGTCATGGTGCGGAAGCCGTTCGCGTCCGCGCAGATCGTTACGGCCATATCGACGCTCATCAACAATGTTTCCTCGCCCCCTACGACGTAGAGCGCAAACAAATCTTCAGGCTGTAGAATAAGGGGTGACACCCGACGCGATGTGGTATACGCCGTTCTACGATTTCGGCGATTGGTTGAAATCAGCGGATGTGCCGCTCCTACCGGCCAAGGCTTTCGCTCCGCGAGTCACCGGTTTTTTGAAGGGTACGCAATGGCTACCCGGCCTCCGAATGATACTGAAGACCCGGCGCTAAGCTTGGTAATGGCGGTGATCATGTCATCGCCAACCCCCCTGCTGCTGCTCGATGGAGAGCTTCGCGTCGCCGGGGCGAGCCTGTCGTTTTGCGAGACATTCGGGGTCGATATTGCTACGGCCTCGGGCCATCACGTGTTCGAGCTGGGCACCGGAGAATGGGACGTCACCCAACTGCGTGCCCTGTTGACCGCGATCGCCGGTGGCACTGCGCAGATTGTCGCATTCGAAATGGAACTCAAGCGCCCCGATTGCGAGACCCGCTGCCTGATCATCAACGCACGGCGGCTTGTTTATCAGGATCTCGGTCAGCCATGGCTACTGATAGCGGTCGCTGATGTAACCGATGCGCGCGCAAGTGAGCGAGCCAAGAACGAAATAATCGATCAGCTCGGCGTCCTCCTTCGCGAGGTTCGCCATCGCGTCGCCAACAGCCTTCAGATCGTATCAGCCGTGCTGCTCCAAAACGCGCGGCGAACGACGTCACCTGAAACGCGCGACCATCTGACGGATGCCCATCATCGCGTGATGGCGGTCGCCCAGCTTGAACGACAGCTCTCGGAATCCCATACCGGTGACGATGTCGTCGAACTGCGGGCCTATTTCACAAGTCTCTGCAACAGCATTGCGGCATCGCTGATTGGCGAAGAAAAAGCCGTAACATTGGTCG